>CAJOFE010000024.1 GCA_905233825.1 uncultured Prevotella sp. | reverse complement strand
GTGCTATAACTATGGTTACCATAGCCAGCATCATCGTCAAAATAAATCCCTTTTTCATCATCGTTAATTCTATTTAGTTTGTTTATTCGCTGCAAATTTAGGCTAAGAATTGCAATATTCCAAAAGAAAAAGCAAGAAAATAGCTTTTGTATTTGAAAAAAAATGTGTAAGTTTGCAGTCGGAAAGAATCTAAGACAAGAATCATTGCTATGAAGAGACTGATTAATATGATGGTCATGGCCCTTGCTATCACGCTGACAGGCCATGCGCAGAAGGGGAAACAGCCTTCGGGGGGCTATCCTATCAGCCCTGTGCCGTTTACCAATGTAAAGGTGGTTCCTGGCACGTTTTGGGGCCAACGCCTCGAAGCCAGCCGAAAGGTCACGGTGCCTCTGGCTTTCTCGAAATGTGAGAGCGAAGGGCGCTACAAGAACTTCGAGCATGCTGCTGCACATCTGGCTGACCCCTCGAAGGTGTTTAAGGTGAATGGCGTGGGCTATTCGTTTGATGATACCGACCCTTACAAGACCCTTGAGGGCGCTGCCTACATCCTCCAGTCTTATCCCGATAAAAAACTGGAAGCCTATTGTGACTCGGTGATAGACATCATCGGTATGGCACAGGAGCCTGACGGCTATCTCTATACTGCCCGTACGCAGAACCCTGCAGACCCTCACCACTGGGCAGGTGATCGTCGTTGGGTGAAAGAGGAGGACCTGAGCCACGAGCTTTATAACCTGGGGCACATGATTGAGGGGGCAGTAGCCTATTGGCAGGCTACTGGTAAGCGTAAGTTCCTAGACATTGCCTGCCGCTATGCCGATGTTGCTTGCAGGGAAGTAGGTCCTAATCCTGGTCAGGCCTGTGTGGTGCCTGGACATCAGATTGCAGAGATGGCTATGGCGCGCCTCTATCTGGCCACTGGTGAGAAGAAATACCTGGACTTTGCCAAGTTCCTGTTGGACTATCGCGGAAAGACGGAAATCAAGAATTCCTATAGCCAGAGCCATCAGCCTGTGGTGGAACAGAACGAGGCTGTGGGACATGCCGTGCGTGCTGCCTATATGTATGCAGGCATGGCCGATGTAGCTGCACTGACTGGTGACGAGAGCTATATCAAGGCCATTGATGCCATCTGGGACAACATCGTGACGAAGAAGCTCTACATCACGGGGGGCATTGGTGCTACTTCCAGTGGCGAGGCTTTTGGCAAGAACTACGAACTGCCCAATATGAGTGCCTATTGCGAGACCTGTGCAGCCATTGGCAATGTCTATGTGAACTACCGCCTGTTCCTGTTGCACGGCGAGTCGAAATACTACGATGTGCTGGAGCGTACGCTCTACAACGGTCTGATCAGTGGTGTCTCATTGGAGGGTAATGGCTTCTTCTATCCCAACCCATTGGAGTCGATGGGACAGCACCAGCGTCAGGCCTGGTTTGGCTGTGCCTGCTGTCCCTCGAACATCTGCCGTTTCATTCCCTCGTTGCCAGGATATGTCTATGCGGTGAAGGAAGGAGGTGAAGGAGTAAGTAGTGTCTATGTGAACCTCTTCTTGTCGAACACATCGACACTCAACGTCAATGGAAAGAAGGTGACGCTGAGCCAGCAGACCAATTATCCCTGGGACGGTGACATCACGATTAATATAGAGAAGAACAGCGCCGGACAGTTTGACATGAAGATTCGCATCCCCGGCTGGCTGAAAGGACAGGCGGTGCCCTCCGACCTCTACCAGTACACTCACAACAAGCGCCTCGCCGCCACCTGTTCAGTAAACGGCAATGCCGTCGTCGTAGCCACAACGCCCGACGGCTACCTCACCATCAGCGGCCGCAAATGGAAGAAGGGCGACAGGGTACAGCTGCATTTCGATATGGAGGCACGTGTTGTGCGTGCTAACTACAAGGTGGAAGCCGACCGTGGAATGGTGGCAATAGAACGTGGGCCGCTGGTTTATTGTGCCGAGCATCCCGACAATTCATTCGATGTATTCTCTGTTCTTGTCAATCAGAATCCTCTGTTCCGTCTGGGTAAGGGCGAGGTGGCTGGTACACCTGTCGTCACGCTGATGACAGATGCGCAGACACTCGATTTCAACAAGGAGGGACAGCTTGTGGCAAAGAATCAGACGCTGACCCTCATCCCCTATTATGCCTGGTGTCATCGTGGCAGTGGGAAGATGCGTGTGTGGCTACCCCAAGACCTGAGCGCCACAACGCCTGCTCAGCCAGCTACGCTGGCATCGGAAAGCAAGGTGACAGCCTCCATGAGTTTGCCTGCGCTGAGTGCCGTGAACGACCGTTTAGTGCCGAAGGGAGAGAGCGATCGTTCAATGCCTTATACGCATTGGTGGCCTAAGAAAGCATCTACGGAATGGATATGCTATACCTTCCCACAGGAAGCCGAAGTGAGCACCTCAACTGTCTATTGGTTCTACGACAAACCGTGGGGAGGCTGTGATGTGCCTAAGGCGTGGAGCATCCTCTACTTGACAGGTAGTGGGCAGTGGTTGCCTGTGGAACAGCCTGATGGCTACCCCACCCATCCCGGCATAGCCAATACGGTGAACTTCAAGCCTGTGAAGACCAAGGCCGTGCGCTTAGAGGTGACATTGCCCGACGATGACTCTGCCGGACTCTTTGAATGGATTATTAAATAGGAAAAGTAACTGTGAACCGCCTGCAACAAGCGTTCGTGTGGCTAAGACGTATCAGCCATTGTCGGGGATTCGGCATTCAGTCGCCCTCCGACTATCGCTTTGTGCGCTATGTCATCAATGAGCGCTGGCCATACTATGCCTATGCAGCACTGGGAAGGCACGACGGGTGGCTCCGAAAGAAGAAGGGAAGGCTTTTCTTCCGTCTGGCCAACGATTTACAACCTGACAACGTGGTTGACCTCCTTGGCTATGAGGAATATCTGAAGGCAGGTTGCCAGAAGGCAACGCTCACCACTCACCTCTCACCTCTCACCTCTCACCTCATCATCGCTCCCGCCAATGCCGACCTCCAAACAATCTGTCAGACTTGCGATAATCATACGTTACTGGTAGTAGATGGCATCGGCCAGCATGCAAAGGTTTGGGAAGAAATCCTTGCTATGGACATAGTTACAGTCACCTTCGACCTGTACTACTGTGGTATCGTCCTCTTCGACCCACAGCGCGCCCGTCAACATTATATCGTGAACTTTTAAACCTTATCTAAAATCTATAGTCTATAGTCTTAACATCTAAAATCAAAATATGAAGATCACAACAGTCTATACACGGCGTGGCGACAAGGGAATGACAGACCTTGTGGGTGGCGTACGCATCAGCAAAACAGACGTGCGATTGGAAGCCTACGGCACCATCGACGAGTTGAGTTCTCACTTAGGACTGCTCGTGGCCCTGTTATCGCCAGAAGATGCTGAACGGCCAATATTGCTGCGCATACAGAACAACCTTTTTAATGTGGGTACCCATCTGGCTACTGACCAAAGTCAGACTCCGCTTTATGCTTCAGCAAGACTACCGGAAGGCGAGACGGCTTTCTTGGAGCAGCGCATTGACGACATCAATGCCACATTGCCCGAACCGCAAGGATTCGTGTTGCCAGGAGGTACGGTCACTGCTGCCCAGTGTCATGTCTGTCGCACCGTCTGTCGTCGTGCAGAACGATGCATAGATGCCCTTGCCGAGAAGGCTCAGGTAGGGGAAGATATTATCAAATATGTCAATAGGCTGAGCGATTACCTGTTCGTTTTGGCAAAAATAATAAATTTTAACGCTGGGCAGCAAGAAATAATATGGCAAAATGCTTGTAAATAGAAAATTTATTATTACTTTTGCGGCCTAAAAATGACAAAAACTTTAATAACACTAAGAAACTATGTATTGGACACTTGAATTAGCATCGAAACTAGAAGACGCTCCCTGGCCCGCCACCAAGGAAGAATTGATAGATTATGCCATCCGTTCGGGGGCACCGCTTGAGGTGCTGGAAAACCTTCAGGAGATAGAAGACGAGGGCGATGTCTATGACAGCATTGAAGACATCTGGCCTGACTATCCCACCAAAGAGGATTTCCTATTCAACGAGGATGAGTATTAAAATACGCTTTTTAAGCGTAGCAATCTGATCATCAATGATGTGTGCAAAATATATGTTTTTGCACACATCATTTTTGTGAAAATAATGATCAAAAAGGCAAGAGCATCAAGACCGTTTCCTAAATTTCTGTACACACCTATAAAAATAGCGAAGCATCGAACCAACGACCCCGAGATTACAAATCACGTGCTCTGGCCAACTGAGCTAAAGAGGCGGGTGGGCAAGCGGTCTGCATCGCGCCGCTACAACCAAGTGCCTTTGCTACGTTCCCGTCCTGGAGGATTCCTCAGGAGCTGGCCGTACAGGACTTGCCCATTTTTGCTTTTCAAAAAAAGCGAGTTTCTGCTGCGCTCAGCAGAAAGCAAGCTTTCTGCATTCGCTGGCAACGAACCTTGCCCATTTTTGTAAAAGCGGGTGCAAAGGTACGCAATAAAATGAAAAATGAAGAATGAGGAATGAAGAATTATCGTGTTTTTAACTTATTTTTATAGGTAAGCGAGTGTATTGTGGCAGAAAATGCGTAATTTTGCACCGATTTATGACTGCAATCGAATATATACAGTTGCGGGCCTTTGCCCGCTACGACGGATTGAAGCTCTTTGCGCTGTGGATAGCCAGCTTCGCCTTTTATGTGGCCGGACTCAGGGAGCCCGGGCTGGATATGGTAGGTATGGTGCTGGCTTTGGTGACGCCGTTTTTCGTGGCGCGCCTGCTGCGCCGCTTCCGCGATGAGGGACTGGGAGGCTGCGTGTCTTTCCGCCGCGGATGGGCCTATGTGGTGTTCCTGTTCTTCTATGCCAGTCTGCTCTTTGCCATTGCGCAGTTCGTCTATTTCAACTGGATGGACAAGGGCTTCTTCGTGAGTGCCATCACCACGATGCTCAACGACCCCAGCACGATGGAGGCGATGAAGCGGATGGGTATGGACGGACAAGTGAGCGAGCTGACGACGATGCTGAGCACGATGCGCCCCATAGACCTGGTGCTGAATATTCTGACGTCGAACCTGATGATAGGCTGCATCGTGGGGCTGCCCATCGCTGCCTTGTGCAAGCGCGACCGGGTGCAGCAGATAAAGTGAGTAATTAATTGTAGATAGTAGATAGTACAATAATAGATGGATATATCAGTAGTAATACCTCTGTATAATGAAGAAGAATCCATCGCCGAGCTGTTCCAATGGATAGAGCGGGTGATGAAAAAACACGGGTTTACGTATGAGGTGATCTTCATTAGCGACGGCAGTACGGACCGTTCGTGGGACATCATCGAGGAACTACACGCGCAGTCGCCACAGGTGAAGGGCATCAAGTTCCGTCGCAACTATGGCAAGAGTCCTGCCCTGTACTGCGGCTTTGCCGAAGCGCAGGGCGACGTGGTTATCACAATGGATGCTGACCTGCAGGACTCACCCGACGAGATTCCCGAACTCTTCCGCATGATCAAGGAAGAGAAGTACGACCTCGTGTCGGGCTATAAGAAGAAACGCCACGACCCGCTGTCTAAAACACTACCCACAAAACTCTTCAATGCTACGGCCCGACGGGTAAGCGGCATCAAGAACCTGCACGACTTCAACTGCGGCCTGAAGGCCTATCGTCGCGATGTGGTAAAGAATATCGAGGTGTATGGCGAGATGCATCGTTACATCCCCTATTTGGCCAAGAATGCAGGCTTCGACCGCATCGGCGAGAAGGTGGTGCATCATCAGGCCCGTAAGTACGGCTCGTCGAAGTTCATGGGTTGGAACCGCTTTGTGAACGGCTATCTGGACCTGCTCACGCTGTGGTTCCTTAGCACCTTCGGTAAGAAGCCCATGCACGTGTTCGGTTTCTTGGGCTCGCTGATGTTCTTCATCGGCTTCGTGGCCTTCATCATCCTGAGCATCAGCAAGTTGATGGGTAAGATATGGATTACGGACTCGCCCTTCTTCTACATTGCCTTGACGATGATGATACTGGGCACACAACTCTTCCTCACCGGTTTCCTGGGCGACCTCATCAGCCGCTCGTCACAGAACCGCAATGATTATCAAGTGGAAGAAGTAATTTAGATGAAAAAGGAAAGATGAAAGATATGATGAGATGTTTCAACGGACATGGACAACATGTTGGTAACGACAATAGGAATGCAATCAAGAGGAGGCAGACCAAGAAAGGTATGCAGGTTGCATACGGTCTAATCACATTTTTCATCTTTCATCTTTCATTTGGCATGAGCGCCTGCTCAAGTATCGACTGCCCTGTACAGAACACGGTGAGCACGCACTATGCCATCTGCGATGCCGAGGGCAACGAGACGACATTGAACGACACATTGTGGGTATGGACGCAGCGTAGCGACGGCACCGACACGCTGTTGCTGAACCGCCTCATCGGACAGTCGGCTTTCTCACTCCCCATCAGCTATTCGCACCCCGAGGACATGCTGGTCTTCTTCAAGGGCGATATTAACGGAAACTATACCCTCGACACGCTGTGGCTGAAGAAAGACGACATCCCCCACTTCGAGAGCGTTGATTGCTCGGCCCACTTCTTCCACCAACTCACAGGAACCCGCTATACCCGCAACGGCATTGACAGCATCACGATCATAGACCCACGTGTAGATTATGACCCAAGCAAGACTCATCTGCATATTTACTTCTCTGCTCATTAGTGCAAGTGCTGCAGCTCAGGGATTCCTGAAATGGGAGCGCGACACGGTGTCCTTTTTCCAAGGTGTGGCCGTCAGCTTCGACCTGGCAGGAGCAGCCCAGTTGCAACTGAGCGACTACGGACAGTTAGAAGGAGCCCTCCGTGTGAATCTGCACGACCAGTACTTCCCTACCCTGGAGCTGGGACTGGGTAAAGCCAGTCATGAAAACGACGAGGTAACAGGCATCACCTATCACACCAAAGCGCCCTACTTCCGTCTCGGTTGCGATGTGAACCTGCTGAAGGAAAAGCATACGGGCAACCGCATCTTCGCTGGTATCCGCTATGCCTATACCCACTACAAGATCGATTTAGACCGTCAGACCTTCCCTGACCCCTGCTGGCAATGGGACACAAGCTTCGGTGTGAAGGACGAGTCCTGTTACCAACACTGGGCTGAGGTACTTTTAGGTATTGATGCCAAGGTGGCCGGACCGCTACACTTGGGATGGAGCGTGCGCTATCGCAAGCGACTGGCCCACGACGACGGAATAACAGAGAAGACTTGGTATGTGCCCGGCTATGGCATTCAGGAGAGCACACGACTGGGCTATACCTTTAACCTAACTATCGATATATGAAAAAGAAATCCTTATACTGGCAAATACCGCTCCTCCTGCTACTCGTTGGAGGAACCATCTTTATTGCGCTGCAAGAACGCAACAAAGGTACGGAAGAGACAAGCTTCCTGCACAATGAAGGATTCGTTTTCGGCACCATCTACAACATTACCTACCAGAGCGACCGCGACCTGCAAGAAGAAGTGGAGCAGGCACTGGCAAAAGTCGATATGGAGTTCTCTATGTTCAACGAAAAGAGCACCGTATCAGCCATCAACCGAGGCGAGCAGCCCGAGCGCAGCCCCATGTTCCAAGAAGTATATGACCTAGCCATGAAAGTCAGCGACGACACCGACGGTGCTTTCGACATCACCGTCGCCCCGTTAGTCAACGCCTGGGGCTTTGGCTTCAAGAACGAACAGATGCCTACTCCGGAGCAAGTAGATAGTCTGCTGCTCATCCGCTCGCAGATGGACTTCAGCGCCATTGCTAAGGGTTATGGCTGTGACATAGTCGCCCGCACATTAGAAGAGAACGGTGTCACGAACTACATGGTGGAGATTGGCGGTGAAGTGGTTACCCACGGTCATAATGCGAAGGGTGAGCCCTGGCATATCGGCATCACCAAGCCTACAGAAAGCCCTGTGGAGGGAGACTTAAAGGAGGAGACTAACGGCGAGCTGCAAACCATCCTTTCGGTGAATGAGTCGGCAATGGCCACTAGTGGAAACTACCGCAATTTCTACTATAAGGGAGGGCGTAAGTATGCCCACACCATTGATCCCCGTACAGGCTACCCCGTACAGCACGAACTGCTCTCAGCCACCGTCTTTGCTGAAAACTGTGCCACTGCCGACGCTTATGCCACAGCCTTCATGGTACTGGGACTCAAGGACTCCAAAGAAGTACTCAACGCACATCCCGAACTGAAAGCCTACCTCATCTATACTGACGAGCAGGGTGAACTGACCGTGTGGCACTCCCCGGAACTTGCGATTAGCAATTAGCTTTTAGCTGTTGGCACTATTCACTTTTCACTATTCACTATCAATGCCCAGCCTCAAACTCTACGACCACCTGCTTAGCTTCCCCCTCTTCCAAGGCCTCAGCCGTACCGAGCTGCTGCAATTGGCCGGCAATACGAAATTCGGGTTCATGAAGCATAACGGCGATGCCATCATTGCCCGCGAGGGCACTCCCTGCCAGCAGCTATTCTTCCTCATCAGCGGCAGTCTGGAACTCACTACCCAAAGCGACGATGGTGGCTATCAACTCAGCGAGCAGCTTGTCGCCCCCTGGATGGTGCAGCCCGAAGCTCTCTTCGGTGTCCGTCCCCGCTACTCTGGTACCTGGCGCACCGCATGTCCCTGTCACCTCATCACCCTGTCGAAAGACGAAGTGCTGCGCCTGCTCGACGACTTCCTCATTATCCGCCTCAACCTGCTGAACATTCTCTCCACGCAGGCTCAGCGACGAGCTGCCCATCAGTGGCACAGCGCGCCCCAGACACTGCGCCAACGTTTCCAACGCTTCCTACTCTATCGTTGCACTTGGCCGGCAGGTCCCAAGGAACTGCATATCCTCATGACACGTCTTGCCGCCGAGCTTGGTGACAGCCGCCTCGACATCTCCCACATGCTCAATCAGTTGCAAGAAGAAAGGTTGCTGACGCTGCACCGTGGCCGCATCAGCATTCCTTCATTGGAAAAACTCTTGCAAAGCTGAAGGAGGTCCTTATGAGGGTTACCCCTTTTGGTGGTGGAAGGTCCACACTGGCATAAAGAGAATCTCCTTCATCATGTCCAGAAAATTTTTTCTCCTGTTTCTTCCATTCCCCCCTGACATTTCGGACATGTGTGCTTATCCCATATCCTGATGCTATCGCTACCACAGTTCAGACATAGACGGCCAACCTCGCTTCTATAAGACGGAGCCACGTCGGCTATGATACCACCGACTACAATGTTCTGAATCGTTTTGCAATCAGGGCACGACATCGCCGCAATTTCTTGACGGAAAAGGCCACGCCCTTCATAGACATCGGCTTCGTATCCACACTGCTTACAGCGATATTTCAGTTTCCAAGCCATCCGAGCAGCTCCCAACAAGGTAAATGGTCTTATTCATTATTCTGCTATTTGGTATATCCGCTCTCGGGATTTTCGTACATACTGATGGGGATGCGGAACTTCATCATCTCGTCGAGATTATGAACAGGATGTTCTACGTCCTGCGGGATGGGACGATGTGAGAAGGTCTGGAAATAGAGCAGACAGGCATCACGCCACCACTCACTATCGCGGGCTTGGATGCGAAGCTTGCGCTGCACTTCGGCGAAGCGCTGAGCATCGACATAGGGCTGCATGGCATCCCAGATGGTGAGGAAACGACGTGCTTCGTGTACACCATCGTCGTACTTATGGCAGAGTTCGTCCCAGAAGGTACGGCCGCTCTTCATCTTGTGGTCCCAAGGCACGTGGTGGAACCAGGTGAGCAGGTTCTCGGGACAAGTGTTGATATCGTTGTAGAGACGGCACAGCTCATCGGGATACTGTTTAACGTTGGCCGAACCAGAGAGTGTACGGTCAAAGCCCAGTCCTATGCTGTCGGCCTTGTGGTAGTAGGGAGGTGTCCAGTCGGCTCTCACACCGCGCGGAGCGTACCAGGGCTCGGGACCATAGTGGTGGTTGCCGGCAAAGATATGGTGGAGGCCCAGCGGCATCATGTAGTTCACGCAGGCCTCGCGGCTGGACATCATCAAGTCAATCAGAACGCCCCATGGGTTCCCATAGACTGCCGGATAGCGGGCACTACTTAGATAAGTGGTGATTGTGGGTCTTTCAGGATTTGAAAAGGGTGCAAATGTTTGCCTGAGCCACTCGTAGGCAATCTCTTCCGTCTTCAACGAGGGGTTCCATGCCAGACGGCCAAAGGCATACCAATTAGCCTGTGCGAAGTGGTGACCGCACCAATTGGTGTCGTCACCGATGTTGGCCACGCCGGCCATCGCCCTAAGGCTGGCGGGCTTCACAAATGAGAAGAATTCCTGCCACATGGGGGCAAGATAAACCAGATGATTGGCAGCACCGAGATACTCCTGCGTAATCTGGAACTCTACCATCATCGGCGTCTTCTGCATGGCGGTGAACAGCGGACTGTATGGCTCACGAGGCTGGAAATCGACGGGGCCATTCTTGATCTGAATGATGACATTATCACGGAACTGGCCATCGAGCGGCATGAACTCCAAATAGGCCTGATTGGCGCGGTCGGGACTCTGGGGAGCATAGACGAAGGCACGCCACATCACGATGCCCTTGTGCGGTCGCAATACGTCGGCCAGCATGTTGGCACCATCGGCATGTGTGCGTCCAAAGTCTTGTGGACCGGGCTCACCCTCGGAGTTGGCTTTCACAAGGAAGCCGCCAAAATCTGGAATAAGTTTGTATATCTCGTTCACCTTTTCCTTCCACCAACCGACAACTTCGGCGTTGAGCGGATCGGCTGTTGCCAGTCCGCCAACCTTAATGGGCGAGGCAAAGTTAATGGAGAGATAGACGCGGATACCGTAGGGGCGCAACTGGTCGGCGATGCTCTTTGCCTTCTGCAGGCTCTCGGTCGATAGCGCCTCGGGCTTGGCATTCACATTGTTGAGCACGGTGCCGTTGATGCCGATGGAAGCGTTGGCGCGAGCATACCTCTTCATGCGCTCCGGGTCGGGATTGAGGAAAATGCTCCTGCCTGCAAAGCCGCGCTCGACAGTGCCGTTGGGGTTATCCCAGTGGTTCAGGATGCGCAGGTCATAAAATGGTTCCTCCTTGATGTCAAGCATGTCGCATGACTCACCCGTCTCTTGCAGGCGTAGCAGATGATAGGCACCATAGAGCAGACCCGCATCGTTGGCAGCAGTAATCACAATCTTTCCATTCAGGCTTTTGATGGTATAGCCATCCTTTGTTAGGCCTTTCTGCCTTTTCAGCACCACAGGGTCGCCCTGCCAGTAGGTTTGCAACTCGGTCATAGCCGTTCCTTTTACGCCCGTTATCATGGCGGTGGTGTTGACTGTGTCGAGACGTAGCCACAGGCGACTGCCGTCCTCACCATAAGCACTGCTCCATCCTGCCATCAGCAAGACGAGTACAGAAATAAGAATTCTTTTCATTTTCATAGTTGGTGTTATCTTTATTATTGTTATTTCGTTTTTAATGGCATAAACATGTTTATTTCACAAAACATATTAAAATCAATGGCAAAGGTAATCAATAATTCTTGATTTTTCGTACTTTTGCATGGAGAAAATCAAATGGTGAAGCCAAAATACACAAAAAGAGAAACTTATGAAACGAGAAGCCTGATCGGCTAACTATCATGTCAGTTCCTTACATGCTTCTTGTGGAAAAACTTCCATCAATTTTAGAAGATTTCTACAAAAACACGGTGTCCTTTCAGTAGAAATCATTATCTTTGCATGCAAAATGAGTCAAATATGATGAAAATGACAAGCAGAATCCTTATCCTTTCCGTGCTCCTGACCTTCGGAACGATGGCCAATGCACAAGAGAACCTTGGTGACAAAGTAAATCATGCAGGAGCCTATTACGATGAGTTCTGGCTGGGCGATGTCACCCTGCTCGACGGTCCGCTGAAGACGGCTCGCGACCTGAACGTCAAGACGCTGTTGCAGTATGACTGCGACCGCTTGCTCGCCCCCTATCGTAAAGAAGCCGGCCTAGAACCAAAGGCGAAGCCCTATCCCAACTGGGACGGACTGGACGGTCACGTAGGCGGCCACTACCTATCGGCAATGGCCATGAATGCTGCGACGGGCAACGAGGAATGCCTACGGCGCATGGAATATATGATCAGCGAACTACAGGAGTGTGCCGATGCCAACGCCAAGAACCACCCCGAATGGGGTAAGGGATATGTTGGCGGTATGCCCAACAGCGAGCGCATCTGGAGCACGTTCAAGAAGGGCAACTTCGGCACCTATTTCGGCTCATGGGCACCGTTCTATAACCTGCACAAAATGTATGCCGGCCTACGCGATGCCTGGTGGTATTGTCACAATGAGCAGGCAGAGAAGCTCTTTATGGACTATTGCGACTGGGTCATCGACCTGACGGCCGACCTCTCCGACGAACAGATGGAACAGATGCTCGGCAACGAGCACGGCGGCATGAACGAGGTGCTGGCCGATGCTTGCAGCATGTCGCTGGCGAAGGACGTTAGCTCGAAGAAGTATCTGGATGCCGCCAAACGTTTCTCGCATCGCCGCCTCCTGACACCGATGTCGCAACACATCGATAACCTCGACAATATGCACGCCAATACGCAGGTGCCAAAGGTGGTGGGCTTCCAGCGCATCTCCGAGCTCTGCTTCGACGAGACCTACCACGAGGCCGCCCAGTTCTTTTGGGACGTGGTGACGAGCCAGCGCTCGCTGGCCTTCGGCGGCAACAGCCGTCGCGAGCACTTCCCCAGCAAGGATGCCTGCATGGACTTTATCAACGACATCGACGGCCCTGAGACCTGCAACACCAACAACATGCTGAAGCTGACAGAGGCGCTGCACCGTCGCAACCCCGAGGCCCGCTATGCCGACTACTACGAACTGGCGCTGTTCAACCACATCCTCTCCTCGCAGCATCCCGAGCACGGCGGCTACGTCTATTTCACACCCGCCCGTCCGCGCCACTACCGCAACTACTCAGCGCCTAACGAAGCCATGTGGTGCTGCGTGGGCACGGGGATGGAGAACCACTCGAAGTACGGACAGTTCATCTACACCCATCGCTACGACAACCTCTTCGTGAACCTTTTCGTGGCATCGGAGCTCAACTGGGTGGAGAAAGGTGTCGTAATTCGTCAGGAGACCCAGTTTCCCTATGAAGAGATCAGCCGCATATCCATCGTTGAGGGTAAGGGCGAGTTCACGCTGCATATCCGTTACCCGGGATGGGTAAAGCCCCAACGTCTTGAGGTGAGGATCAATGGCAAGTCCTTCCCCGTCACTACCACTCCTTCTGGTCCGTCAAGCTACGTCCCCATCACCCGCAAATGGAAGAAGGGCGACGTGGTGGAGGTTACCTTCCCAATGTATAACTATGTGAAGTACCTGCCCAACGAGCCGCAGTACATCGCTCTGATGCACGGCCCTATCCTGCTCGGCATGAAGACGGGCACGGAGGACCTGGCTCACCTTGTGGCTGATGACAGTCGCTTCGGACAATACGCCAGCGGCAAGAAGCTGCCCATCAACGAGGCACCTATCCTTATCAATGATAACATCGAGGACATCGCCAACCAATTACAGCCCGTTGCCGGCAAGCCCCTGCACTTCACGTTTAAGATGGAAGATGGAAAATGGAAAATTGAAAATTTGAAGTATCTCCAAAACGCACAAGATAATCTTCAATCTTCCATCTTCAATCTTCAGTTAGAGCTCCAGCCCTTCTTCGAGATTCACGACTCACGATATATGATGTACTGGCTCGCCCTATCGGAGCAGAGCTATAAGGGCTATCTTGACGACCTGGCCAAGGAGGAGCAGGAGCGTCAGGCACTGGAGGCGCGCACCGTCGATAAGGTGCAGCCTGGCGAACAGCAGCCGGAGACAGATCATAAGATGGAAACCGACCGCTCGCAGGTAGGGAATACCAACGACACCTTCTGGCGCGATGCCAGCGACGGCCACTATTTCAGCTATCTGATGCAGACAGGCGGACAAACCGACCTTAGCCTGCGACTGAAATACTGGGGGGTGGGCGAGTGGAAGAGCCACGAGTTCGATGTTTTCGTCGATGACGTGCTGGTAAAGGAAGTGAACAACACGGGCAAGTACCGCATCTCTGAATTTAAGTACGAGACCTATCCCGTACCTGCCGAACTGCTGAAAGACAAGCAGCAGGTACGTGTGAAGTTCGTTGCCAAGCCCCGTAAGCAGATTGGCGAGATCTACGAAGTAAGGCTTATAAGAAACTAACAAGATGATGAAACAGCATAAACTATGGATTCTGGCCGCCATCCTTACGTTTTGCGGGATAGTCACGTTAGGATGGCTGACGCTTACCACCGTCTCGTGTACAGCCAACGAAGACAATGCGGCGGAGGTGGTGAACCAGCCCACCATCACCCGCATTCTGGAACGTGGAACGTTGCAGGTGGGAACAACAGGCGACTATCGGCCACTGTCCTTCTGTGAACCAGAGACTGGCGAGTACTGGGGCTTCGGCATCGAAATGGCAGAGAAGATAGCGGAACACTTAGGAGTAGCCATACAATTTGTGCCAACCTCATGGCCCACGCTGACAGCAGACGTATTGGTAGAGCCACAGATGTTCGACCTCGCCATCGGGGGAATCACCATCACCGATGCCCGATGTGAAACAATGCTCATGAGCGACGGCTATCTGGCAAACGGCAAGACAATCCTTTGCCGTGCATCAGAGGCTGACCGCTATCAGTCGTTGGCCGACATCGACAAGCCAGAAGTGCGCGTCATGGTAAATCCCGGCGGACTGAACGAGAAGTTCGCCAACGAGAACCTCACTCATGCTACTATCATCGTCCACCAGAAAAACGAGGAAATTCCAACGCTCATTGCCGAGGGAGAGGCCGATGTAATGATTACTGAGATTACGGAAGCTCCCTACTATGTGCAGACAGATACTCGACTGGCAGCACCGCTGCTGGATGCTCCCTTCAATCATGGAGAGATTGGCGTGCTGATGCGCAAGGGGCAAGAGGACTTGCTTCGGATGGTAAACGAAATAATCCGCCAGATGAAGTCTGACGGATCACTTCGTTTACTGCATGAGAAGTACGGATTAGTATATGCCTATTGAAGACATTTTCTTAAACCAATAGAAGAGAGGCAAGGATATTCTCACCACCTGATTTACCGCTTGGCTCCGACAAGAACCTTCTTCCGTTGGTCGTGGTCGAGGATGGCCTTACGCATACGCATGGACTTAGGGGTAACCTCTACAAGCTCGTCTTCCTTGATGTATTCGAGGCACTCTTCGAGACTCATGATGACCTTGGGGATGACACGAGCCTTCTCGTCGCTGCCCGAGGCTCGCACATTGGTGAGCTGCTTGGCCTTGCAGACGTTGATGACAAGATCGTTGTCGTGGACATGCTCACCAACAACCTGCCCTATATATACCTCGTCACCCGGGTCGATAAAGAACTTGCCGCGATCCTGCAGCTTGTCGATGGCGTAGGCGTAGGCAGTGCCTGTCTCGAGGGCTATCATCGAGCCATTGACACGGCGCTCTATCTCGCCCTTGTAGGGCTGGTACTCCTTAAAGCGGTGGGCCATGATGGCCTCGCCCTGGCTGGCAGTGAGTACATTGGTGCGCAGGCCGATGATGCCTCGCGAGGGAATATCGAACTCGATGTTAGTGCGCTCTCCCTGGCTCTCCATACTGGTCATCTCGCCCTTGCGGCGTGTCACCATGTCAATCATCTTCGATGCAAACTCATCGGGCACGTTGATGGTGAGCTCTTCGATAGGCTCGCACTTCTTACCGTCAATCTCTTTGTATATCACCTGTGGCTGTCCCACCTGCAGCTCATAGCCTTCACGACGCATAGTCTCGATGAGTACGGAGAGGTGCAGTACACCGCGCCCAGAGACCACCCACTTGTCAGTAGAATCCTCGAAAGGCTCCACACGCAGGGCGAGGTTCTTCTCTAACTCGCGCTCCAGACGGTCGGCAATGTGACGACTGGTAACGAACTTGCCCTCCTTGCCGAAGAAAGGTGAGTCGTTAATGGTGAAGAGCATTGACATGGTAGGCTCATCGATGGCGATGGGAGGCAGCGGCTCGGGGTTTTCGAGGTCGCAGATGGTGTCGCCAATCTCGAACTTCTCCAGTCCGATGACGGCGCAGATGTCGCCACAATCAACCTGCTCGGTACGATGGTGACCCATGCCGTCGAAAGTATGCAGCTCCTTTATTTTCGTCTTCTCCATCGAGCCGTCGCGATGGGCAATGGTGATCTGCATGCCGTCTTTCAGTGTGCCGCGATGTACACGGCCCACGGCAATGCGGCCTGTGTAGCTCGAATAGTCAAGGCTGGTGATGAGCATCTGGGGTGTGCCCTCTAATTGTGCCGGAGCAGGGATAACCTCTACAATCTTGTCGAGGAGATAGGTAATGTCACCAGTGGGCTTGTTGTAGTCCTCGCCCATCCATCCGTTCTTGGCCGAGCCATAGACAACGGGGAAGTCAAGCTGGTCTTCCGTAGCATTGAGTGAGAACATCAGATCAAATACCATCTCATAGACCTCTTCGGGACGGCAGTTGGGTTTATCGACCTTGTTTACCACGACGATGGGTTTCAGGCCTATCTGCAGGGCCTTCTGCAGCACGAAGCGCGTCTGGGGCATGGGACCCTCAAAGGCATCGACGAGTAGCAGGCAACCATCGGCCATGTTGAGCACGCGCTCCACCTCGCCACCGAAGTCTGAGTGTCCCGGGGTATCGATGATATTGATTTTGGTTCCCTTCCAGTTGATAGAGACATTCTTGGAAAGGATGGTAATGCCTCGCTCGCGCTCCAAGTCGTTAGCATCGAGTACCTGGCTCGACAGGTTCTGTCCCTCACGGAACAGGTTTCCGGCCAGCATCATCTTATCTACAAGTGTCGTCTTTCCGTGATCTACGTGTGCTATGATAGCAATGTTTCTGATGTCTTGCATCCTTGTCATTTACAATTTAACGATGTACGATGTACAATTTGAGGGCGCAAAGGTACAAATAAATGAGTGAAATGCCAAAGAAAAGCTTGTTTTTTTGCATTTCTGCGCTCGGTTTACCGCTTACAACTGTAAGGACGCAAGAATGAAAGCACCTTCAACCATAGGTCAACACCCTAAGATACGTTTTTTATGATTGGTTTCTGAACTGCATAGGCGTCATGCCAAAGTGATCCTTGACATACTTGCCAAAGAACGAGGGGTTGGGAAAGCCCAGGCGGTCGCACACTTGCTTGATACTGAGGTCGGTTTGCTTCAGGTAGTAGCGAATATCTTCCAACACTTGTTCGCGAATCCACTGGTTAGCTGTCTTACCTGAGTACTTCTTGCAGATGGGTGTGAGATATTTGGGTGAAATACAAAGTTCGCTGGCGTATGACTCCACAGATTTAAATTTCACCTCGGTGTCGTGGAGCAAGTCGAGGAAACGCTGAAAGTGATAAAGAGAAGAGGGAGCAGGCATCATATTGGGGCTTTTCCCAAACTGTTTCATAGCACTGCAGAGACCAAGAATAGCAGCACGAAGCAACGACTGTATGATGTCGGTTTGGAAGGGACTCCCTTTGCCCCGCTCAATGACCAAGCAGAGCATATCGTAGAAATGAGTGTAAAAAAGAATTTCGTCTTCTTCCATCGTAAGGATGTGCTGACGTTGGATGTACATCATGTCGTTCCACACGCTTATCTTTTCATGAAGAAAACTCTGTAGAATACGGTTAGTAAGGAACATGGCTTTGAGGTTGAAGTCGGGACTGACCATCACTTCGGTTATCATGACGTTCTGTGGAATGACAGCCACCTGATTCTTGTGCAGTTCCATCTGATTACCGTTCATCTGCGCTTGCACTTTGCCACTGGTACAGATAACAACAGCGTTCATGGCCACGTGGGCACTATTGACCTCTGTAAACTGCTGAATACTGTCAACAATAAGGATGTCATCATCAGAATAACCAATTTGTATGTCCTCATTGACAGATAATGTCTGAAATGTAATCTCTTCTTGGCGTTTCATGCTACAAAATTAATCAATTCTGCGTAAAAACGATGTTGCATTTTACAGAATTTATGTTCCTTTAGGATTATTGAATCCAATTGGAGAGAGAAATAAGTGAAAAAGAACATGATATTTTACTGCATTTGTATTACTTTTGCACCCAAAATCAAATAAATAAGTGATGAAAAAGATAATAATCTTAGCTATTGGCTGTTGGCTATTGGCTGTTGGATGTGGTGAAAGGAAAGAGAATGGGGAGAAGCCCCCAGTAAGAGTGAAGGTATCACTACTAGCTCCAAATCATTTATCTTTCACCACCTATGTAGGCACGGTGGAGGAACGTGAGGCCACAGCTGTGAGCTTTACCAGTATGGGTGTGGTGAAGCGGGTGCTGGTGAGCGAGGGACAGGCTGTCGCTCGTGGTCAGCTGATAGCCGAGATGGACGATACACAGGCCCGTAACATGGTGCAGGCGGCCGAAGCCCAAATGGCACAAGCCGAAGATGCATTGCAGCGTTATAGCATGCTGCACGATGCCGGCTCGTTGCCCGAAGTGCAGTGGGTGGAGATTCAGAGTAAGGTGGCACAGGCCCGCTCGTCGCTGGCTGTCGCCAAGAAGAATCTGGCCGACTGTCGTCTAACGGCTCCTGTGAGTGGTATCATCGGAAGGAAGATGGTGGGAGCCGGCGAGACGGCGATGCCCTCACAGGCTGTGGTCACCATCCTCAATATCTCAGAAGTGAAAGTGAAGGTGAGTGTGCCTGAGAGCGACATGAGAAACATCAGCGAGCACACGCCTTCCACCATCAAGGTAGAGGCGGTAGGCGTGGAGGTTGCCGGAGGACGCATAGAGAAAGGCGTGGTAGCCGATGCCATGACGCATACCTACGATCTGCGCATTCACGTACAGAATAGTGGGCGCCAACTGTTGCCAGGCATGGTAGCTTCGGTTTCCTTTGCTGCGACATCACAGATTGTAGAAACAACACTTCCCATGACGGCTGTGCAAAGACGGGCTGACGGCAGTCTGTTTGTGTGGACGGTGGGCAATGACAATACGGCTCATCGTACTACGGTGACTATCGGTGCTACCACAGGCAACCGCGTGGCCATCACTAGTGGCGTAGAGCCTGAACAACGTGTCGTCACAGAAGGGTATCAGAAGCTGAGTGAAGGAACGAAAGTACAAACCCCCTAAGTTAGGGGGATGGGGGTCTGAACGAACGCCCCTTATCATCATCAAGTGAAAAAATATGGAGAAGAAACAATATATAGCAGGCTCAGACCCCCAATCCCCTAACTTAGGGGGCTCGTTGAACTGGCTCAAGTGGCCACTTGAACATTATCCTATCACCATATTGCTGATTGTCATCCTGTTTGGCATCGGCCTCTATGGTATGCAGGATATGCCGAAAGACGAGTTTCCTGCCTTCACCATCCGTCAGGGTGTGGTGGTAGCCGTCTATCCTGGTGCCACTGCCGAGGAGGTGGAGGCACAGGTGGCCAAACCCTTGGAACGCTATCTCTTTACTTATAAGGAGGTGCGTCGCGAGAAGACAAAGACCACGTCGCAGAACGGCATGTGTCTGGTGCAAGTCTATCTGAACGATAATGTGAATAACAAAGACGAGGTGTGGAGCAAGATTAAGCATGGCCTCAACCTCTTCAAGCAGAGCCTTCCCACTGGCGTGCTGGCCCTTATTGCCAATGATGACTTTGGAAATACAAGTGCACTGCTCATTGCCATCGAGAGCCCAGAACGCAGCTATCGCGAGCTGCATGACTACTGCGACCGTTTGGGTGACCGTCTGCGTCGCATCCCCTCGGTGGCCAACGTGCGGAGCTATGGTGAACAACAGGAACAGATCAGCCTCTACATCGACCGTCAGCGCCTGCAGGCTTATGGTATCGGTCAGCAGATGCTCCTCTCACAGTTGCAGCAACAGGGGCTGACCACCATGAGTGGCAGCATCAACACCGATACGCAACAGATGCCCATCCACATAGAGCCCACGCAACGTAGTGAGGAGGAAATAGCCAATCTGATCGTGTTCAGCGACCCTGCTACAGGCAAGGTGGTAAGGGTACGTGACGTGGCTCAGGTGGTGCGTGAATATGACACCAGCGGCGGCTATATCGAGCAGGACGGCCATCCCTGTGTACTGCTCTCCCTGGAGATGACGCCTGGCAACAATATCGTGCAGTACGGCAACGACGTAGATAAAGTGCTCGATGAGTTCCGTGCTTCGGAACTGCCCACAGATGTCACCCTGACCCGTATTGCCGACCAGCCGAAGGTGGTGGGCAAGAGCGTCAGCGATTTCCTGCGCGATTTGCTGATCTCGATGGTAGTCATTATCCTGGTGATGATGGTGCTCTTTCCCCTTCGGTCGGCTATCGTTGCAGCCATCACCATTCCGTTAAGCACTTTCATCTCAGTGGGCATCATGTATCTGGCAGGCATCGAGTTGAACATCGTCACACTGGCTGCACTCATCGTGGTGCTGGGCATGGTGGTTGATAATTCGATAGTGGTCATCGACGGTTATCTGGAGTATCTGGGCAAGGGCTATCGTCCGAAGGATGCTGCACTAGAGTCTTCACGCCAGTATTTCATGCCTATGCTGCTGGCCACGCTCTGCATTTGTGTCATTTTCTATCCGTTGCTATTCACCATGAAGGGCGCAGGCCACGATGCATTGCGCGACTTCCCGTGGACCATCACCATCAACCTCATGGTGTCGCTGTTCCTTGCCGTTACCGTCATCCCCTTCCTTGAAGTGCTGATTATCAAACCTGAGAAAGTAAGCTCTGGCGGAAACGCTATTACCAAGGGAGTACAAAATCTATATAACAAAGTTCTCGATGCAACTTTCCGCCATCCCTGGGCGACCATCGTTGGAGGCATCGGTGTGGTGCTACTGTCGTTGCTCATCATCCCTTCGCTGAAGATGCGCCAGTTCCCCTTCGCTGACCGCGACCAGTTTGCCGTAGAGGTCTTCCTGCCCGAAGGTAAGGGCATCAGCGATGCCCGTGCATTGGCTGACTCTGTGCGTCTTTCCTTAGCTGAGGACGAGCGTGTCACAGGCATCACCAGTTTCATCGGTTGTTCATCACCCCGCTTTATGGTGTGCTATGCCCCACAGATGGCAGGCAAGAATTTCGCCCAGCTCATCGTCAACACGACGTCTCAGCAGGCTACGCTCGACCTTTTGGCCAAATATCAGCCGATGTGGAGCGAGCATTTCCCCGAGGCTTACGTGCGCTTCAAACGACTGGACTACTTAGAGGTGTCAGAGCTGGAGTACCGCTTCTACGGCGAAAATCTTGACTCGCTGCATGTAGTAGCTGAGACGCTGATGGCCCAGATGCGACAGATGCCCGAGTTGGAGTGGGTGCATACCGACTTCATGCAACCTTTCCCGTTGGCCAATGTCGAACTCGACCCTGTCAGTTCTGCACAGTTAGGTATCAGTCGTGCCACAGCTGCATTGGCACTCACATCGGCTACTGGCGATGTGGCAGTAGGACAACTGTGGGAAGGTGACTATCAGTTACCCATCGTGTTGCGCGACACTACTGCGATGACGTTCTCCGACATCGAAAACCTACCCGTTGCTACGCCCGTCACCATGCTGTCAGGCAGTATAAGTGGTACCAGCACTTCAGTTCCCTTGCGACAGATTGCGAAAGTGAAACCTAAATGGACGGAGAGCTGCATCATGCATCGTGGTGGCGAGCGCTGTCTCACGGTGACGGCACAATTTGCTCAGGGCGTCTATGCTGCACCTATCGAAACCCATATTGCTGATTTGCTGGAGTCACTACCGTTGCCACAGGGCGTGCGTACCGAGGTGGGTGGCGAGTTGGAATACAATGCTGAGATGCTGCCACAGATCATCGGTGGTATCGCCGTATCCATCGTCATCATCTTTTTCTTCCTGCTTTTCAACTTCAAGAAGTTCGGCATCACCACCCTCTGCATCGTTGCTTTGGTACTGATGGCTCCTGGTGCCCTTATCGGCCTCGGCCTGATGAACCGCACGCTGGGCATCACCTCTATCATGGGCGTCATCACCCTCATGGGCATGATTATGCGCAACGAGATACTTATCTTCGAACACGCCAATAATCTTTTAAGAGGTAAAAGGTCAGAGGTAAAAGATCAGAGAGAATATAACGCTGTCGTGAAGCAAGCTGCCTACGAGGCTGGCAAGCGCCGTATGGTGCCCATTTTCCTTACTACGGCCACTACGGCTGTGGGTGTGGTACCGATGATCATTGCAGGCTCATCGTTCTGGATGCCTGTGGGCGTCACCATCTTTGCCGGTGGCATAGGCTCACTCATCATGGTCGTCACCATGTTGCCAGTGGTGTATTGGAAAATATCGACCCATCCCCGTCCCCTTCCTGAAAGTGAGGGGAATAAATAGACTTAAAAATTAAAGGTATATGAAAAAATATATCATCCTGACATTCCTTATCGCATGGTCGTTATCTACACTTGCCCAGATATCTTCATCCCTCCCTCAAAGGGAGGAACAGGGGGAGAGACTTCTCTCTTTGGAGCAGCTTCTTGACTCTGCTTTGCACCATAACATTGCGATTCGCAATGCCGAGCACGACATCGATGCTGCCAAAGAGCAACGTAAGGAGGCCTTTACGAAGTATTTCCCTACCATCAGCGGCACAGCCATGACCTTCAATGCCAACCGTGGTATGGCGAAAATGAACATGGACCCTCAGGATTTCATCCCCTCGTCTTTGGCCGCTACGCTGTCGCAGATGCTTCCCCCCGAGGCGCTCGTGGCTTTGTCATCGCCCATCAGCATATCAATGATGAAAAACGGCACCATTGCCAGCATCATGGCTATGCAGCCCGTCTTTGCAGGTGGACAGATTGTGAACGGCAATAAACTCGCGAAGGTGGGCGAAGATGTCAGCCGACTGCAACTGCAGCTTTCTGAGAACGAGGTCGAGAAGCAGACAGAGCAGTACTATTGGCAATTGGTGTCGTTGCAAGAGAAGATGCGTACCCTCGATGCCGTTGATACCTTGCTCAATGATATATATAAAGATGTGGAGGTGGCTGTGCGAGCCGGTGTTGCCCTGCGCAACGACCTGCTTCAGGTGCAGTTGCGCCAGAACGATATGAAGAGCCAGCGTCTGAAGCTGGAGAACGGAATCAGCATCATCAAGGAACTCCTGGGGCAGTATTGTGGACTCACCCCCCTCTCGGCTCTGCCGCTTGACTCGTCCAAGAACTCTTCCTTGTCGAGGGAAGGGAGTAGTTACTACTTCGACATCATTATGCCCGACATCCATCAGCAAGACAATTCACTTCCCTCCCTCAATAAGGAGGGGCAGGGTCTTGTAGGTCTTCTCCCAGAATACCAGCTCCTTCAGAAGCAGGTCGAGGCCACCACGCTCCAGAAGAAGATGGAAGTAGGAAAGAACCTGCCCACCGTGGCCGTAGGTGCAGGCTACAATTATTATAACCTGATGGACAACGACCGGACCTTTGCGATGGCGTTCGCCACCGTCAGCGTGCCCATCAGCGACTGGTGGGGAGGTTCGCATGCCATCAAGCGTCGCAAGATTGCACAGCAGAAAGCCGAGGAGCAACTCGCCGATAATGCCGAACTTCTGAAGATTCGCATGCAGAATGCTTGGAACGGAGTTGAGGAGGCCACCCAACAACTCCAACTCGCCCAACACAGCATTGAGCAGGCCGAAGAAAACCTGCGTCTGAACCGTGACCGCTATCGTGCAGGCACCAGTACCATGAGCAATCTGCTCGAAGCCCAGCTACTCTATCAGCAGACGAAGGACAAGCAGACTGATGCCTATGCCGACCTGCAATTACGACTGCTCGACTACCGTCAGGCCACAGGCCAGGAAGTTAATTACTAATAACAAGGTCCGAATTACTAACAAAGAATGTTAAAGATTCGGGCCTTGTTGCATTTTTCTTATTACTAATCTTTTAGTTTTCTAAAACTTTAGTAATTTTGCGAACAGAAAATCCAAAGCAAATGAAGACACTGACCAAAAGCGAGATGCAGGTAATGAATATCCTGTGGGACATGCAGCGAGGCAACTGCGTGGCCGATATCCTGAAACACTATCCTGAACCGAAGCCAGCCTATACCACGGTAGCCACATTCCTGAAAATCCTTGAGCAGAAAGGTTTCGTGGAGCATCGTAAGGGTACGGGCAAACTACTCATCTACTCTCCGCTGATGACTCGCGAACGCTACAGCCGACAAGTGGTCGATGACGTGAAGAACACGTTCTTTGGCGGCAAGCTGTCGTCGCTCGTATCGTTCTTTGCCAGTCAGGAACAACTGAGCCAGGAGGAAATAGAAGAAATCAAGCAAATCATCAACAATTTAGAACCATGACCGATTTCCTGATATACGACCTGAAAGTAAGCGTGCTGATAGCCGTGTGCTACATGTTCTACCGCTTATTGCTGGAGCGCGACACGCTACATCGTCTGAGCCGTGTAGTGCTACTCACGTCGATAGCCCTGTCGCTGGTGTTGCCGTTGTGCATCATTACCCTCCATCAGACGGTGATGGTAGAGGCATTGCCTACAAATTCCTCCGACCTCTCCCAACTGGGGACGTCAACAGGACATGAGGTAGCCGCAGGGCAAGCCTCCCCTATTTGGGGAACGTTGGTGGGAGCTATCCTTCTCGCCGGCATAGCCATCCGCCTGCTGTTTCTGGCACACTCCTACTGGAAACTTCGTCAACTGCTGTCTGTCGGCGAGCACCAGCAACTGGCCGACGGCACACAACTCCGTATCGTCGATGCGCCAGTAGCTCCATTCTCCTGGTGGAACACCATCGTCGTCAGTCGTCAAGATTATCTTTCGAGCGCCAGTGCGCTCCTCCTGATACATGAACGAAGCCACCTGCGCCTGCATCACAGCCGCGACGTGGTTTTCGTGGAGCTCATCACGGCCCTTCAATGGTTTAATCCCGTGGTATGGTTGCTTAGTCGCGACCTGCGCACCATCCATGAGTATGAAGCCGACGAGGCCGTCCTCTCGCAAGGTACTGACATGGTTCAGTACGTTTCACTACTCGCCCAGAAAGCGACGGGCATACAGGCCTGTGTCCTCGCCAACGGCATCAACACCAGTAATCTGAAAAAACGAATTATCATGATGACAAAACGTAAATCCAAGAAGTGGGCCTGGATGAAAGCCCTCTATATCCTCCCCGTGACAGCCCTCTCGCTGACCATCACCGCACGTACCGTAACCGACTATCGTGCCGCAACAACCCCGTCTAATGTCCCTGTTGAGGCCCTCGACCAAAACGAAGACCCCGTGTTCGACGTCTGCGAAGAGGTACCCCAGTTCCCTGGAGGCGTAGGAAAGATGATGGAGTTTATGATGAAGAACGTCAAATACCCAAAGGTAGCCGAGGAATATGGCGTGACGGGTAGAATCTTAGTACAGTTCATCGTTGAGAAAGATGGTAATCTCACCAACATCAAAACGATCAAGGCAGAAGACGATCGTGGCAACGAAATCACCGTCATTGGCACGAAGCCCGATATGACTGATGAGCAGAAAAAGAACGTAGATGGACAGAACCGTGGTCTGCAGGCCCTGAAGGACGAAGGTGTCCGCGTTGTCAAGCTGATGCCCAAGTGGGAACCTGGCAAGCAGAGGGGCCAGAACGTCCGCGTTAGGTTCACCATCCCTGTCATTTTCCGCCTACAATAGGATAGTTTAGAAAAGATATTAGGGGAAATAAAAGGAAGCCAGAGCGAACAAAAGGAAATATTTCATTTTTACATTGTATTTATTTCAGCCAATTCCTCTGGAGTATGCCACTGCATATCGTATGCAAGAGTTTCATCGCTATAGCTATCAACAATATGCTTGGCCTGCTCTTCTGTCAGACAGGGCTTCCCTTTTTCCTTTATATTCAATAATGCTTTATAGAAGTCCTTACGATAGTGTTCGATAATCTCTGAAGTATAAGGGAACTTCCTGACGCTATAGTACAACTTCTTGAATTCCTCAACGGTATATGTCTTACCATCTTTGCACGACATAGCACAGGCTTTGGGAACTGAGCACCAGCGTTTCAGTTCGAGATTAACAAGCAACGCTCTCTGCCCCACAATCTGATCCACACAGAAAAACCACTTGTCCGTCAAATACTCGATAAAGTCTTTCAGCTCTTGCTCGTCCTTACATTTGACCGAATAAGGAAGAATACGCCTTCCTTTTCCCTCGTAATTTTCATTTAATTCTTTATAATATATTTCTTCAAACATAACTTCACCCAGAGCGAACAGATTCCACTATTTTATTCCTATATATTCTTCTATAACATCTGACCTTACGTCCTTCAGGAAATATTTCTTCAGCTTTGGAGAATCCTCCTCTAACCCTTCATCCTCAGCACTAATCTCATGAAGCACCCAATTTTCAATAACAACATCATTTTGCTGCATCTCCTTTGCATAGTTTATGATGGAGTTATAGAACGACTTTACCAAATCCTCTGCACAGCAAACAGTTTCCACGATAATCTTGTTCACATCGGTATCATACACATAGAAAAAGCCACAGAAACCATCACGATGTGCATGGCCATAATAATCGCCCCAATATAGAATTGGTTCGAAATAGATACTCACAAGATTAGGGTCACAATCTATAGTTAACACACTGACACCCATGCCATGTGTTACGATATCTTCCAACCATCTCTTTATTTTATCGAATGGTTCATCAGTGTCTGCTGAGAGCGTTAGCAATCCTTTTTCCTTATAATTGACGCTAATATGCATATCAATCCATCCATATCTAGGAGGATCGAACGCCACTTGAACATAGTTAGCATTCTTAGGCAATTGCTCTGCATACTTCGCATACAGCCTACTTCGTTCCAATAGCCATTGATTCTGTGTGGTCATTCCTGTTTCTTCAATTGTTACATTTTATCACCTAAATCATAGGCAATCATGCAGTCTGTATAATCAATATCATCCTCTAATTCCGAATAAGGAATCAAATTCCCATTTTCTTCATCCATTAATACCACATCAGCATTATTAATCTGGCACGTATATGAGTCTTCTTTATTTGTGAACTGAATCGCGTCATAACTCCTTAACTGCGGAATTCCGTTAATCTCCTTCACAGTCCCCTTTTCTTCAGTTATAAAGAACATGCTAAGATTCTTAGGAGTGATCTCTTTTGTGAATACCCCCATGTGTCCGCTTACAATATCCTTAAATGTATTCTTACTCACCTTAAACTTAAGAATATTCGTATCTTCATCGCCCTTAACCATTTCATCACATATAGGGTCCATGATTATCTTTCCTCCACATATTTCCACATACTCGTCTTCTTTAGGTTTTACTACGAGATTTGTATCCACCACCTTCCCACATACGAAATAGAAGAAGAAAGGACGCTGTTTTTCTCCAGCCTCCTCATACATCTTCAACAGCTCGTCGAAATCATGCACTCCATACTGGTTTTGCAAGAACTCAATATCAGAAGGGATGACTGAGAAGGCATCATTAAAGGTACACTCCACATCCAGGAACCACGAATTATTATAATTGTGGAAGTGGATTTTCTGTACCTGACGGATGTCATTGCAGAATACCACCACTTCGTCATCATCGATGTGCTGGTTGATATACTCGTTAACCTTCTTATCTATCAGACGATTTACATAAAACTCAGAGAAGTTTCTGAATTCCAGTTTCTTTGTACCTGCAATTATTTGCTCTGCAAACTCCTTCCGCATTATCAAGTTTAGACAATCGATTTCCTCTGCCTTCGGGGCCTCAGGATGACTCTCAAAGAATTTCTCGCGTGCAGCGATAAACTCTTCATCTGTTTTGAATTTTAGTTCTTTACTCATAGCTCTGAATAATTAATACTACATTTTCTATTCTATTTCGGTGCAAAGATACATAATATCTGTTCAGCCAAAGCGAACAGATGTATTATTTTATAACTCCAGTTGCTTCTGCTGTGGATTTTTTAATATCATACTCTAGAATCTTGCCTAAATGATACATAATAAAATCAGGAGCTTCAAATTCTGTTCTTTTTACTTCTACCAGAAGGACGTCTCTATCTTTAGAGTAACCTGAATATAGTCTTAGTACACTTGGTTGTCTTACATAGCGTTTACCCGTTGCTTTATCAAGCCTTGTTAACTTTGCCATTGTTGTAGGTTTTAACACTCTTGATTCCACAATTTGCTCGCCTTTCAATATAAAATCGAAATGCACCTGCTTGATAGATAGGGTCAGGATTTCCAAACCAGCAATTGGGGCTCTTTCAGTCTTTATTCGTTCTTTCTTATTGAATACTATTTCCTCTAAAGCCTGCAACTCCGCATTATAGACATACTTCACAATACGCCCATCAGCGAACATTGATATAGCTTGTCTGATAATATCCAAAGGAACGACAAACCACTCCTGCGGTTCGGCATCACCAACTTTTACATGGAAACGTGCTGCTGCAAAGAACTGGTGAATAAAAAACTCCAGTTTCTTCACATTAATATTATACACCTTATAGGTTGCCACAATATTAACATCTGCCATCAAATAGGTGCTTTCATTTTTGGCGTTCTTGATCCGCTCTTCTACGGGTGTTGTTGAGAAGCCTATCTTATATAGATTTTCTACAGAAGAGATTCGTTCGTCTTCAGATTTAGAAGTCAAGATATATATCCATCCCTGAACTAAATCCTTGTCGTCAACTTGGTTTGGCATACTGAAAGAGCTCAGCTCCTTTCCATCATTCATTTCTGTTATGATGTAACCGTTCTTCGTGATGTTCTTACCAATGGTCCTGAATAGAATATTAGATTCCGTACCATCTTCGTAAATGACTCTTGAACGGCCATCCTTCCTTATTCTATCCTTAATCTGTCTGTTTTCTACATCAAGTTGATCCACATAACCCATGACACCATCAGCAATGAAGAACACTTTTTCCCGAAGATTATCTTCCTTAAATCGAACTAAGTTGCGCTTGCCCTCTTTCAAGTCTTGATGCACCTGAACAAACAATGCTGCGTAATCCTCAAAATTCTCACAGGGTTGACGCTTTGCAATCTCATCAGCCTTTTGTTTCTTATTCTTACCCTTTTTTATTACCTCAGGCAAGGCAAACAATTCTTTCTCCTTATCATCAAGATTGAAGATAGGGTCGTTCAGTATATCGTCTAATTCCTTGTTATTCATCATATACAGTATCTAATAGTTTATACTCATCTTCATTTCTCAGCATCTCCCTACGGACATCATCCTCGATAATGCCCTGCAAACGTTTGGCCAATCGCCATTCGTCGCGATGCTCCTTGTTCATGCGAGGTGCATGCCCAGAGTGTTCCCTGCTCCACGCTACAATTGCATGAAAGCCTTCTCTCACCACCTGTTCAGGTGTTTGCTTCGGAGTCTTTGGATGCACATTTGCGAACAAAGGGTCCTCGTCGAATATCTTATTCAATTCTTCTGGCCATTCCATATGCTATGCTTTTTTCTTATCATCAGGAAAACCGAGTCCCATGTCTCTGCGAATCTTATAGTGCTTCAAGATACGTATAGCCTCTGCCATACGGCGCTCATTTGGGTCAGGAGATTGCAATGACGGATGGTCACCATGTTCCTTTCGCCATTCCTGGAACATCGTGAGGTAAATCTTCTTTGCCTCGTCAATGTCCATATTGATTTTCTTGTCAGCAATTGCATCTTGTATAACTTTCAGCACAGGCGCATCAATCTCGTTCGACATGATCTCGTATGCTCGCTGGAAAGGATTGATGGTCTTGATGAGATTAATATCCAGATTGTCGAGATTGATGAAGGTATTAGCAATCTTCACCAGTCTATTACCTTCAGATTTCTCTTCTTCATCCTCCGTAACTGGTGATGGGTCAACAGATCTTATGACAAAGTCCAAGCTGAATCGCTGACTGATGGCTTCTCTGTCTTCTTCTGGCAACTGAGGGTATCGTTCTTCCACTATCTTGGGTAACAAAATATTGTGAATATATTCTGGAGACTCACTTTCAATGCTGGCTTTCACACGATCGTCTTGCAAGGCAATGGCTTTCAAATCGTCCATGTTCTCTTCCCAAATTTGCTTGCCTTCAGGAGTTTTGAACGGTTTTAGTCCCTCCACAACTACCTGCCTGCGCTTATCTATACTCGCATCATCCTCTTCATCTGCAGATACTTTAAAGTTCCACTTGGGAGCCATCACTTGTTCCATCAGAAGCGAGGCAGTAATCGCCTTCAGCATATCATTGACAGCTACAGTCACATCGTCTTGCGTTTCATCGGGGGCAGCTATCAAGTTGGTAAACTGCGCATGCTCCTTGCCCTCGCTGTCACGAGTACAACGACCTATAATCTGTACGATTTCTGTCAGAGAACCACGAACGCCAATAGTTAGACAATGTTCACACCATTCCCAGTCAAAACCTTCTTTCGCCATACCCATAGCTATGATAACATCTACATCGCTGGCTTTCTTCATGCGCTGCAGATAACCCTGTACATGATTCCTATGATCTGCATCATCATTAACAAGGTCCGCTACTTTCAACAGTCTTCCGTCTTTGGTTTTTACTGTAATGATATTAGTGTTGTAGTCTTCATCTACTTGACTTCCTATCAGGTCTATAATCTCTTTAACCTGCTGGTATTTATCATATGCACCAGCAGCTTTAGCACCTGTAACGGGGATGTGTATTAACGTCTTCTTAGTTGTATCTAATACTTTGTCTAGCGCAGACAGATAATGTCCCTTATAGAAATGGTAACCAAGCCCCAATGTCTTCAGATATTTGTATCCATTCAGTTGGTCGTAATAGTTAAACTGCACAGGAGTGAATCTTGCCTCATCCTCAGGTCTCAGTACAGGAACACCATCACCTCTGAAGAAAGAACCTGTCATAGCCAAAACATGAGCATTGGTATTGTTCATCAGACGACGGACTACTTCTCCCAAGCCATTATTGGCATCAGCAGAAGTATGATGGAATTCGTCTATTCCAAAGAACATGTCATTCAACTGTTCGTCTTTCAGTTCTTTTAGGGCGAAGCGTAAAGTTGCATGGGTGCACACCAATGTTTTTGCCTTAGTGAATGGTTCCATAAACTCCTTGAAACGCTTCACCTTCTCTTTTTCATCCTCCGTATCGCAAAGATTGAAGTATTGAGGAACGCTCCAATCTTCAAAGAATCCAAACTTCTTTAGGCTAGTATCCTTGAACGAACGGCCGATACTCTTCTCTGGCACAGCTACAATTACTTTCTTGATACCCTGATGAGCCAGTTTGTCGAGTGCCACAAACATCATGGCGCGTGACTTGCCTGATGCAGGAGGAGCCTTAACCAATAGGTATTTCTCGTTTCGTCTCTCATAGACCCGTGCCTGCATATCGCGCATACCAAGTTCATTGGTATTTGTCGATTTGCCAGTCTGTTCATAGCTGATGACTGTTTGGTCACTTTTGTAATTTTCTCGTAGTTCCATCATATTTGTTCGTTTTAAGTTTGTTATTTCATATTTTATTTGTACTTTTGCAGCAGAATTTATAAGGAGTTAGTGTTATGACACAGATAGTATTGAATATTGAGGATGCAAGCCTTATCCCAAGTTTGAAAAAGATTCTTGGGGCTATAAAAGGTGTGACCATTGATAAGATGATTACATCCTCTAAAGATGTTGAGGCTGAGAAAGCCTTTATTACTGAGACTATCACAAAAGGTTTCAATGAAGCCAAAGAAGGACGATTTGCAGGTAAGGACCTGAAATCTCTTGATGCTTTGGTCAAGGAACTTAGAGCAGAAGCATAACCCCAAATGATAACCTTTAACTATACTGAAGAATTCCTTCGTCAAGCTAAGCGTTTGGCAAAACGCTATCATTCTCTTGCCGATGATATCAACAACCTTCAGTTTGAACTGATGGAGAATCCTGAGGCAGGAATCTCTTTGGGTGGTGGTAAACGCAAAATCCGCCTTGGCGTCAAGAGCAAAGGAGGAGGTAAACGAGGTGGGCTTAGAGTTATTACGCTGAATGTTGTCATTGAAACTAACGATACATGCGTTAATCTGCTTACCATCTACGACAAGAAGGAAATCGCGAATGTATCCGATAAGTATATTGATGAAATAATAAGAAATCTTTGATTTCATTTTCTCTTCATTTTGTCATTTTATCATACAACTTCAGCAACCACTCCAGGCGTTCGTTCTCGTCAGCGAAGGGACGGTCGCGATAGCAGCTATCCACTATGAGGTCCAAGTTGTGGTGAGCCTCACGCAAATCATCTGGCATTGTTTCTGGGTCATAGAGCTGGGCTAATGTCATACCCAAATGTGCCTCACGTGCACCAAGCACCTCCCAAGCGGCATCCTCAATCTCCAGCTTCTTCGCCTCCGTCAGTTTGGGGAAGGGGAAGGGATTATAGCAAAGACCAGCGGAATAGCGGTATCGGGTTTCCAATCGTCCACCAATGGCTCGAACCCAAGCCATGTGCATTGCGGAGGTAAGAATGCCGAAAAGCCATTCGGGAGCGTCGTAGACTGCAAAGGCTGCATTGGAAATGACTGTATCGTTTAGATACTTCATTGGAATATAGTCCCTTCCCTCTGAGGATACAGATGGAATAATAATTGATGCCCCATCTTTATATCTTACTTCGCCAAATCTATAAGGAACAGAAGCCAATTTGTTCGTAGCAGCCCTTTTACTTTCACTCCGTGCTTTCTCACAGTTATCTATCCTGTCACGTATTGCCTTCATCGCTTTTGCTTCCTCCACTTTTTCTTCTGTAATCCATAAGCAATACTTATTGATACCTTTTATTAGTTCCTCTGCTCCAATAAAAGGTTTGATAAATGAAATGCTTTCTGGATATTCTTCTAGTAGTTTGTCTTTTTCATACTGGTCAAGAAGTAGAAAACCTCCATCATTCGGCATACTGCCGAATGATATAGAAGGAAGATTGTAGGGGGGCAGATTTGAAGGATATACTATGGTGTTTTCGCTTTCTGTCAGATACGGGTTGATATTGATGACATGTCTCGCCTTATCATCATCAAAAAGATACTTGTTCCCTTTCTCTTCATTCCTCACACCAACTATGATACAGGTAACTCCTGCATTATACTTGGCATTGTTCGTCCATTTGAATGAATGATGGGCAAAGAAAATTTCCTGATGTTTCTCAAATATATGTGGCCAAAGCAAGCTGACCTGCAATCCTTGGCAGATGGAGTTTGTGCTTACGAAGGCGAACTTGGCTTGCGTACCATTTATATAATGTGAGCCAAGCATAAACCAACAGGCAATATAGTCGAGATTGTCACAACCTTTCTCATTGTTGAACACCAGTTCCACTTCTTCCTTTTGGTTGTCATCTTGCAGACGTGCACCCAAATACGGCGGATTTCCCATCACATACACCTCATCATCCTTTGTATGCGGACAAACCTCGTTCCAGTCCGTGCGGCAGGCATTGCCACAATGGAAATTATTGTTCTGCTTCAGGGGCAGAGCCTTGATGTTTACGCCGAAATCCTTGGTGAACTGGTTGTTCATCTGGTGCTCTGCCAGCCACATCGACAATACGGCCGTCTCGCAGGCAAAGTCGTTGATTTCCAATCCGTAGAACTGGCTGATGTCGATGATGCTGCCATCCACGAACTGCATCTGCACATCGGGCGTCATACGTTGGATGAGTTTTAATATCTTCATCTCTAACAATCGCAACTCCTTATAGGTAATAATGAGGAAGTTTCCGCTGCCACAAGCAGGGTCGAAGAACTTCATCCGTTTCATCCGCTGAAGCAGACGATTGCAAGAGCGAATCAAAGGTTTACAGCTGTTGTAATATTTCTCACGACCCTCTGCTGATTGGTCGAAGATGCTGTCCTGCTCCTTCTGTTTACGCTCTAATGAGCGGTATTCCTCGTATAGCTCATCTAGAAAGAGAGGATTGATCACTTTCTTGATGTTCGACACGCTGGTATAGTGCATACCCAAACCGCTACGCAATTCAGGGCTTACAACTGCCTGAATCATCGAACCAAAGATGTCAGGATTGATCTTGGCCCAGTTCAGATTGCCACATTCCAAGATGAGTTTGCGAATGCGAACATTCATCTTGGGTATCTTAATGACCTTCGAGAACAAACCACCATTAACGTATGGGAATTGGGCAAAACGGGCATTTATGCCTTTCCTGTCCTGCATGTCCATAGTTTTAAAGGCTCCATCAAAGAATTCTTGTAAGTCTGTGGCATCTGGACGTGTGGTGTTGTTGATGGCGTTTGTAAAAAGGTCCTTCTCGAAGATGCCTGTATCTTCTGCAAAAAAGCAGAACAGCAGACGCGACATAAAGATGTTCAGGTCGTGAGTGTCATCCGTAATACCAATATGATTGTGGCGACGAATCTCATCATGTATCTGCGCCATCTTATAGGCTGCCTTCACGTCAGCATCGTTCTCCTCAATATTGCGAATCTTGCGAACGCCCCACATGGGTGAGAAGAATTCGTAGTCGGTATAGAGATTGTCAAGATGGTTCTCGTAGGTTTCTTCAACGGCAGGATCAAAAGCTTTAATAATGACACCATCACTTACAGCAATAATGGCAGGTCGATTCTTTAGAACCAGCCTGTCACGTTTTATTTCCTCCAACTGATCATTGATTTCAGTCGTTGGAACCTTTCTGTAGGCGAGAACGTTTTTCACCAACAGCCCGTCGAATGAAGCCACCGTGCTCTTACCCTCCCTATAGCGTTGCAATATGGTAGGCGATGCTCCGATGGCTCCCATCAGCATAAAAGGAATCTCCTCTATAGGATACGCCTCTTTGAATGCTTCCAAGCCCAGACCTATTTGTACATAGGTCTTGGCCGTCTTGATAGCAGCCATACGCAATAGTCTTAGGACAGCAGACTATATCTTCAGAGAAACAAGGCAAGGAAGAACACTCATATATACGAAAAGCGCGAACAGAGGCGCTTATCATATATAGAGGCTCTACCACAAGCCCTGTTCTACCGATAAGTCCCGTCCACGCTATTGCGCAGACATTAACGACTTATTCACTGGTAGAACATATATATTTGAAACGTGGTAGATTTCTATATATTCTGAATAATAGCTAATGCTGTTATTGTTAACCCTCGAAAGTCCTACGGGCACCTCCGCTGAGGCTCTTCGCCCCGTAGTTGGTTGCAAAGATAGTCATTTTTTTGTAATGACACAAAAATAATGGCACTTATTTTTTCATTTGTTAAGATTTAATAATTAGGCGTAAGTTGTGTTAAAGGGGAAGCTGCCTCCTTTTTTAAACGAGCGAGCCGCTATTTTCGTTTAGGAGGGCGCTAATTTCGACGAGCGACGTGCTTGTTTCGTTGAGGAGCGTGCTTCTATTTTTCAAGATATTTGCAAAAAGACCTCCCACCTCCCGTCAATTGCCCGCGAGCCCTTTATTTATCGGGGGTTCAGGCACGGGAGGAGGGGAGGTGTTTTCGAATTTTACGCAGATTTTAGAAAATCTGTCATTCGTATTTTTGAAAAAAGATGCCATCTTTGGGGGCTAGAGAAGGCATCTTCAGGGCTTGGAAATGGCATCTATATGCCCTAGAAATGCCATTTGTTTTGAAAAAAAGCGGTTTTTCAACTTAATATTTTGCTTCTTTATGCGTATTATATATGTATGACACGCTCAGAGTTTGAACAAATGGCAGTCCAACTGCGCACGGAGGTGCTGAATATTGGCACGGCCTTCTTTGGCAACCACGAGGATGCCGAGGATGCTGCACAGGAAACGATGATACAGCTTTGGGGCTACTGCGAGCACATTGACTCGGGGCGTAATGTCAGGGCTCTGGCCATACGTGTAGCAAAGAACTGTTGCGTCAGCATGCACAGGCGAAGGCAGACGGAGACAAGAGACATCACTCAGCTCTCAAACCTCAAGTCGCAAATTCAAGAGGTCTCGCCACAGGAACACTTAGAGGCTACTGATGCACAGCGGATGATAGAACAGGCGATTGCCTTGCTGAAGCCTCGAGAACGCCAGCTCTTCGAGATGCGACAACTGGAAGGACTCTCGAACGACGACATCTCACGAGAAACGGGCATTCCGAAAGCCTCGGTGACAGCGATGCTCTCCACAGCCCGCAAGAAAGTTTTTGAAGAACTTACTAAAAGAATGAAACAATGACACAGCAAGAGATACAACAACTCATAGACCGCTACCTCGACGGTGAGACATCGCCCGAAGAGGAGCTGAGGCTGGCACAGGAGCTGCCCGAGGGGCACCCTGTACGGATGATGCTGGGCGAGCTGGCACAAGGCGAGGCTGAGTACGACCGCATCATGGAGAGCCGACAGCCCAAGGCGCGCACCATCAGGATGACGTGGCGCTGGGCGGCCTCAATTGTCGCCATTGCTGCCTCCATAGCGCTGCTCTTCATCTTCTCGCACAAAGCCGCAGAGGAAACAGAGCCACAGCAGGAGCTTATCGCGCAGCAGTCCCCCACCCTTCAGGGGGAAGACACACAACAGCTCCCCTCCCATCAAGGGGAGGGGCAAGAGGAGGAATCAGTAACTCCAGACTCCCCTGTCGAGGAAAACATACAGACACCACCCCCAACTCTCGAGGGGAAGGGAAAGGCCACCACAACCTCTGCGACTCGGCATGAAAACACATCGCCTCGGCATGAAATAGCCGTCGCCCTGCCCGATACCCTCGGCGAAGGCATCTGGCAAAGCGAGGAGAACGTGCGCTTGGCCCTGCAGATGCTGGCTGAATGCGAGGCCACCATCCAGCGCGAGGAGCAGGAGATACGCAACAACATCGTCCGTGCAACGTTCAACGCTACGCCACAACCTGCCAACGCCATCCTCGTGACCAACGAGCTGGGCGACTACGAAGTGATAGAAACCAGAACTCTCATAGAAATATAATACAACTCATAAACTCATAAAAAACCATACAACAATGAAAGCAAAAAGTATCATCATCGCAGCCGTTGCCATAATGGCAATCGTGCCAACCGCCTCGTCACAAGAGCAAATCAAGAAGGCGTTTCAGGAAGTAGCCGACGAATTAGCGGGCGTCACCAAGGTAGGAGAGCATAATACAGCGAAAGTGGACGCGAACGGCATCGCCATCGAGAGCAAAGTTATCACTATCAAGGTGGAGAGAAGGTATCAGCATTCCGTGTCCGAAACACTGAAGGATGCTTTCAGAAACGAGGCCAGCAAAACATCAATGTTTGAAGAAGAAACTGGCAACGAAAAACTCGAGCTTGACTCAGCGCTCGTCCACGACCTCGGTCTGCGTCGCATGTGGAGCATCTGGAGGGATGACGACGATGCTGTCCTCATCGGAAGCATGAAGAACAGTACCTACTACATTGCCAACTTCAACGACAAGAAGCACAAAGGTTATCGTACCTGCTATGCCGCCGAGTGGAGCAATGCCGACAACCCCGAGGTCTATACGGCAAAACTCGTCTATGTCTATGGCCAGCAGCCTAAGACCTCATCTGGCATTGCAACAGTTGATCCTATAAACATTATGGGCACAGCGTTGCGGCCTGATGTTCTGGGCGAAGACATCTTCAAGCACCAGTTGAAAGATGCATTCGGACATCAAGAGGAAGACATCCCCTTCAACGGCAATACAGAGACATGGATGTCCTTAGCAATGCAACGCGGAGTGAGTCATCTGAGCAATGCTGATTGGCATCGCCTCTTCGGCCTGATTACGCAAAAGCTGTTGAATAAAAGCAATGTTATTAGCGAAGGGTTGAATGAGGAGAGGATTGTGGCGGCAAGCATGCTGCTTGACCTATGTAAACATGCCAACCGGTTGGAAGAAGACGAGCGTGGGGTCTGTGCCAAGCGCTTGCAGTATGTGGCCACGCAACTGACTGGCAGAAGCCAATACGTGAGCGATTTGCTGAAGTTGGGTGCGAAGAGATTAGAAGAAATGTAAAATAAGCGTAAAGAATTCATAGAATCTCTCCCTGGGGAAACAGCAAGGGGCGCAGTGATGCGCCCCTTGTTTATTTGTTTTCCTCCATCAGATACTCGATGACCTTTTTTCGAGGGTCGAAGGGACAAAGGTCGTCGAGATTCATGGTCTTGACGGCCATCTTGATGATGTCCTCCTCAGAGATGTCAGTGGGGAGATGTTGCTTCTCTAAAAAATAACGGCCTGCATCGGTAAGCGCCTGCTTCGGCACAAGGCCGATAATCTCTGTGCCCGTAACGCGGACACCGTGTCGCTCAGCACTATGGCACACTCCTTCGTAAGCCAGGTGGAGTGGCGTGACGTGGAAGTTGGTCATGTTCATCGACACTTGTGCAATACCGTATTCCTCGATGTACCAGCCGATGGCCTTGGTGCTTGGAAGCATGTCAGGACGGTCAGGACGCCCCTTCTCGCGCACATCGGTAGCAATGGCCTTGGCGATGCTAGTGTTAGTAGTGTTCAAGTTCCAGTTGATGGCGATGAGGAAGTCGCGGGCACCCACGACGGAAATGCCGCATTTTAGTGGGTGAGTGGTGAAGGATGAAGGGGGAGTGAGTGGCGGCATGAAATCGGCATCAGCAAGTTTCTTTTCCAATGCCTCGTACTCACCAGCACGACAGTCGGCAAGGTTCCTATGGTCAGGGCGAAGGGCTGCAGCCTCGTAGGCATAGCAGGGGATGCCAGCCTCGCGAGCCATACGCTCGGCTAACTGTCGTGCCAAGATGGCACACTCCTCAAGCGTGATGCCACTGACGGGGATAAGGGGCAGAACATCGGTAGCTCCGATGCGAGGATGAGTGCCGTGGTGATGCCTCATGTCGATGACCTCAGCGGCTTTCTTCGCACCACGGAATGCTGCTTCTACCACATCTTCAGGACTACCCACGAAGGTGACGACAGTACGGTTGGCGGCTTCGCCCGGATCAACATGAAGCAAACGGATGCCTTCAACACTCTCGATGGCATCGGTAATCTGACGGATAACAGACATATCGCGCCCCTCGCTGAAGTTGGGGACGCACTCGATGATTCGTTTCATGGTGGTGAGGGGTTAGAAGTTAGAGGCGATTGATGTATTTCTTCAGCTCGAAGGCCCAGACGCGATAGCCCTGCTCAGTGAGATGCAGACCGTCGCCGCTCAACTCTGCCCGTAACTGATTGCTGCGTCCACGGGTCATGCGTGAGAAGATATCGATGAAAGTGATGTCGTGGGTCTCGCAGTAGGCCTTGATGAGCATATTGGCAAAGGGGATGTCGTCCGTGCGGCCAGCCAGCGTCTTCCATCGGCCATCAGTCTCGTCAATGGGCAGGATGCTCTCTACAAAGAGCTGGGTCTGAGGGGCTTGCGAGCGGATATGCTCGATGAGTGTGATGACATGCTGAGCCACCTGCTCGGCTGTGGTATTACCCACCATGTCGTTGATGCCTGCCATGAGGAAGATGGCCTTGGGCTTGAAGGGAGTAATCTGATAGAGGCGCTCGGTCATGCCCACGGTGTTGTCGCCGATGATGCCACGATTCACAATCTTGCGGGTGGTGCCGATGCGCTCTTGCCAGTCCTTACCGTTCTCAGTGAGGCTGTTGCCCAGCATGACGACGGTGGTGGAGTCGATGCCACCCTCGCGCTCAAACTGAGCGATGCGTTGCTGGTGATGGTTGCCCCCACGCTGTACAGCCGTACGACGCGTAGTACGACGACGAGTAGTGCGACGGCGCTGGGCATCAGCCTGTTCGGCCACCATCAATAAGCACAGCAGCAATAGCACTTTGCTGAGCCCAGCAGAGAGCCACGGTTTCACACGGTTTAGTACAGTCTTAACTCTCAATTATCTTCCTTCAATTCTCAATTCTTTAATACTGTTCCAGCAAGCGGATGCGCTCCTCTGTGCTGGGGTGGGTGCTGAAGAGCTTGTTGAAGAAGCCCGATATGCTGCCACCACTGAGAGCCTGCGGATGGATGATATACATCTGTGCGATGTCGTCGCGCCCTACATTCTGCAGTCCTGGATCACCTGAGATCTTACGCAGTGCCGATGCCAACGCCAGCGGATTGCCACACAGCTCTGCACCTCCGGCATCGGCCATGAACTCACGTTTGCGCGAGATGGCAAAGCGGGTGAGCAAGGTGAACAGGTAGGCGATGGCTGCACATACCACGCCGATAAGCATCACCACAACAATACTCAGGCCGTTGTTCTTTCCGTTGCTACTGCGACGGTTGCCACCTCCCCAAAGGAACGTGTTCCACAGCATACGTACCAACAGCGCCATCACGGTGCTGATAATGCCTACGAAGACGATGCTAGTTATGAGCAGGCGCGTGTCCTTGTTGCGGATGTGCGTCAGCTCGTGGCCGATGACACCTGCCAGCTCGTCATCGTCGAGACGCTCCATCAGGCCTGTAGTCACGGTGACGGTATAGGTCTTTTCGTCGATGCCCGAGGCAAAGGCGTTCAGCTGTGGGTCATCGACAATATTGATCTGAGGCATTGGCATGCCACAGGCCATGGTGAGGTTCTCCACAATATTATATACGCGTGGGTTGTCGCGACGCATCAGCGGCTCGGCCTTCACAGCATGGCGAATCATCGATGTGTTCGAGAAGTAGGCAATGACAAACCAGAGTGCCACGCCACCGATGACCCACGGCAGGACGTTCATGAACGAATAGTTCACGGCATCGGTATCGAGGAAATTCTGCGAGTAGCCATACTCATCATAGCCACTACTGTTGCCGAAGTAGTTGATGGCGGCCATGAACAGCCACACCGCACCCAGCAGGATGGCAGGGAAACCCAGCAGCAACACCACGCTCAGCGTGTTGTTGCGCTGGATAAGGGAGTGCATTCCTACGTATTTCATTTCTTGACTATAGATTCTGACTTTAGACTACAGACTATAGACTTTAGAATGAGATTTCAGGGGCTTTCTCCATTGAGGCACGCTCCTCCTTGGGTACCTCGAACATAGGCTCCTTCTGGAAGCCAAACATGCCGGCAAGAATGTTCGACGGGAAGGTCTGCACCTTGTTGTTCAACTCACGGGTAGCGGTGTTGAAGTAACGGCGAGTAGCGGCCAGCTTGTTCTCGATGTCGCTGATCTCTTCCTGAAGCTGCAGGAAGTTCTGGTTGGCTTTCAGGTCAGGATAAGCCTCAAGGCTCACTTTCAGACCTGCAAGAGCACTTGAGAGCTGGTTCTCGGCCTGAATCTTGTCGTTGATGCCCGTAGCGCTCATAGCTGCAGCACGAGCCTCGGTGACACGGGTCAGCAGTTCTTTCTCATGCTGGGCATAGCCTTTCACAGTAGCCACGAGCTGTGGAATAAGGTCATGACGCTGCTTCAGCTGCACGTCGATGTTGGCAAAGGCATTCTCGCGATTGTTGCGCAGTTTCACCAGGCTGTTGTAGATACCAACGACCACCAATACAAGCAGTACGACGACTGCAATAACAATAATTAAAGCTGTCATAATTCTATACGTTTAAAGGGTTATACATTCATTCGCCCTGCAAATATAGTGCTAAAGTTTGGTACAGCCAAAGGTTTTAAGTTTTTTTGTAAATAAAATCCGGTCGCATGGCCTTTTTGTCAGCCTGCAACCGGATTTGTATAGTTCAATAAAGCAATCTCTTTTGCCTATTTCATACGTCTCAGTACCTTCTGGTAGTAGCGGTTGGTTGCCCTTACACTGTAATTGGGCCCGCCGTTCCAGGTGCGAATAGCCTTTTCGACATCGTTCGTCTTGTTGTACTGCGACTGAATCAGAAGGAACATCTCTTTCGATTTCTCCACATCATAGCGGTCGGCCATGGTGTACCGCTTTTCACTGCCCCTCGACTTGAGGATGTTGTTACACTCGCGTACGAGGATGGGAGTGATCTGCATCGCGCCTACCGAGTTCCCACTCACGGCGTTTGGATTTCCTTCGCTCTCTACCAGTATGATAGCCTCCATCACGGGGGTCCAATCAAACTGTTCTGAGTTGTCATTTCCATTGGCAGCCCCGGCTTGTAGGGGCATCAGGGTCAGAATCGACAAGCTCAGACTTAACATCTTTACTAATCTTTTCATATTCTCTATTATCATTTGTGGGGCTTTGCCAAGGCCCTCGTTTATCTGTGCTTTCTGCCCCGAGCTCGTCACGAGTGAAGGGCATTTTTTAAAGAAGCCGGGTGCAAAGGTACAAAAGAGTTGAGAGTCGGGAGCTAAGCACTTCCGATTTTGTGCGCGCACAATATAATATTCTTGATTTATGTCAATTTTAGGAATGTTTTTTAACTTTTAACATCCCCATTATTCTATATCTACAACGGTGATGCCTGCCCCGCCGAACTGCACATGCTCGTCACGAAAGTGGGTGACATTGGGTACGGTGGCCAGATACTGGCGGATAAGCTGTCGAAGGATGCCTGTGCCCGTGCCGTGAAGGATGCGCACACGGCTCATGCCGACGAGAATGGCATCATCAATGAAATAGGTGACGGCGTTGATGGCTTCATCACCACGCATGCCACGCACGTCTAAGTCCTGATGGAAATTCTGACGCCTGGAGTCGATGGTGGCACGGGTACCGCTACCTAAATTGGCCCATGAGCCTGCTATCTGGGCATTGCGCTCTTCCGTTTTGCTCAGCTCAAGCTTGGTCTCTTTGGCAGGTTCCAACCGATCGAGGCGCGTCTTGGTGCGCATACCGCCTCCAAAGATGATGGTGGCCTGCTTGCCATCAATCTTTTCGATAGTGCCAATACTGGTGAGGCCTTTGATGCGGACGGTACTTCCTACCCCAAGAACAGGTCCATCCCCTACCCCTTGGGCGGAATTACCTTCTGAGGATGGAGCGTCGTCTCCTTTTCCTGTAGGGAGGGGTTGGGGACGGTTCTTCTTTCTCTCCTCTTTCCTCTTTCTCCGCTCTTCTATCTGACGCATCTTACGCTCTATCAGCTCGTCGTTGGCCTTGGCATCGATGCCCTCTACCTCTTGTTTGAACTGTTCCATCTCTTCACGGATACGACGGGTAGCCTCTTTCTCGGCCTGCTGCTCACGAATCTCACGGATAGCGTTCTCTATCTTCTTGTTAGCAGAAGCCAACAATTCCTCTGCCTGTTCCTTGGCACGTCGGAGGATGGCTTTACGCTCGGCCTCGATTTCCTCGATGCTGGCCTCCAACCGTTCTCCTCTCATCTCCAATCGCTTCTCATGCTGATGGATGGTCTGTCGCTTGCCTTCCCAATAGCGCTTGTCGCGAACAATGTCCTGCAGGTATTTGTCGCTCTGGATGTAGTCACGGCCCACGATGTCGCTGGCATCGTTGATGACCTCTTCGGGCAGACCTGTCTTACGGGCTATCTCAATGGCGAACGACGAGCCTGGCTGTCCGATGCTGAGTTGGAACAGAGCCTGCATCTCATGACGGTCGTAGAGCATAGCACCGTTTACCACACCCTCGTGGTCTTCGGCGAAGTGCTTCAGGTTCTGATAGTGAGTGGTGATGACGCCAAAGGTTTTCTTTTGCCAGAACTGCTTCAGAACGGCTTCGGCAATGGCTCCGCCGATGGTGGGCTCAGTTCCTCCGCCGAACTCGTCGATGAGCAACAACGTGCGCTCGTCGCAACAGCGAATCATCTGCTTCATATTCATCAGATGGCTGGAGTAGGTCGAGAGGTCATCCTCGATGCTCTGCTCGTCGCCAATGTCAATCATGATGTTCTGGAAGATACCGCATTTCGATCGATCACTCATGGGCACAGGCAGTCCGCATTGCAGCATGTACTGCAACAATCCTACTGTCTTCAAACATACTGACTTACCGCCAGCATTGGGGCCGGAGATGATTAAGAGGTGAGAGATGGGTGGTGAGTGATGAATGGTAAGGGCGATGTCCAAAGGTACCACTTTCTTTTCCTGCTTGGCCAACGAGAGTACCAACAATGGATGGATAGCCTGAATCCAGTCAATGTGGGGATAATCCTCCACTTGTGGTTCTATGGCTTTCGTCAGTTTGGCCAGTTCGGCCTTAGCACGGATGAAGTCGATGCGTGCCAGGAAATGATAGCTCTCCAGAATCTCCTTGACGTGAGGACGCACCTCATCGCTGAACACAGTAAGAATGCGCACTATCTCGCGACGTTCCTCAGCCTCTAACTCGCGCACACGATTGTTGGCCTCCACCACCTCAGCAGGCTCGATGAACACCGTTTTGCCCGTAGCGCTCTCGTCGTGCACGATGCCGTTGATGCGCCGCTTCACACTGGGCGACACAGGAATCATCAAGCGTCCGTCACGAACCGTTGGTGCTGCATCCTTATCTACCAGCCCATCACGCTGGGCAGCATGTAATATAGTATATAATGTACGTGAGATACTGCCCTCGGTCTTCTGCAGTTCATGACGTATGCCGGCTAGTGTCATCGTAGCACCGTCCTTAATGCGTCCGAACTTGTCGATGATAGAGTCTATGCGACGAACGATAGCTGGGAACACTGGCGTGCCCTCTGCCAAGCGTGATAATGCAGGGAACTTCGTTTCTTCTGTCTCCGGATTTTCAACCTTCAGATAGTTCACGATGCCATTGATGGTTTCTAACGAACGGCGCAGGTCAAACAGCTCCTGCTCCTCGAAATGGGTACCTGCCAGACGGATGCGACTGACAGCTTCACGCACATCGAAGAAATATTGCAGGGGGAAGTCGGTGGCTATCTCCATCAGTTGGCGGAACTCACGCACCTGTGCCAGCAGTTCATTCACCTCGTCGCTGTCTGTCAGGAAGGTCATCTCATCTACCTCCTGCTGGCCCAGTGTGCTCAGGCATCGCTCGCGCAGTAGTGTCCGTATCTCGTGGAATCCTATCTTATGTTCATAGTTGCTTGGGTAAATCATGGTGCAAAGGTACGAAAAAAAGTTAGGAGTTAGGAGTTAGGAGTTAGGAGTTTTTGGATTGTTTGAGTTAAATATACTTAACGCGCAGATAATTCTCAATTTCCCATTCTCAATTCTCAATTATTAATAGTACCTTTGCACCCGCTTTCAGAGCACCACATCAAAGGAGAGATGGTAGAGTGGTCGATTACAACGGTCTTGAAAACCGTCGCACTGAGAGGTGCCGGGGGTTCGAATCCCTCTCTCTCCGCCAAATAGCACAAATGGGAACCTTACGGGTTCCCATTTTTAGTATCTGATTACCAGCACCTTATTAGTTTAACCCGCTGAAAGCGAGGCTAATAAGGGGATGGACACCGCTGAAAATGCATACGGCATCATGGTTGGTCTTACGACATCATAAAG
>CAJOFE010000023.1 GCA_905233825.1 uncultured Prevotella sp. | reverse complement strand
TGGATAAGACTCCTATCAAGGAACTCTTTACCAAGGAACCTGAGTATGTTGCTGATGATGGTCAATTGACTCTTAATTTTATTTAGTGGACATTAATGAGCCACAAAGTTAGTAAAAAGTTAGGAGTAAGGAGTAAGAAGCAGGGAGTATTAACATTTTTTATTCATTTCAGTCGCAAAAAAACCTAGCTCCTCACTCCTCGCTCGGAAAATTGCAAATTTATTTGCATTTTCGCTCACTTATTTGTATCTTTGCACCTCAGAAGCAAATCAAAACGAGGAAAGATACATGAAACAGAAAATGATGCTGGGACTGGCGATGCTGATGCTTTGCACCGTCGCTATGGGAAAGAAACGATTGCTGCCTGAGCAGTGGCCTAATGGCGAAGTGATGGATGCATGGTTCAAGGACACCACTAAGGTGGATGTAAATACGCTGGGAAAGCAGTATGTGCTCACCAACTACGGTGTACGCCAGGGCACTACCGATATTCAGACACGTGAGATTCAGGCCGTCATCGACCGCTGTGCACAAGAGGGTGGTGGAGTCATCGTTGTACCAAAAGGGGCGTTCTATTCCGGCAGCCTGTTCTTCAAGCAGGGCACGCATCTCTATATAGAAGAGGGTGGCGTGCTGAAAGGCAGCGACCGCGTACACGACTTCGAGATCCGGGAGACACGTATCGAGGGCCAGACGTGCAAATACTTCGTGGCGCTTATCAATGCTGACGGGCTGGATGGTTTTACCATTTGTGGCAAGGGTACCATCGATGGTAACGGACAGGACTATTGGGAGGAGTTCTGGATTCGCCGCCAGTGGAATCCGCAATGCACCAACAAGGATGCCCAGCGGCCTCGCCTGACGTATATTTCCAATAGTCATCACGTGACCATTCAGGACGTGCGCCTTATCAACTCGCCTTTCTGGACGAACCATATCTATCGTTGCGACCACGTGAGATACCTTGACCTCTACATCCACTCATCCACGCAGGGTATCAAAGGCCCTTCTACTGATGCTATCGACATCGACGCCTGCCACGACGTGGTGGTGCGAGGCTGCTATATGAACGTGAACGACGATGCCGTGGTACTGAAGGGTGGCAAGGGCACCTTCGCTGACCAGGCTCCCGAGAATGGCCCTAACTACAATATCCTCGTAGAACGTTGTCACTATGGTACCGTACATGGCTGCATGACGCTGGGTTCAGAGAGTCTACACGACTGGAATGTTATCATGCGCAACTGTCATGCCGATGATACCCACAACGTGCTCTGGTTGAAGATGCGTCCTGATACACCCCAACACTATGAACATGTGCGTGTAGAGAACTTCACAGGCAACTGTCACTCGTTCCTGCTCATCCGTCCTTGGACTCAGTTCTATCAGAAGGAAGACCGTCCCGACATGCCTCTCTCGGAGTGCAATGACATCTGCTTCAACAACATCCGCATGGATTGCGGCACATTCTTCGATGTACGTGGTAGCGAGAACTATAAGTTGCGCAATTTCATCTTCAACGATGTTGATGTGCGGGACAGGGCTACGGTAAAGGCTTTCACAGGCAATCCCATTGAGAACTTGGAGCTAACTAACGTCACAATCAATGGTGAGCTGATAAAATAAGAAGTGCCGCGAGCGGGACTCGAACCCGCACAACCATTCCTGGTCAAGGGATTTTAAGTCCCTCGTGTCTACCATTCCACCATCGCGGCAACCGTAGTGTGCTCGTAAGCGGGTGCAAAGGTACAAAAGAGTTAGGAGTTAGGAGCGAGGAGCAGGGAGTTTTTTTCTAAGAGTTAATATTTTTTAACTCCTCTAACAGGCATTCGCACCCTTCAGCCACATCACGCCACGTCGCCTCAAAGTCACCCGTGTACCATGGGTCTGCTACGTCGCCTGGTCGCTGTGTAAAATCGAGCAGCATGTGTATCTTTCCCTCAGGGTCGCCTCCGCAGATGCGGTTCATGTTCCGGATGTTCCATGAGTCCATGCCTATCAGCAGGTCGAAACGGTTGTAGTCGTACCGTGTCATTTGACGTGCCGTCTTTCCCTTGCAGCCAATGCCATGCTCTGCCAGTTTCCTGCGAGCTGGAGGATACACCTCGTTGCCAATCTCCTCCGTCGATGTCGCTGCCGACGCAATCTCAAACTTCTCTTCGCATCCAGCCCGCTTCACGAGTTCTTTCATCACAAACTCCGCCATCGGGCTGCGACATATATTACCGTGGCACACGAACAATAGCCTGGTTTTCTTCATGTTTTTAGAGTGTTATGGGTTGCTGACAATGAGGAGGCCATTGTCGGGAGTGTAGCTGACGCGGCGATAGAGGGTGAGGGCCTGCCCCTTGTCGCCAGTTTTCACATAGCCATAGTCGCCGTCGATGTTATAGACTCTGTGACATTTCTGGCAGATAAGTTCCAAGGGCTGTTGGTCGTTCCAGTGCAGCTCGTAGTTGTTGTCACAGTTGGGACACATGAGGTCGTAGCAGCGCAGGGCTCCATATAGCGAGCGGCCGATGATGAGACCTTGACGGTAGCCCATGGAGCTATAGCTGATGCGCTCGCCGGTGATGGCAGTGTTCATGGTAAGGTCGAGGTCGGTAGCGGCGTAGGTGCCGCGGTTGGGAGTGAGCAGCAGGTGGGGTACACCGTTCTTGTAGGTAGCTTTGACGATACAGAAGTCTCCCCCTGTGCTGCCTACGGCACGTGTGAGTGCCGAGGAGGGATAGAGTGTAGTGTTGAAGGAGAAGCGGCAGTAGGCATTACTATACATGTTGTCAGTTTCGCAGGCAGTCAGGAAAATGAGAAATGAGAAATGAGAGATGAGGAATGCCACCTTTCCCAGTTTCTTCCACTTTTCCTTATTCATTCTCCATTCCTCATTCCTCATTTCTCATTCCTCATTTAAAAGAGCTTGCTCTGCCTGTTCCACTCGTTCAAAGCCGAACTGACGGAAGGTCTCACTCATGAGTGCCTCGATGCGGTCGTTGCAGAGGTTGCCGATGGAACCCTCGTGGGTGTGGTGGATGTCCTTGTTGGGGACAAACTTCCCAGCCTCGATGTCGAGCCCCACCTTCTTATAAGCATCGCGGAAGGGTATTCCCTCGGCTGCCAGGCGGTTCACCTCTTCTACGGAGAACATGGGGTCGTAGCGGGAATCGTCGAGGATGTGGGTGTTCACCTCTATGCGATTGATGATATAGGCTGTCATGCGGAGGCAGTCGAGCAGCTCGTCGAAGGCAGGCAGGAATACCTCTTTGATGATTTGCAAGTCGCGGAAGTAGCCACAGGGCAGGTTGTTCATGATGAGCGTCACCTGCTGGGGCAGCGCCTGCAGTTTGTTCGACTTGGCACGGATGAGCTCGAAGACGTCAGGATTCTTCTTGTGGGGCATGATGCTTGAGCCTGTGGTGCACTCCTTGGGCAGTTTTACAAAGCCGAAGTTCTGCGAGTTGAACAAGCAGGCGTCGAAAGCTAGCTTTGCCATCGTGCCGGCGATGGTGGCGAGGGCGAAGGCAACATTGCGTTCAGTCTTGCCGCGCCCCATCTGGGCATACACCACGTTATAGTCCATTGTGTCGAAGCCCAGCAGGTCGGTGGTCATCTGCCGGTTCAGGGGGAACGACGAGCCATAGCCGGCTGCCGAACCGAGAGGGTTGCGGTTGGTCATGCGATAGGCGGCCTGCAGGAAGAGCATGTCGTCGCAGAGGCTCTCGGCATAGGCTCCGAACCACAAGCCGAAGCTCGAGGGCATGGCCACCTGCAGGTGGGTGTAGCCAGGCATGAGCACATCCTTATACTGGTTGCTCTTCTGGATGAGCTGCTCGAAAAGGTCTTTCACGGCCTCGGCTACCAGTTGCAGCTGATGGCGGGTGAAAAGCTTCAGGTCAAGCAGTACCTGATCGTTGCGTGAGCGGCCCGAGTGGATCTTCTTGCCCATGTCGCCAAGCTTCCTTGTCAGCATCAGCTCCACCTGTGAGTGCACATCCTCAATGCCTTCCTCGATAGTGAACTCACCTTTCTGGCACTGCTCGTAGATGGTACGTAGCTCTTTCAAGAGCACGGGCAGCTCTTCGTTGCCTAAGAGGCCAATGCTTTGCAACATGGTGATATGGGCCATAGAGCCCAGCACGTCGTAGGGAGCCAGATAGAGGTCCATTTCGCGGTCGCGGCCAACGGTGAAGCGCTCTATCTCGCTGTTGATTTCAAAGTCTTTCTCCCACAATTTCATAATTCGTAGGGTATTTGTGCCAATGCATCAGCTACCTTATCCACACCGTCCTGTAGAGGACCGGCAACCATGGCTTTCAGCACCAGGGGTATGTCGGCCTTCACCGTGACCTTCATCTTCGAGGTCTTCTCATCGATGGGCAGAATCTGAATCCATAGGTTGAAGGGCATGGGACTCTGTGCCGTCTCGAACTTGATGCACTTCGGCTCCTCACGTTCGATGATGCGCAGGCTGATGGTGCCTACGGGGGGAACTGCTACCGAAACGGTATCGCGGTCGAAGGTGAATTCCTGTATTTTCTCGTTGGGCACACGGTCGCGGATGCGAGCCAGATTGTTCAGGTCGCTGATGTTACGATAGACATTCTCCTGAGGGTAGGGGATGGTTTTGATGCTACTTTCAAACTTGCTCATAATGACGGATAGACTTTTTTGACGGTTAGACGATTTTTTTAGACGTTCCAGTTGGCGGGGTCTTTACGCCACTTGGCCAGCACGGGCTGGTCAGTTTCGCTGATATAGCCCGTCTTGGCAGCTTCAGCCACGACGTGCTCGTAGTCGCTCAAGGTGAGCAGTTTCACGCCAGCCTCGCGGAATGCCTCTTCTGCCACGGGGAAGCCATAGGTGAACGAGGCCACCATGCCCACCACCTCTACACCATAGTCGCGCAGGGCCTGTACGGCTTTCAGGGAGGAGCCACCGGTGCTGATGAGGTCTTCTACAACTACGACCTTGGCGCCTTTCTCTATCTCACCTTCTATCTGGTTGCCCATGCCGTGGTCTTTCGGTTTCGGACGTACATAGCTGAAAGGCAGTCCCAGTTCCTCAGCTACCAGAGCGCCCTGGGCGATGGCTCCTGTAGCTACGCCAGCCACAGCCTCGGCCTCGGGGAAGTTCTCCTGTATGAGGTGGCAGAGTTCCAGCTTCACAAACGAGCGTAAGCGTGGGAAACTAAGCGTCTTGCGGTTATCGGTATAGATGGGCGACTTCCAGCCGCTGGCCCATGTGAAGGGCTCCTGTGGTTGCAGCTTGACGGCTTTCACCTCAAGCAATTTCTGTGCAAAAATCTTCTTGATTGTATCCATGATGAATGAAATTTGGGTGCAAAGGTAGTGCAAAATTTCGATTAAGCGAAGAGAAAGCAAATAAATTTGCATTCTTGAGCGTGAGAAATTTATCCAAATCGAGCGAAAAACCAAATTTTGTTTGAGTTTTTCTTGCGTCCCTTCGGTAGCAAGCGGCAAAGCCAAGCGCCGAGATTACGACTTGGTGAGTCCGAGGGAGAGGATGCTGATGCGGACATCGGGAGCCTTAACCAGTTCCTTTCCGCAGGCAATGACGGTGGCACCTGTGGTGATGATGTCGTCGATGAGTAGGATGTGCTTGCCGGCAATACGGTCAGGGTCGGAAAGTCGGAAGGCATCATCGACATTGCGCAGGCGTTCCCAGGCATGCTGGGCAGTCTGACTTTCATGGAAATGGATGCGTCGCACCACCTTGTTATATATAGGAAGACCAGTGACAGCCTTCATGCCTCGGGCAATCTCCATGCTCTGATTGTAGCCACGTTGCCACTGTCGGCGACGGGTGATAGGCATAGGCACCAAGGCGTCGATGCCCTCAAAGAATCCTGCTTCGGCAAACTGGCGGGCAGTAATCTTGCCTAAACCTTCGCCAATCTCGGGCATGGAGCGGTATTTCATGTCGTAGATCATCTTGCTGGAGGGCGACTGCGGCACATAGAAGAAGAGGGCTGCAGCACGTTCTATGGGGAACTGTCCCCAGAAAAGGCGGCAGAGGGGATTATCGAGCGGCGACTGCTCGTAGTGTGTCATAGGAAGGTGCATGTGGCACGTAGCACAGATTACCTGCTCGTTCACCGACAGCCGCTCGCCACAGATGGCACAGGTGCGGGGTGAGATGAGGTCTAACAGCTTAGTCCAGATACTCGTCCTCATCCTCCACGTCGATACATTGCCTGATGATGTCCATCGTAAAGCCACGCGACAGGGCGAACTTCACGAGTTTGATTCTCTCCTGTCTATTGTCGTCGGCCTTGATGCTGCGCCGTTTCTGCTTGAGTAGTGGCTTCAAGATGCTGAGGTATTCTTCGTCGTCAATCTCGTTGAGCACACGGTTGGCGATGTCTTTATCGATGTGCTTCTGCCACAGGGCCTGTTCCACTTTGCGACGGCCCCACTTGTTGTAGCGTATCTTGTCATTGACAAAGGCACGTGTAAAGCGCTCGTCATCGATATATCGCTCGCTGATCAATCTGGCCATCACCTCGGCCTGCTCTTCTTCGCTAATGCCCCATTGCCTCATCTTCTCCAGCATCTCCTGCTGGCAGTGCTCACTACGGGCACAAAGGGCCGTCAGTCTGCTATAGGCCTGCTGGCCTGTCATTTCCTTCTTTATCTGCATGCGCTGATGAATCTTTCTTTTCCGAATTGGTCTTTTCTGACTTGAATATCGTGGAAGCCCAGTCCTGAAAGCAGTTGTCCTGTATCCTTGCAGAAGCGTGGGTTGATTTCAAAATAGAGCTTTCCGCCTTCGTACAGGGCTGTTTTCGCATAATTGCTGATGTGGCGATAGAATAGCAGCGGGTCGTTGTCGGGGACGAAGAGCGCCTGTGCTGGCTCGTGGTTCAGTACATGAGGCTCCATCTCAGCGGCCTCGCTCTCACATATATAAGGGGGATTGCTGACGATGAGGTCGTAAGTGTTGAGTGGTGAGTGTTGAGTGGTGAGTGGCGAGAGAATATCCACATGCTCAAATGATACGTGAACATGGGTACGTTTGGCGTTCTCGTTGGCTATCTCCAATGCTTTTTCTGAGATGTCCCATGCCGTCACCACTGCTTGTGGCAACTCTGCCGCTAGTGTACAGGCAATGCAGCCACTGCCTGTTCCGATGTCGAGGATGCTCCCTCTCCAGTTGAAGGGGGCAGGGGGGAGGCACCACTGGCACAGCTCGTAGGTCTCAGGTCTCGGAATGAGTACGCCAGGAGTCACGATGAACTTGCGTGGCCCAAAGTCGGCCTTACCCAACACATACTGCACGGGCTCGCCTGAAAGCAGCATTTTCTGGATGCCATCGACATCCGTCATCTTCTTTCCTGCCAACAGGTCGGCCAGCGAGAGGCCACACTGCATCTCGGCCACAAACCTTGTCACGGCCTTGGCCTCGCCAGCATCATAAATCTGCGTCAGCGGCTTCCAAAACTCTTCGTAAGTCATAGTCAGCGCAAAGGTAGAAAATAATTCTGTAACAGCCAAATTTTTGTGTTATGATGTTGATTTTTGTCAATAATTTGCATGTGCTACAATATGTTTGCTTTTGTTATACCATTATAAGTGTACTTTTTACCACTTTTGCAGCAGGAATTATTGTAATATATAATTCATTCAACAAACAATAGATATATATAATAAAGACTTAATTTATAATTTACGTATGAAAAAAGCTTTTTTAAGTGGATTGCCAATGCTCCTAGTGAGTGTTGCTTTCGTGGGATGCTCACATGAAGTGAGTGTGGATGAGAACTATGCCTACAAGAAGAAGGTCATGGAGTATGATGCTGCTTTCAAGCAGACTTATGGTACAATTGCCAAAGGACAAACTTGGGGATTTAAAACGCCTGATGCTGCTCGTACCCGTGGTGCCGTGGTAGCAACAGATGATCCTATTTGGGAAATTCCTGAAGATATGACCAGCTTCAAAGAGGGCAGTAGTGCTAATAAAGTTCAAGCAGCATTTAAAGCTGCATATGAAAAAGGAGAGCTTCTTGGCCTTAAGGATGTTGATTTCAATTTCGACAACTACTGGCTGCTGCATATAGATCATGCTCACCAGCAGAATGGTATGGGTCCGTTGCAGGCTTATGATCCTATTGCTAAAGACTTTGTAGATGTGACGAATTTCGATAAAGGTATGAATACAGCTCATTATACTGTTAGTGGACAGAATGCTCTGCATGGAGGTACACTGATGGTGGATATGGATAATGCCACTAATGCTGATGGAAAGATGTTCCGTTGGAAAGAGAAAGGTGATTGGCAGTATGACTATTACTTCCTCTACTACGAGGGTCACCTTTTCTTAGGCCTGCGTCATTATACACAGGCTAAAGGGGACACTTTCTGGGTTATTATGGTTGGCGAAGCCAATAAGATTGAGAGTAAGCCCTATCAGGGTCGTGTGTTCTGCGAGGACATGGGCGAGATTGGTGACTTCGACTTCAACGACTTAGTGTTCGACGCTGTATTTAATGTTGACAAGAGTATTAGTATCGAGATTCTTGCTGCTGGTGGTACACTGCCTGTTACGGTGGCTGGCCAGCCTGTAACACTTGGAGAAATGACCAATACTGGTGTGAAAAAGGTAGAGAAAACTCAGAAATTTACTATTGATCCTGTAAACGGAAAATATGCATATGAGTCGATAAATGCTATTCCTGTCGTAGTGACTCCTGGTGGAGATGCCTATCCCTATGAGTTAGAAGCAAAACCAGAAACTGCTCCTCAGAAGATTTGTACATATATTGGCGTTCGTTGGCCTGATGAATATGTAAGAATCGATAAGGCATATAACAATTTCAAGTCATGGGTGAACACTGCTCAACCTGAGATTTGGATTCAGAACATGGTCGCAAGATTGACAGACAAGCAGTTGTTCAATAATGCTGACGACTATGTCGATCCTGAGGAAGGCGAATAATTAAAAGATAAAATGATACAAAATCCCCAGTGCTGATTTAGTGCTGGGGATTTTTTCTTTGTATTTCTTGGTCAGATGAAATATATTTTGTATTTTTGCAGAACTATATATAATAAGGTATGATAACGGACGACGAGAAATACATGCGGCGCTGTATTCAGCTGGCTAGGAACGGGCAGCAGAATGCGAAACCAAACCCGATGGTGGGAGCAGTTATCGTTCTCCCCCTCCCTTTGGAGGGGGGCGGGGGGAGGCTTCTTGGTGAGGGCTATCATGTGCGCTGTGGTGAGGGACATGCTGAGGTGAACGCCTTTGCCTCTGTGCGCACAGAGGATGAACCGTTGCTGAAGGAGGCCACGATGTATGTGAGCTTGGAGCCCTGTTCACACTATGGCAAGACGCCTCCTTGTGCCGACCTGATTATTGAGAAAGGCATCAGGCGGGTGGTCATTGGCTGTATCGATGAGTTTGCCGAGGTGCAGGGGCGTGGCGTGCAGAAGCTGCGCGAGGCAGGCATCGATGTCACCGTAGGTGTGCTGGAAGAAGAGTGCCGCATACTGAACTGTCGTTTCTTCACATTCCACCGTTTGCATCGCCCGTACATTATATTAAAATGGGCACAGACGGCCAACGGCTTCATCGACGACAACGGACAGACGCTGACTATCTCCACACCGTTCACGCAGATGCTCAGCCACAAGCTGCGTGCTGAGGAAGATGCTATCTTAGTGGGACGTGTCACTAACGAGCGTGAGCATCCACAGCTCACCGTGCGTCACTGGGTGGGGTCTTCGCCCAAACGTCTGGTCATCGACCGCCAGCATCCGCTGAACTTAGAGAGTCTGCATGCCCACAACATTCAGTCGCTTATTGTAGAGGGTGGCCGTAAGACGCTGGAGAATTTCTTGGTGCAGAATTTGTGGGACGAGATTCGTGTGGAGACAAATACGCGTCTCACCGTTACTGGAGGCACTCGCGCACCACTATTACCAGCAAATGCGATAGTGCTTTCGCAGCAGGTATTTGGTGAAAACATCATCGTGAACTATATCAAATAAAAAGCCCCTCCTTGGAGGGGTTTTCTATTTCCTTCCGAAGTCGGCAGGAATCTCGCCCCATTTGTCGGTTTCCCATTTGATGATGGGGTTGCGGAAGTCATGGGTGCGCAGCCAGTTCTCGGCACGGGCTATAATTTCATAAAGCTTTTCCGTTTCAGGCGTATGCTCCAGTTTGGTCTTGCATTGCCGCTTCTTCACCCAGAGGATGGCATTGTAGCTGTCGCTGTAGATGGTCTTGTCGTGCAGCCCCTGTTGCCAGCAGAGGGCCAGCGCATGGACGATAGCCAGAAATTCTCCGATGTTGTTCGTGCCCTTCATCGGTCCGAAGTGAAACACCTGGGCTCCTGTCTGCAGGTCAATAGCCTGATACTCCATCGGGCCGGGATTGCCGCTGCATGAAGCGTCCACAGCCCATGAAGCCTCTCCCCCCGCCCTCTCCAAAGGGAGAGGGAGCTGCTGTCCACCAGATTTCCCCTTTTCTGTGGAGGGAGAGTTGGGGAGGCTTTTGCCTGGAATGATTTCCATAAGAGCTTTCTTTATATCTTTGATAACTTGTGGTGTATTGCCTATTACTTCTTCGTTGGAAAAACGGATTACTGTATATCCCGATTTCTGCAAGTCTTCTGTACGACTCTTATCCTTGACGATTTGCTGGCCTTCGAGATGATACTGTCCATCTATTTCTATGACTAATTTCTTATGAAGACAAACAAAATCTACGATGTAGTCTTTAATGATATGCTGCCTCCTGAACTTGTGTCCCTGAATACTCTTTGCTTTTAGTAAATCCCACATGATGCGTTCTGCTTCCGTGGGATGTTGCATATTGTATTCTGCATATGCACTTAGTAAGTCATAGTTGGCACATTCTGCCGTTTCATAAATATAGGCCATACTTAGAAGGCCCCCTCCTTTTGGAGGGGGATGGGGGAGGCTTTACATACGCTCAGGCACTTCGATGCCGAGCAGGCTCATGCCATTCTTGATGATCTTCGCCACGTTGCGAGCCAGTACCAGGCGTACGGCACGCTTCTGCTCGTCGGGCTCGTTGAGGATGGAGTAGTCGTGATAGAACTGGTTGAACACCTTCGTCAGTTCGTAGCAGTAGTTGGCGATGCCGCTGGGGCTGTAGTCCTTGCCTGCTTGCTCAACGGCAACACCATACTCGTTCATCTTCTGGATAAGCTCGACCTCCTTGGCATTTAATTGTCCATTGTCCATTGTCCATTGTCCATTATTCTCCGCCTTACGGAGAATAGAGCGGATACGAGCATACGTATATTGGATGAAGGGGCCTGTGTTGCCGTTGAAGTCTATACTCTCCTCAGGGTTGAAGAGCATGTTCTTGCGGGCATCAACTTTCAGGATGAAGTATTTCAGGGCGCCCATGCCCACAATGCGGGCTATCTCGCGGCGCTCTTCTTCAGTCATATCATCGAACTTGCCCAGCTCCATGGAGGTCTTGTAGGCATCCTCCACCATCAGCTCCATCAAGTCGTCGGCATCTACAACGGTGCCCTCGCGGCTCTTCATCTTGCCGTTGGGCAGCTCTACCATTCCATAGGAGAAGTGTACGAGTTCCTTACCCCACTTGAAGCCCAGACGGTCGAGCAGGATAGAGAGCACCTGGAAGTGGTAGTTCTGTTCGTTGCCAACCACATAGATCATCTTGTCGATGGGGTAGTCCTGAAAACGCATTTCAGCCGTTCCAATGTCCTGCGTCATATAAACGCTGGTGCCATCAGAGCGGAGCAGCAGTTTCTGGTCGAGGCCTTCATTGGTCAGGTCTGCCCACACGCTACCATCGTCGTGACGCTCAAAGAGTCCCTTGGCCAATCCTTCTTCCACCTTCGCCTTGCCCTTGAGGTAGGTCTGGCTTTCGTAGTAAATCTTATCGAAGCTGACGCCCATCTTCTTGTAGGTCTCGTCGAAGCCTGCGTACACCCACGAGTTCATTTTCTCCCACAGGGCGCGTACCTCGGGGTCGTTCTGCTCCCATTTTACCAGCATCTCGTGAGCCTCCTTAATGAGCGGAGCCTCCTGCTTGGCTTTCTCCTCGTCCATGCCCTGAGCTACGAGTTCCTTGATTTCCTCGCGGTAGTGCTTGTCGAAGGCCACATAGTAGTCGCCGATGAGGTGGTCGCCCTTCTTGCCTGAGCTTTCAGGAGTCTCGCCGTTGCCGTATTTCAGCCAGGCAAGCATCGACTTGCAGATGTGGATGCCGCGATCGTTCACGATGTTGGTTTTCACCACCTTGTTGCCGTTGGCCTCCATAATCTGTGCCAAGCTCCAGCCCAGCAGGTTGTTGCGTACGTGTCCCAAGTGCAGGGGCTTGTTCGTGTTGGGTGAGGAATATTCGATCATGACGAGGGGTGACTGCTCGTCTGCCAGCTTCGTGCCGAAGTGCTCGTCCTTGTCAATGGCCTCCAACAGCTGGAGCCAGGCACCATTGCCGATGCTTAGGTTCAGGAAGCCCTTCACGGCGTTGAATTTCTCTATAGCCGTGCAATGCTCTACAAGGTACTGGCCAATCTCCTGTGCTGTCTGCTCAGGACTCTTCTTAGCGGCCTTAACAAAGGGGAATACTACCAGTGTCAGGTTGCCTTCAAACTCGCTGCGCGTCTTTTGCAGCTGTAGCATTTTCTCGTCTGCCTCTATGCCGTAGAGAGCCTTCACGGCCTCGCCTGCGGCTTGGCTTATCAATGTTTCAATCTTCATGCTTTCTCAAATTTTGGGTGCAAAGGTAGTGCAAATCGAGCGAAAAACCAAATTTTATTTGAGTTTTTCCGAGATGCCGCCTACCTTCGCGCTGTTATTGCAGCGCAAAGGTACGAATAAGTGAGCACAATACAAAACAAAAAACGTTATTTTTGTTTTTATTGTCGAGCGAAAGTACCTGGAGCAATGCGGATAAGTGTGGATTCCTTCCCCAGACAGGCTGCATAGATGCCGGCTCTTAACGAAGGCAAGGGCAATGCGTATTCCGTTTGGCCTGCAGGCAGTTGGGTGCTGAAGACAGGTCGCCCATTGAGGTCATATATTTGGAGAGTTGATGGTGACAGGTTGATGGTGGAAGGTTGAATGTGCAGGGTATTCCCTTTCAACACAAAACGGGCAGAGGTATGGGCTTTGGGGATGTCGTTGATGGCATCAATGCCCAGCAGGTGGAGCAGGCCGGCATAGACGTCTATTTCACCATAGCCATAGAGGTTGTTGGGATATTCGAGGTCAGGTTCAGGATGGCGACAGGTAAGCTGCAACAGGCTGAGCACATCGGTGGGCGATAGCGTGGGACAGGCTTGTAGCCAGAGTGCGATGGCCCCTCCCACAGCAGGTGTTGACATCGACGTTCCACTATTGGCGTTCCAGGAATAGGTGCGCTCTTGGAAGGGGAATCGAGCCACGTCCCAGCGGTTGTCGTTGGCATCGGGGTGTGCTTCCAGATAATAGCTGTTGTAGGAAGATATGATGTTGTTGCCTGGTGCCACGCAGTCAGGCTTAATCCGACCGTCCATTGTAGGGCCTGTGGAAGAGAATTCCACCAGTCGTCCGTCGTTGCCTGCCCAGTAGGTCATCGTGTCGCCTTCGAGGTTGATAATATGGTCGCGGTAGGTGGTGGCTCCCACGCTGATGACGTTGGGGGCGCTCGATGGCGAGTGAATACAATGAGACTTCTCACCGTCGGCCAGTCGTGGATTGATGGAGGAGGTGGTCAGCCAGCCGTTGTAGCGCCACAGCTCCACGTCGGCATTACTGCCTACCATTTCTAATGACAGCAACGGGTTGGTTCCTATGGAACTGCTGGCCGACAGCGTCACATCGTAGCAGGTCTCTTCCGCATGGTAGCACGAGGGGTAGGCCTCAAATAACACATTCAGAAGTTCGCTTTTGACAGCCCACGTAGAGTCGGGCTGTGTCAGCGTATAGCGAGGACGTATCAGCAGCGTGTCGTTCTGTTCGTCGTTGTAGCCCACCAACCGTAGGATGAAGTCATCGGGCGACTTCAGCGTTAATATCATTGTCGTATCGTTGTTGAAGATGAAGGTTCCGGCCGACTCTTGCCCCCTGCGCTTGTGAATCCAGTTCTTCTTGTGCCCCTCATTGCCTGCGGCAGCCACGAGAATGCGACCAGGTCCTATTAGGCTATCTATGAATTCATAGTATAGTAAGTCGTAGCCCCAGAAGTCCTGCCCGCTGCCTTCGCTGAAACTGATGACGCAGGGCTGTTCCACCTCCTGTGCATAGTCGAAGATGTACTTGAAGCCGAGGGCATCGGTGGCAAAGGTATATTTATAAACATCGGTGGAGTCGATGAAGGGCAGGTCTTCATAGACGGCATTGGCCACCAAGCAGATATCAGCCTCAGGAGCTATACCACAATAGGGCGAGTCGTAGCCGCTGCCAGCAGCAATGCCCAAAGTATGTGTGCCGTGGGCAATATCGATGCCGTCGCGGCTGTGAGCCAGAGAAAGGATGTCTTTCTCCGTGACATAATCACGGCCTACGGGGAAGAGACTGCCGATAGTATCTTGGGTTACCTGGTCCCAGAAGCGACGGATGCGGTACTCTGTGGCGTTGCGGTTATAGAAGTTGGGATGGGTAAGGTCGAAGCCCACATCCATTACCCCCATCACTATTCCTTGTCCGGTAAAGGCTTGTGGCAGCCCCAAGCCCTTGTGCGCAAGGGTGGCGTTGAGATGAACAGCCATAGAGTCCATGAGCGTATGTCCTGTGGGGCTGGCTTCGATACTTAGTACGCGGCGGTCGAGAACAAGCCTGTCAAGACTACTGACAGGGATGCTGGCAATATGCAGGTCTCCGTAGTGAGCCAGCGAGTGGCAGTCGTTGTCGCTGAGCACCTGATTGTCGTTAGGAGTGGTCTTAATAAAGGCGATGAGGGTCCTCTCCTTATCTCCTGGGTAAGTTGCTGAATCCCCTCTCCCCTTGGCTGGGGGCTGGGGGAGATTCTTTACCAGCTGGCGCAGCCATGGCGACAGTTTCCCACGCTGGGAATGCTGTGCCACGGCTGGTGTTGCAAGCAGTCCTATAAAAACAATAATGTATAGGAACCTCTTCATCCTTTTTCGTTATTATTTCAGCTTATAGGTGCAATAGTGCCAGCCCTCCTGGTCATAGATTTTGAGTAGATGTGGCAGGCGCTCCTTGAAGCTTTCATAGTTCTTGTTGTCGGGACTGAGCCATTGTACTTCTGCCAGTGCAGCCATGCGTGGAAGCACTTGGTACTCTATGAGCTCAGGATAGGCGATGTACTCCGTCCATACATTAGCTTGAAGGCCAAGGACATGGGCACGCTCCTCATCAGAAAGCGTAGCAGGAGCAGGCTCGTAGTTATATACTTTTTCCAAAGGAGAGAAGCCGCCAATGGTCAGCGTCGTCTTCCACTCGCCCTCAGGAACCTGACTATGATCAAAGTAGAGTGTCGAGTTCGGCGTGCGTACGCAGTCGTAGCCCTCCTTGGCAGGGTCGGCCACTTTGCTCCAGTCGCGCCAGTTCATGATAATGCTCGTCTTGGGCACGTTGCAGTCCATGATTTCGTCCCAGCCCATCAGTACGCGACCATGATTACTGAACAGTTTCTCCATCTTTCGTACCATGTAACCTTGCAAATGCTCCTCGTTTTCCAAATGCTCGTCGCGTATCTTCTGCTGACATTTGGGACAGGCCTTCCAACGGTCTTTCGGAGCCTCGTCGCCACCTACGTGGATAATTTTCGAGGGGAACAGTTCCATCACTTCCGTGAAGACATCTTCCAAGAACTCATAGACGCGTGGATTGCCACCACACAGGATGTCTTCGCTGACGCCCCAGTCGGGCCATACCTCGTAAGGGCCGCCTGTGCACCCCAGTTCGGGATAGGCTGTGACAGCAGCTACCATGTGTCCGGGCATGTCAATCTCTGGGATAATGGTGATATGGCGTTCGGCTGCATACTGCACTATCTCGCGGATATCCTTCTGCGTGTAGAAGCCGCCATACATGGTATGGTCGTAGATTCCCAGGTTGCGGCCGATAACAGTACGGTCGCGCCAACCTCCTACTTGCGTTAGTCGTGGCCACTTCTTGATTTCGATACGCCAGCCCTGATCATCGCTCAAGTGCCAGTGTAGGGTGTTCATGTCGTGCAGGGCCATAATGTCGATGTAGTTTTTAACCACATCTTTTGGAAAAATATGGCGGCAGATATCAAGATGCATGCCACGATAGGCAAAGCGTGGGGCATTCTCCACCACGGCATAGGGCAGCTCCTTAGGTTGTCGTGCCATAATCTGGCGGAGGGCTTGATGTCCGTAGAAGATGCCGGCATCGGTGCTGCCTTCAATGGTAATGCCCAGTTTGTCAACAGTGATGCGCCAGCCCTCGGCATTTTCAATCTTAGGGTTCAGTTTGTCGTTGATGGGCGTTGCCTCGTCGATAGTGAGCATACGGCCTTTAGTGTCGATGCTGATGTTCGACGGCAGAGGGATGATGTCGTACTGAGCCTGCATGGTGAGGCTTGCCAGTAATAGCACAAGGGGTGTCAGAATTCTTTTCATAGTTGTTTATAGTTTTAGGATTGCTTTTTGACATTGTTCCATGAGCCACTTCGGTGTGCTGGTGGCTCCACAGATACCCACGGTCTTGATACCCTTCAGCCATTGGGCATCTATCTCATTAGGGCCTTCGATGAGGTGGGTGTTGGGATTTACGCGCAGACATTCGTTGAAGAGAACTCTTCCGTTTGAACTCTTCTTACCACAGACGAACAGAATGAGATCGTGGCGGCTGGCGAACTGCGTGATGTTGGGCATACGGTTAGCTACTGAGCGGCAGATGGTATCGAAACTACGGAAAGTGGCCGTAGGAGCAATATGGCTCTGAATATAGTCGATGATACGGTGGAATTCATCCAAACTCTTTGTGGTCTGTGAATAGAGGTAGATGTCGCGTGTGAAGTCGAGTTTCGTTGCTTCTTCATAGCTCTCAATGACGATAGCGTTGCCGTCGGTCTGTCCCACGAGCCCCAGCACTTCAGCGTGACCTTTTTTGCCGAAGATGACTATCTGGCTGTTAACTGTTGGCTGTTCTTCGACGATCGAAGCGGCAGAGCCGAGCGGGTTATTAGTATATGGCCAATCGCTAAGAGCCAACTCGTACTGTTGCTTGATTCGCTTCTGCAATTGTAGTACCACAGGACAGGTGGCATCGATTATCTCGATGTTGTTCTTGCGGGCCAGTTCGTAGGTCTCGGGTGGCTCACCGTGGGCACGTAGCAATACCTTCACATCGTGCAAATTTTTCAGTTCTTCGTGGTTGATGGTAACAAGTCCCATCTTGTGCAACCGCTCGCACTCCATGCCATTATGCACGATGTCGCCCAGGCAGTAGAGCGTCTTGCCTGCTGCCAGGTCTTCCTCGGCTTTCTTGATGGCGGTGGTCACGCCGAAGCAGAATCCACTTCCACTGTCAATCTCTATCTGCACCATAGTACATGTTTAACAGGTCTTGAGCAGCCACGAAACTGGTTTTTTGTCCTTTCAGCACCGATTGTTCCGCTTGTTGCAGTTGTTGCTGTACAATGGGATTGTTGTAGAAGTTCAAACGTAGATGCTCGTTAATGCTCTCATACATCCAGTATTTGGCCTGCTCATTGCGGCGATAGTCAAAATAGCCGTTCTGCTTCACAAAGTCGAAATACTGATATATCATATCCCATACCTCTTTGACTCCTGTACCGTAGAACCCTGAGTAGCATAGCACCTTCGGTGCCCATCCGCTTTCTGGCATAGGGAAGAAGTGTAGAGCGTTGCGAAAGTTGGTAGCTGCCATTTGACAGCGTTCCACATTATCGCCGTCGCATTTGTTGATGACAATGCCATCGCTGATTTCCATGATGCCGCGCTTGATGCCCTGCAACTCGTCGCCTGTGCCAGCTACCTGGATGAGTAGGAAGAAATCGACCATCGAGTGGCATGCTGTCTCGCTCTGTCCTACACCGACGGTCTCCACGAAAATCTTGTCGAAGCCTGCAGCTTCGCAGAGGATGATGGTTTCTCGGGTCTTACGGGCAACACCGCCTAATGAGCCTGCTGACGGGCTGGGACGGATGAAAGAATCTGGATGTACGGAAAGTTTCTCCATACGTGTCTTGTCACCTAGGATGCTACCCTTGCTACGTTCCGATGATGGGTCGATGGCCAGCACAGCCAACCGTCCGCCTTTCTCTTTCAGCAGGTGAATGCCGAACTCGTCGATACTGGTTGATTTGCCAGCACCAGGCACTCCGCTGATACCGATGCGCACGCTGTGTCCGCTGTAAGGCAGGCATTTCTCTATGACCTCTTGCGCTTTGGCCTGATGGGTGGGGTTTACGCTTTCAATGAGCGTAACAGCTTGGCTAAGGATGGTGATATCGCCCTTCACAATACCCTCTACCATATCTGCAACGCTGATTTCCTGACGGCGGAAACGATTGCGCTTCAGGTAGGGATTGATGATGCTGGGCTGTTCTACGCCACTATTCACTTGCAGACCAGCGTATTCGCTGCTGTTTTCAGGATGTTCCATTTATTCTACGTTGATGGTTATCACCACTTTCGAGTGGTTGGGGTCGTTAGTAATCATGAGGACACGTGGCTTAGAGCGTGCCTTGCGTATTTGGTCGGGGATGATGGTGACACGCAACTTCGTCGATTCGCCTGGTTGCAGCTCCTGTTTGGGTAGCTTTACTTTTACGCCGCCAGTAAACATTTGCAATGACGTAATCTTGAGTAGCGACTGTCCTTTGTTGGTCATAATAATAGTACCGTTCTTATGGTGAGCATCAAGATTCAACATCTCGGCAGAGAGCTCCAGTTGGGGTGCCTGCTCGCTATTCACCCCTTCAAAGTTGCTCATGTCGGGTAGCAGTACCACGCTGACGGGAATCTCTGTCTCGTTGCTAATCCTCTCACCAAGCTTTTTAGCCAAGTATATGGATACCTGCGACAGACCATATTGGTGCACCTCTTCCGAATTCAGCGTCAGAATAATCTTGCCGCTGCGGTTGGGCTCCAGTGTCTCGGGCATAGCCAGCGCATGAAGGTATGTGGGTAGGTGCAACATGTTAGGAGTCATGTCATTCTCTGTGTTGTTCATCAGGTTAATTTCCACCTCACGGGTCTCACCTTTCTTCACGTCGTCGAACTCCACATTGTTGATACTGGCTAACAGTCCGTTCAGGTCGTAGGGGTAGCGTTTAGAATAATCTACCACGTCAGTCAGCACCACGCCTTTCATCTTCAAATAGACAGGCTCATTGGTGGCGTTGCTGTAAAGGGCTACCTGCTTGGTGAAGTGGCCTAGCATGCGGGCATCGTAAGTCAGCGAAATGGTAAAGCGCTCACCAGCAGCAACGGTCTTTGGTCCATCAACGGTGGTACATCCGCAGTCGGTTTCCAGTTTGCTGATGATCATCTGCTTCGAACTCTTGTTGCGTAGCTCAAAGGTAGCTGTGACGGGAACTTCGAAGCCGGTCTTGCCCACATCAATAGTCGTCTTGTTGATAGTGAGCTTCTGCGCTCCTGCTACAAGCGGAAAGAATAATAATAGGGAATATATATATCTTTTCATCATTTATTGGGTGCAACGTTAATAGTTATTGACTTGGTAGAACCACGGAACTCGGGGCTATAGGCGCATTGTGCCGTGCAGCTGCCTGTCTCGTAGGTTCCTTCGCGATCGATGTAGTATTCGGTCTCGATGACGTGACGGCCTTTGGCTAGACAATCGAAGAAATAATTAGTGGTGTAGTCTTTAGGTGCGCAGTAGTAACCGCCACGCCAGTCATAGCCACTCAACTGCTTCACGGGTTCCAAACAAGCTGCCCGTTTGTCCTGCACCTGCACAAAATCATAATCGCGATCAGCCTCGATGGTGATGCGGATGGTGATACGGTTGCCCACTTTCAATGGTGAATGATAAGTGGTGAGTAGTGAGTGGTCAATGAGTATTTCACGTTTCACGCTGATACCGCTCTGCTGGTCGTTAATGTCGCGGGCAGGCTGTGTGAATTGGGCATACACGGCTCCCCACGAAGTGCCTGTACTGGTTTTCTCGGCAGTAAACGTCTTCTCACCATTGTATTGCTGCGCCGTCTTCACATAGCCGATGCCAGCTGTAGCATCGCTGGTTTCGAGAGTTCTTCCATCGATACTGAGCATGGTCTTCTGTTGCGGAGCCAATGCCTGTGCGTTACCGTCGAGGAAGGCATAGATGGCATCAGCACTGTTCAGTGGAGTGTCCCATGCCTGGTTACGCTTCTCTTGCAGCAGCCAGCGTTGCATCTCACTGATGGTTATGGTATCCTGTGGCGTCAGTCGTTTCAGAGCCTCGATAGCAGCCACCTGTGTAGGAATCTTATAGTCGCGCCAGGAGTAGCCAGCACGCTGTGTGTCATAGTACCGTCCAATGTCTTCCTTATATACCGTCCATTCCTTCAGACTCTTGATGTAGCTCTTGTTGTCGAGAATGATGGCTGAGAGAGCTTTCTCCATGATAGTCTGGTTTTTCACCTCTTTCTTCAGAAGGTTCTTCAGGTAGTTGTTGGCTTCCTGTACCTTTGCAGGTAGTTGTCTGCCGTCAAGGGCGCACATATAGAGCCACTCCAGAGCCTGGCGGGTGGGGAAAGTCTGCTTAATGCCTTTTTTCTCCTCCTTCTTCATTTCCTTCACAAGTTCCACGATGTCATCGCCCAGATAGTCGAAGGCCTTGCTGAGCATCTTCTTGGTGTCCTCCTGTTGGCCGGTCATCTCATTCAGGCGCACTAGAATCTCACTGACGGCGGTGGTCATGTAGGTCGAGCCTTGCATGCCTGGCCACCAACTCCACGAGCCGTCGCTGTTCTGTAACTTGAGCAGGTTTTCTATGGCTGTAGTCAGTCGGTTGTCGATGATGTTCTGGTCGAAGAAATCGGCCAGTCGCTGTTTCTGCTCCTGCTCACGGTCAGCATCCATCACCCAGGGCGTCTCGTTCAACAGCAGGTCTTTCAGTTCTTCATCCTTCTGGAGTTGAGAGTTGAGAGATGTGAGTGATGTGCCTTCCTGCTTCCACTGTTCGAAAACGTGCTTGGCGGTGGGGTTCTTCTTCAGGATATGTCGTCCGATACTGTTGGCATAGAGTGATGTGACCTGACAGATAGCGCAGTCGTCGTGGGGATGTCCTACGGCTGGCAATGCCTGTATCATCAGCCAGACAGGATTATTGGTGTACTCAATGGTGAGTTTAGAATTTGCTACTGCTTCAGGAACAATGGTTCTCAGGTCTATTTCCTTCGTACCTGGTGCTATCTGCGTGAAAGGCAAGGTAACGGTCACACGCTCGGTGTTAGGCAGCAGGGGCAGATAGTGCTGTTCACCGTCGCTATGATTCGGCGTGGCAATGCTTACCCTTGCAATGAGCAGGGAGTACTGGGATAGCTGCGAGGTGTTAGGACTGACGGGGAAGGTGACGGCAACTGTCGAGCTGTCCTTCACCGTGACTTGTTGCTTCTGTTCCAGCACGACGTGTTCCGTCTCTGGGTCGAGTAGCTGCAGCATAGCGGTGCCGCTGACAGGTGCATCGCTCATGTTCATGATGCGGGCGCTGATGGTGCCCTCGTCACCTTGACGCAGGAAGCGCGGCATGTTGGGCTGTATCATCACATCCTTGCGGGCTACGGTTTCGTCGCTAATGGAGCCGTACATCATGTCACGTGTATGGGCCACGCCGAGGAAACGCCATGTGGTAAGGCTCTCAGGTAGGGTGAACTTCATCGTGACCAGTCCTGTGCTGTCGCAGACTAATTGCGGCGTGAAGAAGGCTGTTTCCTGTAGGTTCTCGCGCACTGATACCTCTGCCTGCTTGGGCTCTTCATCCTTGCTGCCAATAATGTCCATTCCAGCGATACGTCCCTGCAAGGAATTATCAACATCTGCGCTTTGTTTCGCTACGGCCACTTCTTGCAACACCAATGCCTCGGTATTGGCAGCGGCCATCATCATTGGGGCTTCGTCATAGAGAACACCACCCCTGCCCCTCAATCTAATCGGGCGACGGCCATAGCTGTAGCTGGGAAATACTTCGTAGTCGAAGTGGTTGAATTCCAAATTGGGTACATTCAGCCATTGTATGTTCTTATTGCCAAACAGCCCCTCACTTCTGAAGTCGGGTACTGACCAGTGGGTGCTGGGCATGGACAAGGCGAGTACAGGTGCCAGCTGCCAAGAGTGCGATGTCAGTTGGTCGAGGCTCTTGTCGTAGAGCGTAGCCATGAGCTGGGCGTCTGCAGATGTGCCGTCGGGCTTGGTGACAACGAGCGTCCATTCTTCCTGCTGTCCAGGTATGAGGTGGTTGCGGAAGGTCTTCCACTTCATGTCGAGATGCATGTCGGGCATAGGACGGCGGATGGTGGTGTTCCACGTATAGCTTTTACCGTCTTTCATCCATGCGTAGTTGATGAGCAGCATGTCGCCATATTCTTCCTTATATTGGAACTTCCTATTGATGAGCTCGTTGGAGATATCGACGGTTCCGCTTTCCAGCAGGCTGTCGCCGCTGATGACGGTATAGAGCATGTGCACCTGCTTGTCGCTGCTGCCTGCCTGCACGGTAACAGGATTGCCGCTCCAGGGGAACTGATCGTGACTGGCGTAGAACCAGCTACGGGTATCAGCAACAGGACGTGTGTCGTCTAATGAGAACACTACGAAGTCTTGCTCTAGCGTGTCTGTCTCGCAGATGGCGTTTAGGGTGTGCTTGCCGCTCTTCAGCTGTGGCATGTTCACCAGCTGGTTGGTCTTCACTTCCTGCCACCGACCTGTGCCGTCGAAGCGATAGCGCACGGTGGCGTCGAGATCAATGCCAGCGGCATTCTGCTGGTGGAAGGCTATCTTTACGTCGCCCTCGCTGAGCACCTTCTCTGGCAGGGTGGCACTGAAGGCCGTCTTGCGATTGCCCAACGGCAGCGACATTGTTCCTTGATGCGTCTCGCCAGCCTGATCGGTTACGTCAGCTGTGAGTACGAAGTTATAAAACATGGGATACGGCGTCATAGGCAGCACCATCGGCATGTCAACGGTGAACTGACCCTTGTCGTCAGTCACGGTCTCGCCTTCGGCCAGCAGCTCGTCGTTCCTTCCAGTGCCGATATAGCCTTCACCCCAATAGCGCGAGTAGCTCATCCACCAGAATGCGCGTGTGCGCTTCACCTTGTATTTAACCTTCGCTCCCTGTACGGGTACGCCGGCATACGAGCGGGCTGTGCCTCGGGCCACGACGGTGTCGCCGTCTTCGTAGTTCTCGGCTACACGGGGAATATCCACTTCAAAGGCAGGTCGTTTGTACTCTTCCACTTTGAAATAGTGTGTTTCCCCATTAGCACGAATGCTGAAGTTGCCTGTCAATCCTTGTAAAGGCAGGGTGAACTGGGTGGCAGCGGTTCCGTATTCGTCGGTAGTGATGCGTTGCTCGCTCACCACTTTATGATTGGCATCGCGTAGCTGGAAGTTCACCTCCTTGTCCTTGACGGCTGCGTGGTCGCGACCGTTTGCTGTGTAATAGACAATGGCTGCACAATGCACTGTCTGTCCTGGACGGTAGATGGCGCGATCTGTATAGATGTCGGTACTGGTATGAGTATGGTCGCGATCATTGTATGTGAAGCGGCCATAGGTGTCCATAGGGGGACATGCCTTGTCGTTTGGTGTCTGTACGTGTAGGGTATAGTTTCCGTTGCGTTCAAACTGATACTGGCATTCGCCCTGTTCATCGCTGGTCAGCTTAGTGCTTTTCTTATTTTGTCCGTAGCCCATCTCTACCGTAACAGTGGCTCCCTTGATGGGTTGTCCAGTAGTGGCATTGACGGCTACGATACGCAACAGGTTATTGGGTAGCGCCTGAGAGAGTACGCGCACATCGCTGACGAAATAGAGGCAGCGGGCCACTTCGGTGGCAGGCTGACTTTCCATCTCCAACAGGTACACGCCTACAGGCAGGCCAGCCAATTCGATGGAGTCTTCGAAAATTTCATAGGGGCGCTTGCCCACATACTGGTGGGTCTGTGTCAGCTCGGACATGGCTGTCAGCAGGGGCTTTAGCTTTTTGTAGTCATTGGGGATTTCGGGGTTTAGATTGGTGTCGCCGTTCACGTTGGCCTTATATACTCGCAGCGTCAACTCGGTGATGTTGCGCAGTTGGTTCAGCATGATCATCTGGCTTTGCTGGGGAATCATTACTTTCTCACGCACCAGCGCATCGAACATAGGCTGGGATAGCCGTCGCTGGGCATTGCGTAGCTGGTTCATGCGCGGCCAGGCTCCCCAGCGCTCCAAGGCCATATTAATGTATTGCCATTTCTGCTCGCGGGTAGCATCGGTCTCTTCGTCCATATATTCAAAACGGTCGATGGCTACTTCGCCACACTCTACTAAATCCTGATATTCATCGATGAGCGAGTCCAGTCGCTGGATGTGCTTAGATTTGTTCAGCGACTCCCTTTCATCGGGTTCTTCCCATGCGAGCATCCAGTCGCTGGCCAGCAGGGTGGCTCGGCGATTGCCGGTTTTCTGATAATAGTCGCGCAGCACGCTATAACGTTTTGTCTGCCAGCCGATGAGGCTCAGCAGGTCATCGCCGAAGTAGCGGCTATCCTGTCCTTTCAGCACAAAAGGCTCGTAGTCGGTAGCCTTCACGGCGGCCAGCTCATCGGGGTGGGCCATCGCCTTTTCGTAATAATCCTGTGCGATTTCCTGATAGCGGTCTTCGTCCAACCAGCGGTTGTTATTGTAGATATAGCCTAACACGCAGTAGTAGATAGACTGTAGGGGGATGTCTGCTTCGGCCTGTGCTGCACGTTGCTTCAGTTGCTCCACTTCTGGCTTCAGCGAGTCAGGACTGACGCTGCACACTGAGCGCGCCCTTTGCAACTCGGCTTTCAGCAGTTGGCCGTAAGCCTGCTCCTGTTGGGCTTTCTCTGCTATACGGCTGAGCACCTGCTGTTCCGTCTGGGGCAGGTCGTTCTGCTCAGCTTCTTTCACCTGCTTCCACAGGGTGGTGTAGGTCTGGGCATTCATTATCATGGGCATTAGAATGGCTATGGTTACGATAAATAGGAATTTCTTAGTCATAATTTCGTTGTTTTACGGTTTATGTCATGCAAAGATAGTTCTTTTTATTTAAATATGTATGGCTGTTGGGGCATTTATTAGAAAGTTTAACTATTTGTTTCGGCTTTTGGCTCTTGGTAAACAGCTCTTTTCTCCTTCTGACATTCTGTCGCTCTGCGCTGACGTTTTGTCGTAAAGCCTTTCAGCGGCATATTCTTTGATGCATGGTTGTTGTGAAAAACTAATCAGAAAGGAGAACGATTATGACATTAGACAAATTTACGATCAAGGCGCAGGAAACGGTGCAGCAAGCCGTGAATCTGGCGCGACAGAACGGACAGCAGAGCATCGAACCCGTACACCTGATGGCGGCCCTGCTGGATAAGGCTCGCGACGTGGTGGGCTTCATCTTCCAGAAGTTAGGCGTCAATGCCCAGCAGATAGCTATGCTCTGCCAACAGGAGATGCAGCACCTGGCTCGTGTGCAGGGTGGCGAACCCTATCTCTCTAACGATTGCAACAAGGTACTGCTGAAAGCACAGGAGCTGTCGCAGCAGATGGGCGACGAGTTCGTTTCTTGCGAACCTCTTTTATTGGCTTTGCTTGAGGTGAACAGTACTGTGAGCCGCATGCTGAAGGATGGTGGTGCTACTGCTAAAGACATGCAACAGGCAATTCTTGAACTGCGACAGGGTCAGAAGGTGCAGTCGCAGAGTGCGGAGGACAACTACCAGTCATTAGAGAAATATGCCAAGAACCTGGTCAGCCTCGCCCGTCAGGGTAAGCTTGACCCTGTCATCGGACGTGATGACGAGATACGTCGTCTGCTACAGATTCTTTCCCGTCGTACGAAGAACAATCCTATTCTCATTGGCGAGCCGGGCACAGGTAAGACGGCCATTGTCGAAGGCCTGGCTGGACGTATCGTGCGTGGCGACGTGCCTGAAAATCTGAAAGACAAACAAGTCTATTCGCTCGATATGGGTGCGCTGGTGGCTGGCGCGAAGTACAAGGGCGAGTTCGAGGAGCGTCTGAAGAGCGTCATCAACGAGGTGACGAAGGCCGACGGGCGCATCATCCTCTTTATCGACGAGATCCACACGCTTGTAGGAGCGGGTGGGGGAGAAGGCGCTATGGATGCTGCCAACATTCTGAAGCCTGCATTGGCGCGTGGCGAGTTGCGTGCCATTGGCGCCACCACATTGAATGAATATCAGAAGTATTTCGAAAAGGATAAGGCCCTCGAGCGCCGTTTCCAGACGGTAATGGTCGATGAGCCCGACGAGCTTTCAGCTATCTCCATTCTTCGAGGCTTGAAGGAACGCTATGAGAACCACCACAAAGTGCGTATTCAGGACGATGCCTGTATTGCTGCCGTGCAGCTCTCAGAGCGCTACATCACGGAGCGTTTCCTTCCCGATAAGGCCATTGACTTGATGGACGAGGCTGCCGCTAAGCTACGTATGGAGCGCGACTCGGTGCCTGAGGAACTTGACGAGATTACGCGTCGCCTAGCTCAGCTGGAGATTGAGCGCGAGGCCATCAAGCGTGAGGACGACAAGCCCAAGCTGGAGCAGTTGGATAAGGAGATAAACGAGCTGCGCGAGCAGGAGACCCAGTTCCGTGCTAAATGGGAAGGCGAGCGCCAACTCATCAACAAGATCCAACAGGACAAGCAGGAAATGGAGAACCTGAAGCTGGAAGCAGAGCGTGCAGAGCGCGAGGGCGACTATGGTAAGGTGGCTGAGATACGCTATTCAAAACTGAAGGGACTTGAAGACGACATCAAAGCTATCCAGCAGCAACTGGCTTCTGCACAGGGCGGCAACTCGCTGGTGCGCGAGGAAGTTACTGCTGATGACATTGCCGAGGTGGTCAGCCGTTGGACAGGCATTCCCGTGAGCCGCATGATGCAGAGCGAACGCGAGAAACTACTGCATCTGGAGGAGGAACTGCATAAGCGTGTCATTGGGCAGGACGAGGCCATCCGTGCCGTCAGCGATGCCGTGCGCCGCAGCCGTGCTGGCCTGCAAGACCCAAAGCGACCTATCGCCTCGTTCATCTTCATGGGAACGACAGGCGTGGGTAAGACCGAGCTGGCCAAGGCACTAGCCGAATACCTGTTCAACGACGAGACCATGATGACGCGTATCGATATGTCGGAATATCAGGAGAAGCACACCGTCTCAAGGCTTATCGGAGCCCCTCCGGGCTACGTGGGTTACGACGAGGGCGGACAGCTCACTGAGGCCGTACGCCGCAAGCCCTACAGCGTGGTGCTCTTCGACGAGATTGAGAAGGCCCACCCCGACGTATTCAATATCCTCTTGCAAGTGTTGGACGACGGACGCCTGACCGACAACAAGGGTCGTACTGCCGACTTTAAGAACACTATTATCATCATGACCTCGAACGCTACGCGCGAACAGTTGAAGATGGTGATGCGCCCCGAGTTCCTGAACCGTATCGACGAGATTATTACCTTCCAGCAACTCAGCAAGGACGAGGTGGCACAGGTGGTGCGCCTGCAGTTAGACAGGGTTAAGAAGATGCTCGAGCCGCAGGGCTTCCAGCTGGAGGTCACCGACCATGCCGTGAACTGGCTGGCTCAGGAGGGCTACGACCCCGATATGGGTGCCCGTCCCGTGAAGCGTGCCATCCAGCACCATGTGCTCAACGAGTTGTCGCGCAAGCTGCTGGCCGACGAGGTAAGCCGCGAGCGTCCCATCGTCATCGACGAGTTTGGCGACGGCCTGGTGTTCCACAATTAAAGCTGAATGTCCGAAATATTCAAGAAGATGAACTTATAGATTCATTCAATCGTGAAGTTCTGAATCTCTTAATAACAGCTCCACCTTTGCCGTCTGATCTTGGCAAAGGTGGAGATTTCGTTTCAGATTATCGGTTCCCTTTTGCAGGCTCTTCGCCGATACTTGGTTGCAAAGATAGACATTTTTCTGTAAAGATGCAAAAATAATGGCAATTATTTTTCATTTGTTAAAGTTTCGTAATCAGCGAAAAGTTGTGTTAAACGGGTAGCGGCCTGCTTTTTTAAACGAGTGGCCTGCTAGTTTCATTTAGGAGGGCGCTAGTTTCAACGAGCGGCGTGCTAAATTCATTTTGCTACGTCCAAAAACGAAAAAGGTGGCCTCTTTAGGGCTTGGAGATGCCTTCTTTATGCCCTAAAGGTGCCTTCTTTATGCCTTGGAGAAGGCATCTGTTTTTGTGTGAATACGCGCGCGTACGCACGCGCGCACAATAAAATTTTTTCAATGAAAAATCTGCACTTCTGTTACTATTCGTCGTAAACTGCTGCTTGACAATGAGATAGATAGGTGCAGATATGGTGACAATAGTGACAGATATGATGAAATATGGCGCAAAAAGCTGCAATTTTTTGAAGAAAAAATTTCAGAAAAGAGAAAAAACGTGCAAATAAGGGGCGAAAAATGGGTCGAAAATGAAGAAAAATAGCTAAAATCAAGATAGAATAACAGAAAATGGGGTGGTATTAGACCCCAAATTGAAGGAAAAATCAAAAAAGTAACAAAAAGTTGTTATTCCTGCTCTACAATAGTGGGCATTTTCGACCACGACTTGTCGTCGCGGTAGTTCTTGCGGGCTCCTTTGGGAATGATGATCTTGCAGGCGGCCAGCACCACGCCCTTGAATGTGCTGTGGCTGATGTCGGGAGGAAGGGGGGCTCCCATGACCAACTCGCGCAGGGATACACACTTGGCAAAGGCATTGCCGCCTATCTTCTTGATGGCAGCAGGTAGCTCGATACGGTTCAGGCCGGTGCACTCGCGGAAGGAGGCGCTGCCGATGGTGGTGCAGGCGGCAGGAACGACAAACGAGGTGAGCGAGGCGCACTTCTCGAAGGCATTGTCGCCGATGCTGTTCACAGAAATAGGCAGGTTGATGGTGTTGAGCGACGAGCATTGTTCGAAGGCGTTGTCGCCGATACTCTTCAGGGAGATGGGGAGAAGAACGACGCGCAGGGAGTGACAATGACGGAAGACGTCGTTCTCGAGCTTTTCTACGAAACCTTTGATTTCGACGCTGTCAAGCGAGGTGCAGTTCTCGAAAGTATCGCTGCCCAACTGCTTCACCATGCCGGGAATGTAGATGTTCGTGAGCGAGGCGCAGTTCTCGAAGGCGTGGTCGCCGATGCGCGTGAGACCTTCAGGCAGGTCGATAGAGGGCAATGACTTGCACTCAAAGAAGGCGCTCTTGCCGATGGTCTTCACCGATGCGGGCAGACTGACGGATGCCAGGCTGGTGCAGCCAGAGAAGGTCTCATTGCCGATGGCCTGCAGGTTGCCGTCCATCGTGACGGCGCTGAGGCTGGTGCAGCCCTCGAAAGCGCTGTTGCCTATCTTGTTCACCATCTCAATCTCAACGGAACTGAGGCTCTGACAGCCCTTGAAGGCATCGCTACCGATGGAGTGGGCTGAGTTCATCTCGATGGATTGCAGGCGCTCACAGCCCTCGAAAGCGCTGTTGCCGATGTCGCTGATGGCATCGGGCATCTGAATGTTCTCTAAAGAGGAGCAGCCTTTGAATGCCTCGTTGCCGATGACAGTCACCGTCTGAGGCAGGACGATACCCTCTAAGCGTTCACACTTGGTGAAGAGGTTGTTGCTGACGGTCTTGATGACGGCGTTGTGCAGCTCGACCTTCTCCAGACTGTTGCAGTTGGCAAAAGCAGCTACGTCGATGTGTTCCACCGTTTCGGGAATGTCGATAGAGGTAAGTGCAGAGCAGCCGTCGAAAGCATGGTTCTCAATAGCGGTAAGGCCTTCGGGCAGCTTCAGTTCTGTAAGGCCAACGCAACCGTTGAAGGCATAGTCGGCAATGGTACGCAGACCGTCGGGCAGTTCTACCTCCTTCAGATTGACGCAACCGCTGAAACAGCTTCGGCTGACCTCCATCATCGTGGCTGGCAACACAACGCGCTCGAGGTTCTTGCAGCCTTGGAACATGGCGGCTGGCAGCACGTCGGATTTGGTGCGGAAGCTACCCTTGCTCTCGGTAATGGTGGCATCCGATAGGTCGAGTACTTTCAGCACTTGGTCGCCCTGCTTCTTCGTACGTACGTTGCGGGTGATGAGTTGCAGTATCTTCAGGTCGTTACCACCCAGCGGGCCGCTGATTTTCAGTTCCGACATGGAGTAGCGGATGCTGTCGGGCAGCTGTGCAGCCAGCTGGCCTACGGAATCAACGTTCACGGTGAGCTCCTGCGCCCTTGCAGGGCTAAATGATAAAGTGTAAATGATAAATGATAAACCTATCATCATCATCCAACGGCTTCTTTCTGTGAATTGTTTTCTTTTCATCATTGTTATCATTTATCATTTGTCATTTGTTGTTTAGCACGAAGTGCGTTTAGGGCTGCGCTTAGAACGATGGTAGCTTCGGTAGTCGTCGAGCTCTATCTCTACGTCGGGTTCTTCTAAATGGCCGTCGTGAGGCAGTTGCCATTTCATGTATTTGATGCTGATGCCACGGGCAAGCCACATAGATTCGTAATACGTTTGGATGGAGAATAATTGAGAGTTGAGAACTGAGAATTGAGAATTGGAATTACTATACAAATCCTCAGTCCTGTATTCCACGGGCAGGTGGTTCTTTTCCACCATGTAGGTGGTGTAGGTGAAGAGGAAGTTGGAATCGGTCTTCAGATGGATGATGCCACCATCGGTGAGGAAACGGCGATAGCGCTCCATGAAGTAGGTCGAGGTGAGGCGCTTGCGAGGGTTCTTCATCTGCGGGTCAGAGAAGGTGAGCCAGATTTCCTGCACCTCGTCCTCGCCGAAGAAACGATCGATAATCTCGATGTTCGTACGCAGGAAGGCTACGTTCTCGATGCCCTCTTGCAGGGCGCGGGTAGCTCCCGTCCACATGCGGGCACCTTTGATATCTACGCCGATGTAGTTGCAATTGGGGTTGGCCTTCGCCAGCTCTACGGCATATTCGCCCTTGCCGCAACCCAGCTCCAGGATGATGGGGTTCTGGTTATGGAAATACTGCTCGCGCCAATGGCCGCGCATGGCGAAGGGAACGTCGCTCACTACCGAGTAGGGGTACTGAAAGACGTTCCTGTAGGTCTCCATGTCGGCGAACTTCGCCAGCTTTCCTTTGCCCATCTTTTGGAATTTAGAGTTTAGAATTAGGAATTAAGAGGTGTTGCCTTTCGGCAAGTAAGAATTAAGAATTTAGAGGTTTAATGTAGCTACATCTTACTTTCTACTCGCGAAGCGATACCTCTAAATTCTTAAATCTTAATTCTTAATTCATTCGATAACGACTGTTGTCCAACCGTGCTTGTCCTCAATCTCACCGTACTGGATGCCACGCAGCGTGTCGAAGAGCTTTTTCGAGATGGGGCCTGGCTTCTCGCCGAACGAGTAGCGCTTACCTGTGTCGAGGTCATCGATATACGAGATAGGACTGATGACGGCAGCCGTTCCACAAGCGCCTGCCTCCTCAAAGGTCTCGAGCTCCTCTTCAGGGATGGGACGACGCTCCACCTTCATTCCTAGGTCTTCGGCTACCTGCATCAACGATTTGTTGGTGATGCTGGGCAGGATGGAGGTGGATTTCGGAGTGACATAGGTGTTGTCCTTGATGCCGAAGAAGTTGGCGGCGCCACACTCGTCCATGTATTTCTTCTCTTTGGCATCGAGATAGAACTCGCAGGCGTATCCCTTCTCGTGAGCCAGGTTGTTGGCGAAGAGCGAAGCTGCGTAATTTCCACCTACCTTATACTTACCGGTTCCGAGGGGAGCCGAGCGGTCGTAGTCGCGGATGATGACGTAGGGGTTGGCAGCGAAGCCTCCCTTGAAGTAAGGGCCTACGGGTGTCACGAAGATGAGGAAGCAGTATTCCTTGGCGGGATGCACGCCCACCTGTGCGCTGGTACCAATGAGTAGCGGACGGATGTAGAGTGTGGCACCACTCTCGTAAGTAGGAATCCACTCCTGGTTCAGACGAACCACCTTCTTCACCATCTCTGTGAACAGCTCGGTCGAGACCTCGGGCATCATGATGCCTCGGCAGGTGCTCTGCAGACGGGCTGCATTCTCGTCGACACGGAAGATGCGCACCTTGCCGTCGGGGCAACGATAGGCCTTCAGACCCTCGAAAGCCTCCTGACCATAGTGCAGGCAGGTAGCAGCCATGTGCAGTTTCAGATACTCGTCGGAGCAGACTTCTATCTCGCCCCATTTTCCGTCGCGATAGTAGCAACGGACATTGTAGTCGGTCTTCATGTAGCCAAACGACAGGCTACCCCAGTCTAAATTCTTCATTGTCTTTTCTATGCTTAAAGTTTGAATTCTGCCTGCAAAAGTACACATTTAATTGCATATTGCCAATAGTTTGCGACGAAAACTTACTTTTCCGCGAGGATTTTCTTGATTTCCTCGTCGGTCTTGGTGAGTTTGTCGCGACAGAGCTTGATGAGTTGCTGGGCACGTTTCAGCTGTTCGGAGAGCTGGTCGATGTCGAGCTCGTCGTTCTCCATCTTGTGCACGATGGCTTGTAGTTCCGCGAAGGCGGCTTCGTATTTTTGTTCCTTAGACATAATAACTATTTTTTGAAGACATAATAACAGAATGACATTTTTTAAAAGACATAATAATAGAATAACTATTTAACGGTGGAGCGGACGATGCCGTTGGCAAGGCGGGTCTCAATCTCGTCGCCGGTTTGTAGTTGCTTGGCGTCGCGCACAATCTTACCGTTTTTCATGGTCATGCTGTAGCCACGACGGAGCAGCAGGGTAGGGTCGAGGACCTTGGTCTTTTCCTCGATGAGTTGCAGGCGGTGGCGCTCTTGTGTCATGCGACGCTCTGCGAGCATAGGGAGACGCTCTTCTATCATGGAAAATTGAGCATGGAGAATGGAGAATTTCTGTTGTGCGTAGCGGGTGAGACGGTTCTGCGCATCATCGATGGCATCGATGACTTCCTTCAGGTGTGAGATGAGGAAGGCAGCAGCAGCGGTGGGAGTTTTCACTCGCAGGTGGGACACCATGTCGAGGATGCTCTCATCGCGATCGTGGCCGATGCCGGTAATGACGGGGATGGGGAAATTGGCCACGTTTTCAGCAAGGGCCAGCGTGTCGAAGCCGCTCATGTCGCTCGTCGCGCCACCGCCTCTTATTATAACGACGCAGTCAAATTGTGCATTATATATGCGCTCCAGCGCATTGATGATGCTTTGCTCCACCCCTTCTCCCTGCATGATGGCAGGGAAGAGCTGAGTGTGGAACAGGAAGCCATAGGGGTTGTCGGCCAGTTGGTTGCAGAAATCGCCGTAGCCAGCGGCAGTCTCGGAAGAAATGACGGCGATGTGCTGGCAGAAAAGAGGCAACTTTAATTCTTTTTGGAGGTCAAATACACCTTCGGCTTTCAGCTGACGAACAATTTCCTGGCGCTTGCGGGCCATATCGCCGAGCGTGTAGGTTGGGTCGATGTCGGTGACAATCCATGAGAACCCGTAGGCCTCGTGAAACTGCGCACAAACTTTCAGCAGCACCTTCATGCCGGCATGTAGCGTCTGGCTGGTGGTGCGCTCGAAGTAAGGTCGGATGATCATCCACTTCGAGGCCCAGCACTTAGCCGAGGCACGGGCGATGGGCGTAGCAGTCTGCTCGTCTTTCTGAATGAGTTCCATGTAGCAATGGCCTCTCGATTCACGGCATTCTGACAGCTCTGCCTCCACCCAGTACTCGTCGGGCATCTCGCACTCGATGACCTCGCGTACCAGACGATTCAACTCATATAGTGTTAATCGCTCTTTCATTTCTTTTGTTCGTACGCCCGCCAGAAGTTGGGCATGCCGTAGCCGAAGATATTGTTGGGGGCCTCGTATTGGTCGGCGCTTTGGCGGATAATGTCAATAAGCTGATAGGCGGTCTTGTTGCGTAGGGCCTGCCATAGACAGGCCACCATGCCGCAAGTGACGGGCGTGGAGAACGATGTGCCCATGTCGTGCACCAGCGTGCCGCGACCAGAGATGAGGGTGGTGTTGCTGCCCCGCGCCACGACATCGGGTTTCACGCGACCATCCTGTGATGGACCGACGCTGCTGAAGGGCGCTATCTGTCCCTGTGCATCGACGGCGCCAACGGTAATGATATCACGGGCATCAGCAGGCACGCCAATCTTCTTCCATTGGCCCATGCCGCTGTTGCCGGCCGAGTTGCAGAGCACGATACCTTTACTGGCCAAGAGCGAAGCCGAGCGTGAGACGAAGGCCGTCTGTCCGTCGAGGTCGCGCAGGCGGTAGCTGGGGAGCCCGTCATCGTATTTATAATATCCCAAACTGCTGTTGATCACATCGGCACCGACGCTATCGGCATACTCCGCCGCCATGGTCCAGTAGTCCTCCTCCACGGGCTGCTCAGTATCGTGATCCTCCGAGCGCAACAACCAGTAGCTGGCATCCGGGGCTGTGCCGACGATGACCTCGGGGGCGCAAGCCGCCATGGCCGAGAGCACCTTTGTGCCATGATCAATGTGGTGAAAGGACTGTCCTGGTCTGCCCAGCTCGTCGAGATCGTTGGGATTGACGAAGTCGCGTGTGCCCAGAATGTTCGTCTTGCTGAAAGCCGGGATGCGGTTGTAATTTTGGAAACCGCCATCGAGAATGGCGATGGTGATGCCTCTCCCCGTAAAACCTGCCTCGTGTAGCTTCACGCCTCCGAGCATCTCAATCTGTTCGCGGGCCATGCCGTAGAGGTCGTTCTTTACGGAGTCCCAGCGGTTGAATGTCTCGTGCACGTTCCATCGGATATCTTCGGGCTTGTCGATACTGTCGGGAGCGATGAAGACGCAGCGCGCCTCACGAACGATGGCTAGGCGGGCCAGGCGTTGGAGTAGGGTAGTGTCCGTCGAGCTCACCAGCACGGTGTTCTGCCAGCGGCTGGTGCCCAGTATCTGCGTGCCCTTCTGCCGGAACTGCTTCACGTAGGCACGAGGTACGGGCAGGTCGGTGGAATCGACGCTGAGACCTTGCCGCTGTCGTCGTTCCATACTCTTCTGCGATAGGAAACGCAGGGGTTTCTCTAACGACTGGGTAGTGGCCTGTTTGTCTTTGAGGTAATAACGATAGATATACGTTTTTCCACCAGGATACTTAATCTTGGCGCTGTAGGCTCCTAAGCCGATGAGGAGCAGACAAATAGTCAGTATGATGCGATGTTTCATGCTGCAAAGTTAGTAATTATTTCCGAAAGATGCATGTTTCTTTTCAGAATTTTTCGCCATGTCGGAAAAAAACACTACCTTTGCACCCGTTATGGACAACAAGCAGAAGGCATTGGAGCTGGGGCAGAAACCCGTGGGACAATTGTTGTGGCAGTATGCATTGCCCGCCATCGTAGCAATGACGGCCTCTTCATTATATAATATTATTGACCGAGCATCAATAGGACAGGTGGTGGGCCCGGAGGCTATTGCCGGTCTGGGCATTACGTTCCCATTCATGAACCTGAGCGCTGCTTTCGGTGCAGCCGTGGGTGTGGGTGCCTCGACATGTATCAGTGTGAAGCTGGGGCAGCGTGACTACGACACGGCGCAGCACTTGCTGGGCAACACGGTGACGCTGAATCTGGTCATCGGCTTCTTGTTCATGGTGGTATGCATGGTTTTCCTTGATCCCATCCTTCGTTTCTTCGGCGCCTCGGACATAACACTACCTTATGCCCGCTCCTTCATGCAGGTCATCCTGGCTGGTAACATGATTACGCATATGTACTTCGGCATGAACGCCGTACTGAGGGCCGCAGGGAAACCGCGTCATGCCATGTACGCCACGCTGTTCACCGTGGGCATGAACATCGTGCTGGTCTTTGCCTTCGTGTGGTGGCTGCGCTGGGGCATACGGGGGGCGGCCTTGGCTACGATTACAAGCCAGACGATGGCCATGTGCTGGCAGATGTGGATGTTTTCTAACAAGAAAGAGTTACTGCATCTGAAGCGGGGCATCTATCGGCTGAAGTCGCAGTTGGTGAAGAATATCGTTGCTATCGGTGTGTCACCTTTCCTGATGCAGACCACGTCGTGCATCATCGTTATTTTCATGAACAACCAGTTCTCCCGCTACGGTGGCGATCTGGCCGTGGGTGCCTACTCTATAGCCAACTCGGTGGTAATGGCGCTGTTTATGTTCGTTATGGGCATTACGCAGGGCATGCAGCCCATCGTGGGTTACAACTTCGGGGCGAAGAAGTTTGACCGCATGTTGCGTTGCCTGTGGCTGTCTATCGCAGCTGCTACAGCCATCCTGCTGTTGGGCTGGACGATGGGCATGCTGTTCCCCCGTCAGATAGCCCGCATCTTCGCCACCGACCCCGTACTGCTTGACATGTCGGCTCGAGGAATCAAGCTTACCATGCTAGTGTTCTTCATCGTCGGCTCACAGGCTATCATTACGAACTTTTTCCAATGTATCGGAAAGGTGAAGATATCAATCTTCCTGTCGCTGACTAGACAGCTCATTGTCCTGCTACCCTTGGCATATATTCTTCCTCTGTTCTGGAAACTTGACGGAGTCTGGTATGCTATGCCTTTAAGTGACTTCGCATCGTTTGCCATGACCCTCCCGATATTGTGGTGGTATCTTAGAAAGTTAAAGGCTTATGGAAAATAAACATGTTATCATTTGTGTGGGCCGTCAGCTGGGCTCAGGTGGGCATGACATCGGTCGTATGCTCGCAACGGACTTCAACGCCCAATACTATGACAAGGAAATCCTGAAGTTGGCTGCTCAAGAAAGTGGATTTTCAAAGGAGTTCTTCGAGCAGAACGACGAGCGGCATGGTTTCCTTCGCTCCGTCTTCCACACTCGGGCACCGCACATCAGCGACAACAACTTCTACCAGAGCAACTTCTCTCAGGAGGCTCTCTTCAAGTTCCAGAGCGACGCTATCCGCAAGGCCGCGCAAGAAGGCTCATGCATCTTCGTGGGTCGGTGCGCTGACTATGTGCTTCGTGACATGAATAACGTGGTGAGCGTGTTCATTACCGCTTCGATGAACTTTCGCATCGACAACGTGGTGAACCGTCAGGGCGTGCTGCCCGATGAGGCACGTAAGCTTATTGAGCAGGGTGAGCGCCGCCGTGCCGAGTACTATAATTATTATACGGGTAAGAAATGGGGCCATTCTGAGAGTTACAACCTCTGCATCGATGCCAGTATTCTCGGCCTTAAGGATACAGAAAGGATCATCGCTGAGTTCATCCGTAAATGGTTCGGACTGTAGGAGATGACTATAGAATTTAGACTATAGACTTTAGATAATGAAGAAGATAGGTATCATCAGCGACACGCATAGCTACTGGGACGAGAAGTACCTGCACTACTTTGAGCCCTGTGATGAGATTTGGCATGCTGGTGACATAGGTAGTGTCGAAGTGGCAGAGCGGTTGGCTGCTTTCCGTCCTTTGCGTGCCGTCTGTGGCAACTGCGACGGCGGCGACCTGCGTCTGATGTATCGCGAGTTGAACCGTTTCAAGTGCGAGGATGTTGATGTGCTTATCAAACATATCGGCGGCTATCCTGGTAACTACGATGCCAGCGTACGTTCAACTCTTTACGCTAATCCGCCCCAGCTTTTCGTAGCAGGACATTCACATATCTTGAAGGTGAAGTACGACAAGACCTTGAATTTGCTCCATCTGAACCCTGGCGCTGCCGGACTGCAGGGCTGGCACAAGGAACGAACATTGATGCGCCTTGTCATCGACGGCTCCACCTTCAAAGACCTTGAAATAATCACGCTCTCAGACCCTAGACACAATGGATGAATTGAAAAAATGGCTACCAGAACTGCTGCTTGACACAATAGTTGCCGTAGTGGCTACGTTATTATGTTATATACTTGGACTCGAAGACTCATGGCAGGAGGCATCGCAGACTTTCATCATCGCTTTCGCCATCATGTTCATATTAGGAATATATAATAGAAAAAAGAATAAGGAATGAAACGTACTATCGTCATTACAGGAGGAGCCGGATTCATTGGTTCTCATGTTGTTCGCCTGTTCGTGAACAAATATCCCGATTATCATATCATTAACCTCGACAAGCTGACCTATGCTGGCAATTTGGCTAATCTGAAGGATATCGAGAACAAGCCTAACTACGAGTTTGTGAAGATGGATATCTGCGACTTCGACGCCTTTTACAAGTTGATGCAGGAGAAGAAGGTCGATGGCATCATCCACCTCGCTGCTGAAAGTCACGTTGATCGTAGCATCAAAGATCCTTTCACCTTTGCCAAGACGAACGTGATGGGAACATTATCATTGCTTCAGGCAGCCAAGCTCTATTGGGAGAGTCTGCCTGAGCGTTACGAAGGCAAACGCTTCTATCACATCTCAACGGATGAGGTATATGGAGCACTGGAACTGACACATCCTGAGGGCATTGAGCCTCCGTTCACAACTACTGCTTCTTCGGCCGAGCATCACTTGGCATATGGCGATAAGTTCTTTCTGGAAACTACGAAATACAATCCTCACTCCCCCTATAGTGCCGCCAAGGCTTCTTCAGACCACTTTGTCCGTGCATATCATGATACTTATGGTATGCCAGTCATCGTGACCAACTGCTCGAACAACTATGGTCCCTATCAGTTCCCCGAGAAGCTGATACCTCTCTTTATTAATAATATCCGTCATCGTAAACCGTTGCCCGTCTATGGCAAGGGCGAGAACGTGCGCGACTGGCTCTTTGTAGAGGATCATGCCCGTGCCATCGACCTCATTTTCCATCAGGGTCTGATAGCCGAGACCTACAACATTGGAGGGTTCAATGAGTGGAAGAACATTGACATCATCCGTGTGCTCATCAACACTGTCGATCGTCTCCTTGGACGTAAGGAAGGCGAGGATATGGATCTTATCACTTACGTCACCGATCGTGCTGGCCACGACCTACGTTATGCCATCGACAGTACCAAACTGCAGAAGGAACTCGGCTGGGAACCAAGCCTCCAGTTTGAGGAAGGTATCGAAAAGACTGTTCGCTGGTACTTGGACAATCAGGAGTGGCTCGATAATGTGACCTCTGGTGATTATCAGAAGTATTATGATAATATGTACGCTAACCGATAAACATTATGAAGAAGATTTTGCTTTTAGGCTCAGGAGAACTCGGTAAAGAGTTCGTGATTGCCGCTATGCGCGCAGGCCAGTATGTCATTGCCTGTGACCGTTATGATAATGCTCCGGCCATGCAGGTGGCTGACGAGCGTGAAGTGTTCTCGATGCTCGATGGCGATGCCCTTGAGGCAGTCGTTAAGAAGCACCAGCCCGACATCATCGTGCCTGAGATTGAGGCTATCCGTACCGAGCGCCTCTTCAAGTTCGAGGAGCAGGGCATTCAGGTCGTTCCCTCTGCCCGTGCCGTGAACTTCACGATGAATCGCCGTGCCATCCGCGATCTCGCTGCAAAAGAGTTGGGGTTAAGGACTGCGAAGTATTTTTATGCCAAGACTTTCGAAGAGTTTAAGGCTGCTGCCGATGAGATTGGTTTCCCCTGCGTGGTAAAGCCTTTGATGTCATCGAGTGGTCACGGTCAAAGCTATGTCCACAATGAAGGTGAGCTGGAGCAGGCTTTTCGCGAGGCGATGGAGGGAAGTCGTGGAGATGTGAAGGAAGTCATCATTGAGGAGTTCATCGATTTCGATTCCGAGTTCACACTGCTCACTGTCACTCAGCAGCACGGCTGGCCTACATTGTTCTGTCCGCCTATCGGACACGTGCAGAAGAGTGGCGACTATCGCGAATCATGGCAGCCCTATAAGATTAGTGACGAAGCACTGAAACAGGCTCAGATGATGGCTGACAAGGTGACAAAGGCGCTGACGGGCGCCGGTATCTGGGGTGTGGAGTTCTTCTTGACGAAACAGGGTGAAGTCATCTTCTCCGAACTATCACCCCGTCCGCATGACACAGGTATGGTAACTCTTGGACACACCACGAACCTTTCCGAATTCGAGCTTCATCTGCGCGCTGTTCTTGGCCTGCCCATTGCAAGTATCCATCTGGAACATGCTGGTGCTTCGGCTGTTATCCTTTCGCCAACGGAGGCTTCAACACCTGTCGATCGTTCGTTGTTGCCTTATAATCTGGAGGAGGCTTTGCGTGAAGACCGAACCCGTATCCGTATTTTCGGTAAGCCAGAAGCTCATAGGGGCCGTCGTATGGGTGTCGTTCTTTGCTATGGTGAAGTCGGTGACGATGTGAACGCTTTGCGCGACAAGGCTAAGCGCCTTGCCAAGACTGTTTTAGGAACTGATCCATACGCGAAGTTGAGATAAAGGGAATAGTGGATAATTTGCTGCCGCTATGGAGATTAAACTCATTGACCTCCCCAAAATTACTGACCCCCGTGGCAATCTGACCTTTGCGGAGGCGCAGGCGATGGTACCCTTCGACATCAAACGTGCCTATTGGGTCTATGACGTACCTGGTGGAGAGAGTAGGGGAGGTCATGCTCATAAGCAATTGAAGCAGTTCGTCATTGCTCTAAGCGGCAGTTTCCATGTGACCCTTGACAATGGCAAGGAACGCAAGACCGTGCTGCTGAATCACCCGTGGCAGGGACTGCTCATTGATGTCAATACCTGGCGTACGCTTGATGACTTCTCCAGTGGAGCCGTCTGCCTTGTTCTCGCTTCCGAGCATTACGACGAGGGCGACTATATTTACGATTATGACGAGTTCCTGAAGTACATAGGATGTTCGAAATAAAGAGATATACGGCAGATAAGGCTGACGAATGGAATCTTTTCGTGGCTTCGTCGAAGAACGGCACGTTTCTTTTCGATCGTAGCTATATGGATTATCATGCAGACCGCTTCACTGACCATTCGCTGATGTTTTACCGCGATGAGCATCTCTATGCCCTTCTCCCTGCCAACGAAAAAGATCATACACTCTATTCGCATCAAGGACTTACCTATGGAGGAGTGGTGATGGGCATGGATGCAACAACCGTGCATGTGATGGAAATCTTTGAGAGCATGAATGCTTATTTGCGTGAACAGCACATTGGACGGGTGGTCTATAAAGCTGTTCCATGGATTTACCATCAGGTGCCGGCTGAAGAACCGCTATATGCCATGCACCTGAAGTGTCATTATCGTTTGCTGGAACGTGATGTCTCATCGACAATTGTCTTGAACCATCTTCTCAAATGGAAGAAAGACCGTAGGCATGGATTGCGGGTGGCTCGTGACAACGGCGTGAAAGTGCAATTCTCGGAGGACTATGATGCCTTTTGGCCGATACTTGAAGAGAATCTGCTACAGAACCATCACGTTAGTCCTGTGCATTCTTTGGATGAAATCAAACTTTTGCATGGTCGTTTTCCGAAGAACATCTTACTGATGGAAGCAAGGAAAGAGGGCGGCCTGTTGGGGGGCTGCGTTGTCTATCTGACTCCGCAAGTTGTTCATACACAATATATCGCTGCTACGTCTGAAGGCAAACGACTGGGCGTGGTCAATGCAATCATCGACGAGCTGTTGCGTTCATTCCCTAAACATTTATATATGGATTTCGGTAAATCAACAGAAACACATAGCGATATTCTTAACGAAAAGCTCATCTATCAGAAGGAGGGATTTGGTGGACGTGCCATTTGTTACGACACCTATGAGTGGACGTTGTAATTAAAAGTTAAAAAGTGTCGCTTTGCTTCGTCATATCGGATTTTATATGTACCTTTGCGCCGTATATTTTTAAATCATTTAAAAAGAATGGATTACGAAGAATTGAATTATCAGTCTGTGACGGCACGTGAAGCCGAAGTCTCTGCCGTCTTTCCTGCTCTTATGCGTAAAGTCTATGTGTGGATGTCATTGGCTTTGATCATCACGGGCTTTACGGCTTATTATGTAGCCACTAACGAGAACTTACTGGCGCTTATTTATTCCAAGCCGGCAGTGATGTGGATTCTTATAGGAGTTGAGTTGGCTATCGTGTTTGGTGTGACAGCAGCTATCAACAAATTGTCACTCCCAGTGGCAACATTGCTGTTTGTCCTCTATTCTGTTATAAACGGAGCTTTGCTTTCATCCATTTTCCTGATATATACCATGTCGAGTATCGCCACGGTATTCTTCATCACAGCAGGAACATTTGGAGTGATGTCGCTTTACGGCTATATCACAAAGACCGACCTTACCTCATGGGGGAAACTCCTGATGATGGCATTGATAGGACTTATTATTGCGACGGTGGTCAACTTGTTCATGAAGAGTTCTGGTCTGGAAATGATTATCAGCTATGTGGGTGTGCTCATCTTCGTTGGCTTGACAGCATACGATACACAAAAGATAAAGATGATGTGCATGCAGGCTCCTGATGCTGGTGAGTCTATGCAAAAGCTCGCATTATTGGGTGCACTCTCACTCTATTTGGACTTTATCAATTTGTTTATCTATTTGCTCCGCATTTTTGGACGGCGTGAGTAATTTCAAGTAGGTAAAAATATCATGTTAGATGGTGCGGAATTAGTGTAATTCTTGCACCATTTATATTATATAATAATGTATAAGGACTCATTTTGTAAACTAAATGGAAAATGTTTTGTTTGTTTTGAAAAAAGTCGATAAAAAGTTTTCATATTTATTTTATTAGTTGTACCTTTGCATCCGCTTTCGGCCAAAAAAATGGTCAAAAGCATAGAAGAAAGAGTTCTTTGAAAAGATTACATAATAGACAGAAAAAAGTAGTACAAGAAGTGGCGGCCACTTTTAAAAAGTGTGCCGTCGGGTAAAACTAAAAAGCCGTCAATTTTTATAATTGAAAAGGTGCATTTTAAACTTGATACGAATACTGGATAGTCGTTCTGAGACAGATAATGAATGATTCAAATTTTTACAAGGCTTCTAGGAGCGAGTGCAGGGCCAAGTTCACTTGAGCCATGCCGAGCGACGACGAAGACTCGTAAATTTTCTATCGGAGATATAAAATTTACAATGAAGAGTTTGATCCTGGCTCAGGATGAACGCTAGCTACAGGCT
>CAJOFE010000022.1 GCA_905233825.1 uncultured Prevotella sp. | reverse complement strand
TCTTTGTAATTTGAGTTAATAGAATAACTATAACTACCATTATGACCAAGAAAATTAATATCTATGAGGAGGCCAGTCGTTGTTTGCTTTGCCAAGACGTTTTAAATACCTCCCTAAACAATGTACTGACATGTGATATCCCATTTTGCCCATCAGTAAAGAGATACTCTATAGCCGACATTTGCATGGATATGCCATTTTCGTTTCTATAAGTTTCACTTACAGCACTGCCAAGTCTCTGCATACGGGCACGAAGGCGCTTGGAAAGAATTGCCACAGCATCTTTCCGCGACCATTCCTCCTGCAAATACCTTTGATAGGCATCTACAAGAAGTACAACCTCGTACTTGTTCCACCCGATGTTAAGAGTTGGCGAAGTCATCTATTCCTTTATTTTGTTAATACTAATTTTTGTCAAGTTCCTCATATCTTACGAGGTCTTTCAGGTCTATATCGAGTAGCCTGGTAATTTTCATCATCATTTCTAACGGGGGCTGTGATGAATTTGTGCACCACTTCGACACAGTTGTTGGCGAACAACCCAACTCTTTGGATAACCAAAGATTGGACTTCTTTTTCTCCGCCAGTATCACTTTTAAGCGATTGAGATCTTTGTTAGCAGCCATATCTTCTATTATATAATCGCTACAAAGATACGAACTTTATTCTAAATAAACGACTTAAAGGCTAAATAATTTGAGAAATTTAATGAAATACGTTCATTTTATCAATATAAACAGGCCAAAATTAGGAAGCCTCGCCATCTTCTCAGACAACGAGGCCCGTTTGAGGTTCCAAATAGTCGGCCAAAACTTAATGTTACCAACCTCGGCGGGATACGCCTTTATTTATAACGTTTGAGAGCCGTTATTATTGCCAAAAGGCGTGCAGAGAGTTCCTTACCAGCGTCAACATCTTGATTCGCACCATGGCAAAGTGTTCCGTGAACATGGCTTGGTCATTATCTGCATCACGATGCCACATGCTGTCATAACCGTTTTCAGCTTCTTGCACATTGACCAGTAGTTCTTGGACAAGCCAAGCGACCATAGGTCGAGCGCATCTTGCCGAATGTCAACTTGTCTTCCTGTAGGTGCATATAGCGATCGATAATCTGCAAAGGTACATCCATCAGTTTCACTTGTAAGGGAATGCTGGATAACGAAAAAGTTCAGCCCCATTCGCAGCAATAACGAGTGGGACTGATTTATGCGGGCTATGCCGTTTGTAGGTTCTTGAATGAGGCATTGAGTTTATTGCCAAGCATTGTCAGGTCGTTGTCAAGTTTTTGACTCGTAATTTTCGCATAAATCTGGGTAGTCACAATGTTGGTGTGTCCCAATACACGGCTAACACTCTCGATGGGCATTCCTTTTGAAAGCGCCAAGGTTGCGAATGAGTGCCTTCCACAATGGTAGGAGATGGCTTTTTCAATGCCGCAGGCTGTCATCACCGTTTTCAGCTTCTTACACATCGACCAGTAGTTCATTTTGCCGAAAACTAACTTGTCTTCCTGTAGGTGCTTGTAGCGGTCGATGATCTGCAAAGGAACGTCCATCAGCTTCACCTGGAAGGGGATGTTGGTCTTGTGACGCTTGCTGATAATCCACTTGTCACCGTTGATGTCCACGATGTTGTCCGTCGTCAGGTTCTTGACGTCGATGAACGAGAGGGCGGTGAAGCACACGAACACAAAAATGTCACGAACAAAGGCGAGATTGTCATCCTCAAACTCATGGGTTACGACGGCCTTTAGTTCGTCTTCGGTCAGGAACTCTCTTTCCTTGCAGTTGGGGCTAATGTGGAACTGCGCGAACGGGTTACGAGGAATCTTGCCGTTGTAGTGCGCCCTTAGTACAACGCCCTTTAGCCACATGCATCTTTGCCAGATAGTACCGTTAGCCAGACCTCGGTCTGTACTGAGATAGGCGGCGAAGTCCTTGATAAACTCTGGCGTCAGTTCCAACATCGACATATCAGTGCGACGGTAGTGTGATTGAATGAAGTCTGCCACATCCTTCCGCGATCGCTCCATAGCCCAAAGTGTGCTTGCCGCCCTATCCTTGCCCACACGTTTCTTCTGATTGGCGATGTCCTTGTCGAAAGCACTCAATAATGTCTCGTACTCGCTCCCAAAACCCTGATAGGAATTGCGCACCATCTCAGCCGTCACGAAAGCCTCGCGATCCGACAAATGCTGATAATGCTTGATAATCTGCGCCTTGATATTATCAAGTTCGCGGTTAATCTGCAACGCCTCCTTGCTACGGCCTTTGGCACAATTGCCTTTCACATCCCACATGTCAAGCGGGATTGTCTTCTTACAACTGAACTGCGACTGGGTCCCGTTAATCGTTACCCTGCCCATTACTGGCACCACACCGTTCTTCTCCTTACTCTTGTTCACATAGAACAGAATGTTAAAAGTACTTCTCATGTTTCTTACTCTTTTTTTAATTTTGGCTGCAAAACTACTATTTCTTTTGGCATCCATTGCTATGCAAAATGTAGCAGTTTGCGGAATAAGAAACTGGCGGTGAAAGGTGCCCCATTCTTCACCATTTTGCGTGGTAACCTTATTCGGCTCCAAGGACATAAATTGGGTTACGAATAAGAAACCTAACTCATTCACCAATCCTCCCCAATTTGCTTTTAGTCCAAATTTGAACTTCCCCGTTCTTCCCCGTATTGCCTTTATTACAGGCCGAATTGCGTTAATCTTTTTCGTAACTTTGCCGATAAATCGGCGAAGTTACTCTGTCTTGACAAAAAAAGAAATAAGTTTCTTTGTTTTGTGCTCGACTTTTCGTAACTTTGCAGTCAATTATGGAGAACAATAGCATTTTAGAGAAATTAGACGGTCTGGAAGCCCGCTTCGAAGAGGTATCGACGTTGATTACCGACCCCGACGTGATTGGCGACCAGCAACGCTTCGTCAAGCTGACGAAGGAATATAAAGACCTGAGCGACATCATGGATGCCCGCAAAAGGTATATCGCCTGCCTGAACAGCATCAAGGAGGCGAAGGACATCCTGGCCAACGAGGACGACCCGGAAATGAAGGAGATGGCCCGCGAGGAGCTGGCCACGAACGAGGAGCTGCAGCCGAAGCTGGAGGAGGAAATCAAGATTGCCCTCATACCCAAGGACCCCGAAGATGCGAAGAATGTGCAGATGGAGATTCGCGCTGGAACGGGCGGCGACGAGGCCTGCCTGTTTGCCGGCGACCTGTTCAAGATGTACAAGAGTTTCTGCGACTCGAAGGGCTGGCAGCTCTCAGTTACCGACGTCTCGGAGGGTGCCGTGGGCGGCTATAAGGAGATTGACTTCGCCGTCTCAGGAGCTGACGTCTATGGCACGCTGAAGTATGAGAGCGGAGTCCATCGCGTGCAGCGCGTGCCCGCCACCGAGACGCAAGGCCGCATGCACACCTCAGCCGCCACCGTAGCCGTGCTGCCCGAGGCCGACAAGTTCGAGGTGCACATTAACGAAGGCGAGATCAAGTGGGACACTTTCCGTTCTTCAGGTGCCGGTGGACAGAACGTGAACAAGGTGGAGAGCGGCGTGCGCCTCCGCTATATGTGGAAGAACCCGAACACAGGCGAGACGGAGGAGATTCTCATCGAGTGTACCGAAACCCGCGACCAGCCGAAGAACAAGGAGCGCGCACTAAGTCGCCTCTATACCTTTATATATGATAAGGAGCACCAGAAGTATGTTGATGACATCGCCTCGCGCCGCAAGACGCTCGTCTCTACTGGCGACCGCTCGGCGAAGATTCGCACGTACAACTTCCCGCAGGGCCGCGTGACCGACCACCGCATCGGCTTCACCACCCACGACCTGCAGGGATTCCTCGGCGGCGACATCCAGCCCATGATCGACGCCCTGACCGTGGCGGAGAATGCAGAACGAATGAAAGAAAGTGAATTATGACAAGACAAGAACTGATACAACAAATTAAGCAGAAGAGAAGTTTCCTCTGCGTGGGTCTCGATACTGACCCGAAAAAGATGCCCCAATGCGTCTTCGACCTGCACGACCCCGTGTTTGAGTTTAACAAGGCCATCATCGACGCAACAGCCCCCTACTGCGTGGCCTACAAGCCGAACCTGGCCTTCTACGAGGCCTACGGGCTGAAAGGCATGGAGAGCTTCGTGAAGACGGTGAACTACCTGAAGGAGAAGCATCCCCATCACCTCATTATTGCCGACGCCAAACGCGGCGACATCGGCAACACGTCGCAGATGTATGCCCGCACGTTCTTCGAGGAGTACGACGTGGATGCGCTAACCGTCGCCCCCTATATGGGCGAGGACTCGGTGACGCCGTTCCTACAATATGAGAACAAATGGGTGGTGCTGCTCGCCTTGACCTCGAACAAGGGCAGTCAGGACTTCCAGCTCACCGTCTCGATGAATCCCGAGCCAGAGCGGTTGTTCGAGAAGGTACTGCGTGTCAGTCAGCAATGGGGAACGGAGGAGAACATGATGTATGTCGTCGGCGCTACGCAAGGCCGTTTGTTCGAGGACGTGCGCAAAGTGGCTCCGCGCCATTTCCTGCTCGTTCCCGGCGTGGGTGCACAGGGCGGCTCTTTAGAAGAGGTCTGCAAATACGGCATGAACGATGACTGCGGCCTGCTGGTGAACTCCAGTCGCGGCATCATCTACGCCAGCAACGACGACCACTTTGCCGAGATTGCCGGCAACAAAGCCCGCGAACTGCAGCAACAGATGGACGCTCTTCTGAAATGAAGAATAACGAATGAAGAATTAATTGTAAATAGTAAAAGGTGAATATGAAGAACATTCAATTAGACATTACGAAAGCTGCCTGCTTCCTGCAGGCTGGCGCAGTAGATGCGTTTGCACCCCAAGTAAAGGCCGCACAAGAAGCCATGGAGAACAGCACATGCCCAGGCAACGACTTCTTAGGCTGGCTGCACCTGCCCTCGGGCATCACCTCCGATTTCCTCGACGAACTGCAGCAATGCGCCAACGTGCTGCGCGAGAACTGCGAGGCCATCGTCGTAGCCGGCATCGGTGGAAGCTACCTCGGTGCCCGTGCTGTCATCGAAGCCCTGAGCAACAGCTTCAGCTGGCTCATCCAGGACAAGGCAAACCCAACCATTCTCTTCGCCGGCAATAACATTGGTGAGGACTATCTCTTCGAACTGACCGAGTATCTGAAAGACAAGAAGTTCGGCGTGATTAACATCTCTAAGTCGGGAACGACCACCGAGACCGCCCTCACTTTCCGTCTGCTAAAGAAGCAATGCGAGGCTCAGCGCGGCAAGGACGAGGCCAAGAAGGTTATTGTGGCCGTGACTGATGCCAAGCGTGGTGCCGCCCGCACCTGCGCAGACAAGGAGGGCTACAAGAGCTTCATCATTCCCGACAACGTGGGCGGTCGCTTCTCGGTATTGACTCCTGTCGGCTTGCTGCCCATTGCCTGTGCTGGTTTCAACATCAAGGCACTCGTAGAAGGCGCCCAGACGATGGAAAAGGCTTGCGCCCCCGGCGTTCCCTTTGCCGAGAACCCTGCAGCCCAGTATGCTGCCGTGCGCAACGTGCTCTATCAGAACGGCAAGAAGATTGAGATTATGGTGAACTACCAGCCGAAGCTCCACTTCATGAGCGAGTGGTGGAAGCAACTCTACGGCGAGAGCGAGGGCAAGGACAAGAAGGGCATCTTCCCCGCTAGCGTCGATTTCACCACCGACCTGCACTCGATGGGTCAGTGGATTCAGGACGGCGAACGTACCATTTTCGAGACCGTCATCAGCATTGAGGAACCTGAGAAGAAACTGCTCTTCCCCGAGGACGAGGAAAATCTGGACGGTCTGAACTTCCTTGCCGGCAAGCGTGTGGATGAGGTGAACAAGATGGCCGAGCTCGGCACCCGTCTGGCTCACGTCGATGGCGGCGTGCCCAACATCCGCATCAGCGTCCCCAAACTGAACGAGTTCTACATTGGCCAGCTCATCTACTTCTTCGAAATAGGCTGTGGCATCAGCGGCAACGTGCTTGGCGTGAATCCTTTCAACCAACCTGGTGTGGAGGCCTACAAGAAGAACATGTTCGCCCTGCTCGACAAGCCCGGCTACGAGGCTGAGAGCAAGGCCATCAAGGAAAGGCTCAATAGTGAAGATTGAATTATGCATTAAGCAATACTTAGAAAAACACGGCTTTGAGGCATTATGTCCCAAGGCCGTGCTTTTCGACATGGACGGCGTGCTCTACGACTCCATGCCTAATCATGCCATAGCCTGGGAACAGTCGATGAAGGAATATGGCATTATAATGACTCACGAAGATGCCTACGCCACCGAGGGACAGCGAGGCGTTGATACCATTCGCCAAATGGTGAAGCAACAACAAGGACATGACATCAGCGAGGAAGATGCGCAGGAGATGTACAACCTGAAGACGCACATCTTCCACGAAATGAAGAAGCCCCCCATGATGCCCGGTGCCCTGGAACTCATGCAGAAGATACACGACAGCCACCTGACCATTGGCGTAGTGACGGGTAGCGGCCAGCGTCCGCTCATTGCGCGGCTGTTACATGACTACGGGGACTTTGTAGATGATGCCCATATTGTCACGGCATACGACATCAAAAAAGGAAAGCCCCATCCAGATCCTTACCTGATGGGGCTGCAGAAAGCAGGAAATCTTAAACCTTGGGAAGCCTTCGTCGTTGAGAATGCTCCATTAGGGATACGTGCAGGAGTGGCTGCCAGGATTTTCACCATTGCCGTAAACACCGGCAACCTTCCTTCGGAACTGCTAATAAATGAGGGAGCCAGCTTGCTGATGGACAGCATGGAACAGCTATGCTATTCCGCGTCTGACATCTTCAGGTCATCACGCTGATTATCATCATAAAGGCCAATATTCACCTGTCCTTGTGCATTCACGGACAGTCGCAAGTCGATGGCTTCGTCATCAGAAGCAGCGGGATGATTCAGGGCAGCAGTAAAGACAAGTTCCTGTCCCTCCACCCCGAAGAACGTGATGTCCTCAAGCACAGCATGAAGGCGATAGTCGTCCTCTAACCATTCCATAAAGGCAGACTTTGCAAATGAACGGTTGAAGAATGATGTGCCGTCAGAACGGGTAATAGAAATCTTCACCACATTATCGATATACTGCTGGCCAATTTCATCGGTCACCTTGGAAAGAGAGTCGGCAGGCATACGTGCAATCGCAATAGCATAACGACTGTCTTTCCATTCTACTTCCACCTTATTTGTCTGCGCCGGCATAGCAATCGGAGCCTCTGACGGTTTTGGCATTTCATAGTCGGTGGTGATGATACCATCATTGACATGTTTCTTTTCCTTACAGGCAACAAGCACCATCATACATGCTGCCAACACAAGCATCAGATGTTTCATAGACTTATTTCTTTAACCATTCATTGACATGAGGAACTCCTCATTATTCTTGCTCTGTACAAGTCGGTCATAAACTGTATTCATGGCCTCGATGGGATTCATCTCAGCAATGAACTTGCGGATAATCCACATACGGTTCAACGTGGTCTGATCCTGCAGCAGGTCATCACGACGTGTGCTCGACTGTACCAAGTTCATCGACGGGAAGATACGCTTATTCGACAGCATGCGGTCGAGCTGGATTTCAGAGTTACCTGTTCCCTTGAACTCCTCGAAGATGACCTCATCCATCTTGGAGCCAGTATCGACGAGAGCCGTAGCAATGATGGTGAGCGAGCCGCCGTTCTCAATCTTTCGTGCAGCACCGAAGAAACGCTTCGGCTTCTGCAAAGCATTGGCATCGACACCACCCGTAAGCACCTTACCGCTGGCTGGAGCCACCGTATTATATGCACGAGCAAGACGAGTGATGCTATCGAGGAAGATAACCACATCGTGACCACACTCTACCATACGCTTGGCTTTCTCCAATACGATGCCGGCAATCTTCACATGACGGTCGGCAGGCTCATCGAAAGTAGAGGCGATGACCTCAGCATTCACGGTACGGGCCATATCGGTCACCTCCTCCGGGCGCTCGTCGATGAGCAACATCATGATGTATGCCTCGGGATGGTTGGCGGCGATGGCATTGGCAATGTCTTTCATCAGGATGGTCTTACCAGTCTTGGGCTGAGCCACGATGAGTGCACGCTGGCCCTTACCGATGGGAGAGAAAAGATCCACGATGCGCGTTGAAGGATTAGTGGTCTGCGGATTGCCACAAAGCATGAATTTCTCCTCTGGGAAAAGCGGTGTGAGATGCTCGAAACTGACGCGGTCGCGCACTTCCTCAGGATGACGGCCATTGATAGCATTCACGGTGGACATGGCGAAATACTTCTCATTGTCATGCGGAGGACGCACCGTGCAATCAACCACATCGCCAGTCTTCAGCGAGTATTTTTTTATTTGCTGCGGAGACACATATATGTCGTCAGGAGAAGACAGATAGTTATAGTCGCTGGAACGCAAGAAGCCATATCCGTCTTGCAGAATCTCCAAAACGCCATTTCCCGTGATAATATCAGAGAAGTCATAATTGGCATTGGTATTCATAACCGGCGCAGGAACCGACTGGAACATGGTTTCAGGCTGCTGTGGAGCAACAGGACGATCGAAAATATCCAAAGTAGGAATAGCTGACTGGTCTTCAATAGGAAGATCAACCAGAGTAATAAAGTCGGTACCGTCATTTGGATCATCAGCCCACACGCCATAGTCATCAGCCATATCATCATCATACTGATACTCGCCTTGAACTCTTTCACTTTCAACGTGATAATGCGACATCTTTTCTTGCAGCTGCTCCAGCATATCACGATCGGGAGCCTCTTCTGTACTGTTTTCTTCAAGGCTTGCCTCAGGAACATCGACAATTACCTCTTCAGCCGGCTGCTCAGCTGTTGCGGCAGCCTTTTCCGCCTCAGCCTTCTCTGCCTCTGCTGCAGCAATGGCAGCAAGCTCGGCCTTCGATTTCCTCCCCCTGCGCTTCTTAGGCTGTTCAGGCTGTTCAGGTTCTTCTGCCTGAACAGGCTCTTCCTTGCTCTCTACGGGAATATCGTTAAAGAGCGAGGGAGCTTCCACCTTCTTTCCTTTTGCAGGCTTCGAGTCGAGGTTTTCCCCATCTTTACCGCTGACACTATACACATGATCCGTATCTTTCTTTGAGATACGTGTACGCTTACGTTTGGCCGTTACCGAGCTATTGGCTGCACTCTCTATGGCTGCCTTGTCTAAAATATCATATATTACTGTTTCCAGAGAATCGTTCTGCGACACTTTTACTCCCAGCTGCCCAGCAATTTCCATCAGCTGGGTAACCTCCATCTGTTCTAATTCTTCCTTAGTGTACATAAATATAGTATGTATAAAATTTGTTTTGGGATAATGACATTGAAATATGTAGCGTTTCCTGAACAGAAACGTCTTTCAGAAATCGAATGCAAAGGTAATCATTTTATCCGAGATAAAAGAGATTGTGGCTTGAGAATTATTGCCAATTAAGTTTTTTTAATTCTCAAGCCACAAAATCTATGTCGAAGCCTATCCTTTCTTCAGCGGAATAAAAACGCTGAAAGTAGAGCCTTCTCCAAGTACTGATTCTACCGATACGTCACCGCCATTCTTACGGGCAAAGTCGGCACACAACTGCAAGCCCAGGCCTGACCCTTCTTCGCCCCCGGTGCCATAGGTTGTCTCACCCTTATGGAATATTCCCGACAAACGATCTGGTGCGATACCCACACCATGATCGCGAACGCTAACTTTAGCGAAGTCGCCCTCCTGCTTCACGGTAATCTGTATGGAGCTACCTTCCGGGCTGAACTTCACAGCGTTCGACATGAAGTTTCTCACCACCGTCTTCAGCATGTCATTGTCTGCACGGACAACCAAAGAGCCAACACCATGATACTCCAGCTTGATATTCTTCGTCAATGCGATCATCTCAAAGATATCCACCACTCCAGGTATGATATCATTCAGATCAAGGTCTTGCGTCACCACACTCAGACGTCCTGTCTGGCTCTTCGTCCATTTCAGCAGGTTATCTAACAGGTCATGAACATCTTCCGACTCTTTATTGGCCTTATCGAGCAACTCAAAGAGCTCAGGACCTACTACTTCGGGAGTCACGGCACTTACCACCAAATTGAGCACCATGCGGATGCTGGCCATAGGCGAACGCAAGTCGTGAGCGATGACAGAATACATCTTGTCGCGGTTGCCTATCGTGGCTTTCAACTCTGTATTCTGCCGCTCAATAAGACGCTTGGCTGCCACCAGTTCTACCTGATGCATCACACGCACTAATAGCTCTTCCTTGTTAAAAGGTTTCGTCAGGAAATCGCTAGCACCCACTTGGAAGCCATGTACCAAATCGCTGGGATTGTTTAATGCTGTCAGGAATATGATAGGGATGTTAGCCGTCACAGGATCTTTCTTCAAGATACCAGCCGTCTGGAAACCGTCGATGCCTGGCATCATCACGTCAAGTAAGATGAGGTCAGGCATTTCTGCCTTCGTCTGCTCAATACACATTTCTCCGCAATTGGCCGTGCACACTTGAAACTTCTCATTGCTGAGAAGAATTTTCAACAACAGTACATTACTCACCACGTCATCAACAATCAGGATTTTGTAATCACTTTTATTGATGTTTGAGTCAAACTTCTCTGGTGTTTCCATTGCGATTTGTTCTTTCTGCCTGCAAAAATAATGTAAATATTTGAATTTTCCAAATAATTACAAAAGAAAATTCCTTATTTTCGGGAAAATATGCAAAAAATGATTACCTTTGCATGCACTTATGGAGAAGATAATACTGGGTATCGACCCTGGAACGAATATAATGGGCTATGGTGTGCTGCATGTTACAAGCGGCATGCAAGGAACACGGCGCGTTAGCCAGCAGGCCGAAATGGTGACGATGGGTATCATCGACCTGCGCAAATTCGACGATGCCTACCTGAAACTAGGCCACATCTTCGAGCGCGTAACAGGCATCATCCAGTCCTACCTGCCCGATGAGCTGGCTATCGAGGCTCCATTCTTTGGAAAGAACGTACAGTCGATGCTCAAGTTAGGCCGTGCTCAAGGAGTGGCCATTGCCGCTGCTATCGAACGCGATGTTCCCATTCACGAATATGCTCCCATGAAAATCAAGATGGCTCTGACTGGCAACGGCAATGCATCAAAGGAACAGGTGGCCGGCATGCTGCAACGCTTGTTGAAGATTCCCGAGGAAGAAATGGGCAAGTTTATGGATGCCACCGACGCCTTAGCTGCCGCCTACTGTCATTACCTACAAATGGGGCGTCCCAATACCGATGCGCCACACTACAGAGGGTGGAAGGATTTCGTGAACAAGAACCAGACAAAGGTATGGAAACCAAAACAATAGCCATCGCCGGACTGAATGCCAGCGGCAAGACGCTGATGGTAGAACGCATGCGACGTGAGCTGCATAGTGATAGTGTGCGTTATGTGGCTTTCTGCGACACCTATGGCACCATCACCGACCGCAGCTACTATCTGCAACAACGATGGAACCAGCACGACATCGAGGAAGAAACGCCCTACGTGGCAGATGCCCTCGAACGCTCATTCCTCCTCTCTGGCAGCGACACCCCTACCCGACGGCAAAACCTGCAACGCCTCTATCAGCTGTTAGGCATGGAGGCGCTACTCGGTAAGTACGTCATTTCTCTTTCCAGCGGCGAGCTTCGCAAGATGCAACTGGTGAAAACCCTGATGGCTAATCCTGAGATACTTATCCTCGACAATCCCTTTATCGGACTGGATGCAGAAGCACGTACCATGCTCAGCCAACTACTCAGGCAATTGAAGGAGCAGGGCATGAAGCTCTATTTGATAGTGGCGCGTCCTGGAGAGATTCCCGATTTTGCAGATGAAATTATCTGGACTACCGATGAACAGGAATTCCGTCGCCCCTTGTCGTCCACCTCTCTCCCCTCACCACTCACCACTCACCACTCTCCTGAAGTCATCCGCATGACAGATGTCTCCATCCGCTATGGTGAGCGTACCATTCTCGACCGTCTTTCATGGACGGTATGTCAAGGTGAGCATTGGGCACTATCCGGGCGCAACGGTAGTGGAAAATCCACCCTGCTCTCGTTGGTTTGTGCCGACAATCCCCAGTCCTATGCCTGCAACATCGCCTTGTTCGGTCATCAGCGAGGTACGGGCGAAAGCATCTGGGAGATCAAGCGTCACATCGGCTATGTATCCCCTGAGCTTCACCGCTCCTATCGCCGTAACCTGCCCGCCATCCACATTGTTGCCAGCGGCCTGAAAGATACCGTAGGGCTCTATGTGCGCATGAACGAGGATGAACGCCAACAATGCCTGCAATGGATGGAAACATTCAACATTGCCGATTTAGCCGACCGCTCTTTCTTACAACTATCCAGCGGCGAACAACGATTGGTGCTGGTATGCCGGGCCTTTGTCAAGAATCCCAGTCTGCTCATTCTCGACGAACCTATGCATGGGTTGGATATGCAACGTCAGCAACTGGTTAAAGACATCATCAACGACTATTGTGCTGACCCTACCCAGACGCTTATCATGGTAAGTCATTACGAGGAAGAACTTCCCTCTTGCATTGACCACAGACTCCGATTGTAATTGTGTATTTTGTTTTTTTAACATAAAAAGTATTACGCAGGCGTACAACTTATTGCTTTTTTTTGTAACTTTGCACCGCCTTTTTGAGGACTATTTACGTATGAGTCTAAAATTCAGGCATTTAAGACGCAATTTAACAAGGAGAAGTAAAGGATGAGACAACTTAAAATTCAGAAAAGCATCACCAACCGTTCGAGCGAAGCCCTCGACAAGTACCTCGTAGAAATCGGCCGTGCCCCCCTCATCAGCATAGACGAGGAGATTGAGCTGGCGCAGAAAATACGTAAGGGAGGTCCTGAGGGAGAGCGTGCCAAGGACAAGCTGGTGACGGCAAACCTGCGTTTCGTTGTCTCGGTTGCCAAGCAATATCAGCATCAAGGGCTCACGCTTACTGACCTCATCGACGAGGGTAATATCGGCCTTATTAAGGCTGCCCAGAAGTTTGACGAAACACGCGGTTTCAAGTTCATCTCTTATGCCGTATGGTGGATTCGCCAGAGTATTCTGCAGGCCATTGCCGAGCAGAGCCGCATCGTGCGTCTGCCCCTGAACCAGGTTGGCTCACTCAATAAGATTAGTCACGAGATCAACAAGTTCGAGCAGGAGTTCCAGCGCCACCCCTCAGTAAGTGAGCTGGCCGAAGTTACCGACATGGACGAGGAGAAGATTGGCCAGTCCATGCAGGCTGACAGCCACCACGTCAGTATCGACGCTCCCTTCCAGGACGGCGAGGATAACTGCATGCTCGACGTCATGGCTTCAGGCGATGACAGTCGTACCGACCGCCAAGTTGATCACGAATCGATGGCTCAGGAGCTGAATGCCGTACTCTCGAAGGTGCTGAAAGAGCGCGAGATCACCATTATCCGCGAGTGCTTCGGTATTGGCTGCCACGAGAAAGGCTTAGAGGAGATTGGCGATCAGCTGGGACTGACCCGCGAGCGTGTACGCCAGATTCGCGAGAAGAGTATTGCTAAGCTGCGTGACTCAGGCAATGCACGAATCCTGATGAAGTATCTTGGATAGTTCTGGCTTCCAACCCTTAATCCCTAATTCCTTTGAGGATAGACATTATCACCGTCCTGCCCGAGATGATTGAGGGCTTCGTGCACGAGAGCATTCTTGCTCGTGCCGAGAAAAAAGGACTGGCAGAGATACACCTGCATAATCTGCGCGACTACACTTTAGACAAGTGGCGTCGCGTTGATGATTATCCCTATGGCGGTTCTGCCGGTATGGTGATGCAATGCGAGCCTATCGACCGTTGCATTACGGCATTGAAGGCTGAACGGGATTATGACGAAGTCATATTCACCTCGCCCGACGGCGAACAGTTCAATCAGCATGTGGCCAACGAGCTGTCGCTTCTGCAGAACATCATCATCCTTTGCGGTCATTACAAAGGCATAGACCAGCGCGTGCGCGACCATCTCATCACCCGAGAGATCAGCATCGGCGACTATGTGCTCACGGGCGGTGAACTGGCAGCAGCCATCATGGCCGATGCCATCGTACGTGTCGTGCCTGGCGTCATCGGCGACGAGCAGAGTGCCCTTAGCGACTGTTTCCAGGATGATCTTCTGGCAGCACCTATCTACACCCGCCCGGCAGAGTATAAGGGCTGGAAGGTTCCCGACATCCTGCTCAGCGGCAACGAGGCCAAGATACGCAACTGGGAACTGGAGCAGGCCATAGAGCGCACCCGTCGCCTACGTCCCGACCTGCTACAAGAGAAGCACTAATCCCTTTACATCATCACACAAAAGAAATCCCAGCCACTAGACAAGTGACTGGGACGAGCGTTGTAATATCAATGATGCTTTACAGCGTTGTTACTCAGCTGCGGGAGCTTCCTCCTCCTCGGCGACGGGAGCCTCCTCAACGGAAGCCTCTTCCACGACAACAGGAGCCTCCTCCACTACGGGAGCGGCGACCTCGGGCTCACCCTCGGCGATGACGGTAACGGGAATCTCGGCGGTAACCTCCTTGTGGAAGTGTACCAGAGCCACATACTCACCCACCTTCTTGATGTCGCGCATGGTGATAATCTTGCGGTCGATGTCATGGCCCAGCTTCTTCAGCTCCTCAGCCACGGTAGCGGTGTTCACCGAGCCATAGAGCTGACCCGTGGTGCTCACCTTGGCGGCGATGGTCAGAGCCACACCAGCAAGAGCGTTGCCGCGCTCCTCGGCGGCAGCCTTCTGTGCAGCCAGCTTGTGGGCCTGCTGCTTCAGGTTCTCGGCCAGCACCTTCTTGGCACTTTCAGAGGCGATGACAGCCTTGCCCTGAGGAATCAGGTAGTTGCGGCCATAGCCCGACTTCACGTTTACGATATCGTTCTTAAATCCCAGACCGATAATATCTTCTTTCAAAATCAATTCCATAGTCTTGCGTCCTCCTAAAGTTTTACTTCATCATGTCGGTTACGTAAGGCAGCAATGCAATCTGACGTGCACGCTTCACGGCCTGAGCCACGCGGCGCTGGAACTTCAGCGAAGTACCAGTGATGCGACGGGGCAGAATCTTTCCCTGCTCGTTGAGGAACTTCTTCAGGAACTCGGGATCTTTATAATCCACATACTTGATGCCCAGCTTCTTGAAGCGGCAATACTTCTTCTTCTTCGTGTCGATAGAAGGAGCGGTGAGATAACGGATTTCTGATTGTTCTGCCATGATTTAAGCCTCCTCTACTTTAGTCTGATACTTCTTGCGGCGCTTCTCTGCATACTCGGCAGCATACTTGTCGAGCTTCACAGTCTGGAAGCGAATCACCTTCTCGTCGCGACGGAAAGATGTCTCCAATGTCTTGATCACTTCTGGCTCTGCCTTGAATTCCATCAGGAAATAGAACCCGCTGGTCTTCTTCTCAATCTGGTAAGCCAGTTTCTTCAGTCCCCAGGCCTCTTCGTTCACAATCTCTGCACCGTTGTCGGTGAGCACCTTCTTGAACTTTTCGACCGTTTCCTTTGTCTGATCGTCAGACAAAACGGGAGTTAAAATGAAAACGGTTTCGTACTGATTCATACGTTGTTTAATTGTTTATAAATGTTATTTTTGCAAAATGCGGGTGCAAAGGTACTCATTTTTTGCGAATTAGCAAAAACTTTTTCGTACTTTTGCACCCGATTTAGCGTATTTTTATATGAAATGGCTTAAAAAACACCTTGGAATGGGCTTGATGATGTTCGGAGTCGCCCTTTTGCTGACTCTCCACCTGCTGCATCTGACCTTTGTCAACATGCTGCTCCTCATCCCCTTATGCCTCATCCTATTGGGTTTTCTCCTCCATGTGCACGTCATGAAGAAGGAAAGCCGGTATTAGTCAAGCTAAGTGACAATTTATCATCCTATTACATTAGAACCCGTAGAGCTCTTGAAGTTTCTGCCCCAGCTTATCGCCTCGCAGGTCGGTAGCTATGATTTTGCCCTCACCATCAAAGAGAATGCTGGCAGGGATGGAACTGATGCCATAGACATCAACGGCTGCTGACTGCCAGTAACCAAGGTCGGAGAGCTGCGGCCACGTCATTTTCATCTGCTCAACGGCCTTTTTCCACGGCTCGGCAGTACGATCGAAACTGATACCGATAATCTCGAAACCCTTGTCGTGATACTTGGCATAGTTAGCTACCACGTTAGGCATCTCCTGCCGACAGGGACCACACCACGAGGCCCAGAAATCAATCAGCACATATTGGCCCTTACCGAGCCACTCGCTCAGTTTGCGCTCCTTACCGTCCATATCGGGGATGGTCATATCTGTAAAGAGCTTGCCTGGCAAACGCTTCTCCAGTCCCTCCAACAGTCGCTTGGGTAGCTTCATGGCTGGATGATTATAAAAAGGACGGGCTGGATTACACAATTCCTTCAATTGGTCGTAGCTCAGGCTGTAGGCCATATCGCCAATGAAGGCCGCAGGAATCATGTTATCCAAGTTCTCGCGGATGATTTCCATCTGACGGGCCTCTACCTTCTCACTCAAAGCCTCATAGACGGCCACGACAGAGTCCATCAGTTCTTCTTTTATCCTACGGCTACGCACCTGAGCCACGATGGTATCCATCTGAGCCTTGAGGGGAGCCAGTTCTTGCTGATAAGCCTCTAACTTGGCTTTCAGTACGGGGTCGTCAAGCTCAACCGTCTGAGCCCGTGCTGCAAGGGGCATTAGCCCTACGACAGCGAATAAGAGTATCTTTTTCATACAAATGTTGTCCTATATTGTTATTGTAGTTCTTTCTTTACGCAAAATGAACAGCAGCACGAGCCACCTCTACATCGCCTGTTTTTACGATACGAACGTTGAAGGCTCCTTCAGCCTCCTGCTCACGATAGAAAGAGAGCTGGTCGCCGGCATGAGCCTCCGCCACATAGGCAATCTCAAAGCGACGAATCCGATGCTGCTGATACCAGTCGAGCGGCCAGAGGTCGAGCACATGCTCGATATATTTCACGGAGTTGATATGCCCGTTGATATCGACATCATTATAATAGGTATCGATGGTGCGCACCAGCTTGGCTTCTTCCGACATCTTTACGCGACCGCCTTTCTGGATGGGACATTCCCCATCCTTGACAATCCAGTCGTTGATGGCACCATTATCGATAGAGAAAATGTCGGTAGGCTGGCGCGTCTCCGTATCAATCATCGCCCAGATGCTACGTCCGTAGCCAAACACCTTCTCTCCATCAGACGAGCAGACACGGAAGTTGCGGCTGGTGAAGAAACGCATGGCATTCTCCACCCAGGTCTCCACACGGAAACGGGTGTATTGTGCAGGCATCTCGTTCATCTCGATGGCTAAGCGCGAGAGCACCCAAGAACGCTGGATGGTCATAAGATATTTCATGCCAAAGCCGCGGTCGGTACTATGGAAGTCGGCAGCATTAAGCATGTGGTTGCCCAAGTGCCCCATGAACAGCCGTCCGCTGAAATCACAATGGAACGGCTCGGCCAGAAACTCGTATCGTCCTACCTTATCCATCCTATTTCTTAATTCTTAATTCTCAATTCTAAAATCTTAAATCTAAATTCTTAATTCCAAATTCCTAATAGCTCTCCTGTTCATTGGGGAAGTCGCCACTCTTCACGTCGGTAACATATTGTCCTACGGCATCGGTAATGACGGTATTCAGGTCGGCATAGCGACGCAGGAAACGGGGCGAGAAGCCCTGCGTCATACCCAACATGTCGGCCACGACGAGAATCTGTCCGTCACAATGGTTGCCTGCTCCGATGCCGATAGTGGGCACGCTAACCTCACGCGTCACCTGCTCGGCCAGCGCGGCGGGCACCTTCTCTAATGTGACAGCAAAGCAGCCAGCTTCGGAGAGCGCCTTGGCATCGCTGAGCAACTTAGCGGCCTCCTTCTCTTCCTTAGCACGTACGGCATAGCCACCAAACTTGTTGATGCTTTGGGGGGTCAGTCCTAAGTGAGCCATCACGGGAATGCCAGCATCGAGGATGGCCTTTACCGTATCGAGTATCTCTACCCCACCCTCCATCTTCAGGGCGTCGCAACCACTCTCCTTCATGATGCGGATAGCATTACAAACGCCGTCGTGCACGCCTGTCTGATAGCTACCGAAAGGCATGTCGCACACTACGAGGGCGCGTCTCACGCCATTGACCACGGCCCGTGCGTGATAGATCATCTGATCGACGGTCATGGGCAATGTAGTGGCGTTGCCCACCATCACATTCGAGGCGGAGTCGCCAACGAGAATGCCATCGATGCCGGCACGATCGACTATACCTGCCATCGTGAAGTCATAGCTGGTGAGCATGGAGATTTTCTCTCCCTTCTGCTTCATTTCAATAAAACGGCGTGTGGTCACCTTGCGCTCGTCACTTACTAAATATCCTGCCATTTAATGTATAGTTTAAAGTGAATAGTTAAAAGTTTATCGTAATCAAAATGATTATAATTCTCTATCTGATAATTACTAATTGGCTTTACGGCATCAAGCTTATTAGTGGTGAGCAGCCCCACCACCATCATGCCGGCTGCACAACCGGAACGGAGCCCATTAATGCTGTCCTCGAAGACTACACACTCCGTCGGCTCAGCATTGAAACGCTGGGCTGCACGCAGGTAGCAGTCGGGCGACGGCTTGCTCTCGGCAAAATCCTCGCTGGTGAGAATCTCATCGAAGAGCTCGCGGAACTCGGGATGCTTCTGATAGACGTTCTCCATTTTCTGACGGTTCGAGCTGGTCACTACGGCCGTCTTCACGCCATGCTGGCGCAGGTCGTTGATGAATTCCTCGAAGCCCTCCACATAGTCAAGGTGCATCTGCGCCTCAAAGGCATTCAGACGCTCCACCACTACTGCCCTTTCCTTCTCCAACGGACCGCTCCAGGCCAAGTCGAATATCTGATCAAGCGTAGAGCCTTTGATCTCATGCTCCAGTCCGGGATGCTCAGGGTGATAAAGGCGACATTGTGAGCCCCAGAACACGGAATACTGCGGCTCTGTGTCGAACACCACGCCATCGAGGTCGAATAATGCTGCCTTCAAGTTTTGTTTCTCCATGTGCACGTTACGTTAAGGCATCACCATCTTCACAATACGGTCAGCCGTCTTCACCACATAGACGCCACGCTTCAACTGCAGCTGCGACAACTGGCTCATCTTGGTCTGGATGAGCAGACGACCGTCGGAAGTGTAAATCTCTACAGTCCCTTCATCAGGTCGTAGAACGGACATCACTCCATCAGGAGCTCCTACTTCCTCAGGCGACTTCGTCAAAGCCAGCAGAAGTGTCACCACGCCATCTGAAGCTATCACATTGAGGCGCAGAATGCCCGTCAGGTCGTAGTGTTTGCCCTCATAGTCTTTAGGCATCAGAATGTTCTTAATCTTGAAGTCGTTATAGAGACGTATATGCTTGCTGCCGTCACTAACATAGATACCTGGTAGACCTTCAACAGTTGTCATCTCTACATTCCTCAACACCACCAAATCGGCGAGGTCGGCTTCCGTCAAGTTAGTTACCTCCACCTCACGGGGCTGCACCTCTTCACCTTCAGTCACCGTATAGTTATTATCATTAGTAAAAACCTCAACCGACAATAGTGTGGGCTCAGCTCTCAGAACATACTGACCATATATTTCACCATTGAGAATATCATCGGCTTTCAACGGAAGTCCGGTATTGGCAAAGCAAATAGCACCTGTAGCATCGCGCACATAGGCATATTCATTACTGACAAACAGCACCTGTGCATCCTTGAGCTGTAGTATAGCTTCTGTTCCTTCCTGCAACTTTTTAAATTCAGCAATATTTTCCTTTATGTACGACGCATCGCCCACAATGACCTTACAGGTTGCTGACAAACCATTCTCCAGATTGGTTACAGTAATGTAGGCGATGCCGTCATCCAATGCTTTCACCCAACCACTTCTCTGATCGACCGTAGCCACCCTCTCGTCGCTGGACGACCACACAAGGAACACATCAGCATCAGTAGGTGTCAGCGTCGGTTCCAGCTGTTTCGTTCGTCCCACGTTTAGCTCAAGCGTCTCAGGCAGGCTGATGCCTGTCAGCTCAGTATAGTCAACCTGCTCAGGCGACTTCAGCAGATAGAGTTCTTCTATCAGTTCTCCGTTCACTCTATCCGTACCAAAGATAGCCGTCACGTCATAGCGTTTGCTCAAATCGGTAGGCACCTTCACATTTTTAATCTTAAACGGATTGTACAGTCGAATGCGTCTGTCGCCTAATACGGCATATACGCCGCCATCATTCACAAGCTGTACCTTCTGCACCTTCACCATATCGGCATAATATCGTTCCGACAACTGACTGATATGCAGGGGATAAGGCTGAACCTCCATAGAAATAATCGTATATACACCTGAAGCATCGGTCTTGCCCTCTACGGCTTCGAATACAGGCATTCCGTCACGCAACGTGTAGCGTCCGTAAATAGAGCCAAGAAGCAAATCGTCTTTAGAGAATTTCAGCCCCATACCGCTCAGGATGATGCTGCCCGTTCCATCCCGTATATACATATCTTCTCCATTCACATAAAGCACATGAGCATCAATCCGCAGCAAGGCCTCTGTGCCCTCCTCTTGCTGTTTCATGTCGGCTATGCAGTCAATAACAGGATAGTTAGTGACCGTAACCGTACATACTGCCGTCAACGAGTCGTTGGCAGTAAGCGTCACGTGGGCCACGCCCTCGCTTACAGCTGTCACCCATCCACTATCTTTTCCTCCGATTGTTGCCACACTCTCATCGTCAGAGGTCCACACAACTTCGTAAGGAGCATTCAGCGGCTTGTGTTCTACGTTCAGGATCATACTCATACCCACGTTCAAGGTTATTTTCTCGGGTATGGAAATATAACGAAGCACATTAGCATCGAAGGCATCGAACGTGACAACGCCGTCCTGCTCCTGAATATTCTCCAGTCCAATCGGCGAGTATTTCTTCCTCCACGTCAACAGATTGGCAGGCGACGTCTCATTGTCGAGCTGCGTCACGTTGCCAGCACCAGGGAAGGGGTCATAGGGACTGTCCGCACCCAGATATCCCTTCGCACGTAGCAGTTCATAGTAGTTATGATTAGGATTGGCGTTAATCGTATTGTCCTTCCACACGGCAGAACTGGTAGAATCAACGCGGAACACCAGCATGCCCTCTCCCGGCAGCTTTGCATCCCACTTCACCTTCTGACGGTTTTCCAGGATGAAGTATTCCTTCATTTGGGGCGTATTGATGCGGAAGCCTGTATTGCTCTCATGAAGCGGCTCCAGCGTGTAGCTGCCAACCTCGTTGATGACCTGGGGATATGCAAAGCCTAAGGCATAGCGCTCGAAAAGCGAGTAGCCACAGGGCCTACGACCATAATCATGACCCTCGCCACCAGCCATCACCGACCAATCATTAGGATGCACACTCTGCCCTTGATCCTCATAGTCGGTATCGTAGAAGTCGGGCAAGCCCAGCACATGGCTGAACTCATGACACATGGTACCGATGCCCTCTAACACGCTCCATCCCGTCGATTCATAGCCGAAGAGTTCGGTAGAGCAGGCATAGCGCCCCAGCTTAACGCCGTCGCAACGCTTGTTCAGATAAGAAATGTCTGACTGATGGGGCCACAACAGGTCCGGATTGTTTCCCGGAATATAGGAAGGCAGACCGGAGAAAATGAAGTAAATCATATCTACCGTACCATTATTGTCGGTATCATAGTCCTTGAAATTCACCAACGAGTCGGCAGCCTGACAGGCCGAGACCATCACATTGCCCAGAATCTGCATAGCTTCAAAATCGCTACTCACTTCCTCGTCGAAATACTGGCTATGGTCTATCTGTACGGGGCCTACGACGTTGAACGAAGGCACGAAGATGCCGTTGGAGTTGTCGCGAAAATAGTCACGCATACTACCTACACACGTAATCGTCTGGTTATACAGCTGGAAGTTGGTAAATTCGTTACCCTCGTAGTTGTCCTGGTTAATCATTTCATCCATGATTTCCTGATAGTTATCCAGGCTGAACTGGCAGTCGCTATACTCCACGAGAATAACCAGTCCCCTGAATTTATCATAGTCATAGTGCTGGGCGTGGTTTGCCCCGCGAGCCCTAGCCTGTGCAGCCACGTTGTTTTCCCGCCATTGCCGCATGGCAGCCGTCATCTCAGGCACCAATCGTCCTGTCTGCTCAATATAGGCCACCTCCTCGGGAGTGCGGTCAGCAGCATCGTGGGCTACTATCTCCGTAGGCGCCAGCTGACCGTTCTCCATTCGCGCATACACATAGTAACCCTCGGCATTCTTCACAATCGAGTAGCCGTCGTCCGTCGTATTCCAATGGCGGTACTCATCACCATGCAGTCGCAGGCTCACGATCGAGCCGTCGGGCTGTGTCATCCTTATCACTCCCTTTGTGGCAGGACGAGCCGATGCGGAGAGCACTCCTACCAGCAGGGCCAGCATCATCATCGATAATTTCTTCATATCAGTCTATTTCAACCTTTTGTTATTTACTTTATTCTTTTTACGGGTGCAAAGGTACGAATTTTTTTAGAGTTATTGCAGGAAAACAACAAAAAAGTTGTACCTTTGCAGCATGGAACTGATCAAGAAGTATTTCCCCGAACTGACAGAGCAACAGACAAAGCAGCTGTATGCCCTCGACGAACTCTACCACGACTGGAACGAGAAGATCAACGTCATCTCGCGCCGCGATATCGACAACCTCTACGAACACCACGTGCTCCACTCTATGGCCATCGGCAAGCTGCTGCACTTCAAGCCGGGCACACAGATTCTCGACTTCGGCACGGGCGGCGGCTTCCCAGGCGTCCCCCTGGCCATCCTGTTCCCAGAATGCCAGTTCACGCTCATCGACGGTACGGGCAAGAAGATACGCGTGGCCCAGGAGGTGTGTCAGGCCATCGGATTGACGAACTGCACGCCCATCCATCGGCGTGGCGAGGAGGAGAAAGGGAAGTACGACTTCGTGGTAAGCCGCGCCGTGATGCCCCTGCCCGACCTCACACGCATGGTGAAGAAGAACATCGCCAAGGAGCAACGCAACGCCCTGCCCAACGGCATTATCTGCCTGAAAGGCGGCGATCTGCAGGAAGAGACGCGCCCCTACAAGCGCATCGTACAGGTGCAGGCCCTGAGCGAATGGTTCCAGGAAGAATGGTTCAAAGAGAAATATTGTATCTATCTGCCGCTATGATCAACATCAAGACATTTGTATGTAATCCCGTTCAGGAGAATTGTTTCATCGTGAACGACGAGACGCAGGAGGCCGTGGTCATCGACTGCGGAGCCTTCTTCGGCAACGAGCGCAAGGCCGTCGCGCAATACATCAAGGACAACGGTCTCACCCTGCGCCACGTGTTGTGTACCCATGCCCACTTCGACCACATTTTCGGCCTCGACACCCTCTACGAAGAGTTCGGCATCAGGCCGCGGCTGCATCAGGCCGACAACTTCATCTACGAGAACATGAGCGAGCAGGTGGCGGGGTTCCTCGGCGTCTCTTACGAAAGGCAGATGCCCCCCTTGGGCTCCCAGCTGACCGACGGCGAGCTGATTGCCTTTGGCAGTCATCAGCTGAAGGTGCTCCACACGCCAGGCCACTCGCCAGGTAGCGTCATCTTCTATATCGAGAGCGAGAAAGTGCTCTTTGCTGGCGACACCCTCTTCCGCATGAGTGTAGGGCGTACAGACCTGGAGGGAGGCTCGTGGCAGCAGCTTATGGACAGTCTCCATCATGTGGTAGCCACGCTACCTGCCGACGTGAAAGTCTATACCGGCCACGGCCCTGCCACCATGATAGGCGATGAAGTACAAATGAACCCATACTTTGAAGATTGAAAATTGCAAATTGAGATGACAGGAGAACACATATTAAGCATCGTGGTAGCTGCCCTGCTGGGTGGTGCCATCGGACTGGAGCGCGAATACCGCTCGAAGGAAGCAGGCTTCCGCACCCATTTCCTCGTAGGCTTAGGCAGCGGCCTCTTTATGGTGCTGTCGCTCTACGGATTCGACGATTTCATCGGCATTCCGGGCGTCCAGCGCGACCCCTCGCGTATCGCAGCCCAGGTAGTCAGCGGCATCGGCTTCATCGGAGCTGGCTGCATCATCTTCCAGAAGAACGCCGTCAAGGGCCTCACCACGGCAGCAGGCCTATGGGTCACCTCGGCCATTGGCATGGCGGCAGGCGCAGGCATGTATGTGCTCTCGGTAGTAGCCACCGCCCTGGTACTCCTCTGCCTCGAAGGCTCCGACTTCATCCACCACAAAATCTTCCATGAGAAGCCCGACAACCCCGATGACGTGAGTGAGTAACGGCTGAGTCTATTACAATTACAGTTATTACAATTAAAAAATGAGGGTGTGACATATCTTATAATACTATATAACTTATTGATATATAAATAGTTATATATAATATATAGGAAATGGCACCCCTCAAAAAACTAACTGTAATAACTGTAATTGTAATGATTGGTCATCATTAATTTACCTAAAAAGCTGAAATACAACAAGATACGATATCAGCAGACACAAGGCACCCGAGATGCTAACGCTTGGAAAGGGTACAAAATGCATCAAAATCCTGCTTTTACAGGCATAAAAAGACACGTACGCCCCCATTTTTGGTGTTTTTTCCTATACTTTGTGCAAAAAACAGCGACGCAAAATCGCACCCCCCAACCTCATTTGAGCCGCGCTAAATGCATTTAGCCACGTCCAGAATTGATTTTGGAGCGTTTAAAATTGTATTTAGCACGGTTTTTACAAACGAAATCCGCGCTATGACAGAAATCAGTTTTTAGTGGTCTGCAGGCGCTCAAGAACGGAGCGGGGAATGCCTGACTTGATGAGCTCGTCGTGCAGGCGGCGGGCTTCATCGTAGCGCTTCATAGCCCAGAGGACGGTGTATTTCGAGAGGAGGTATTCCGTAGGATGGGCAGAGCGACTGATGGCTTCATCCCAGTCGTAGAGGGCGAGGTCGTATTGCTTCTGCTCCTGCTCGAAACCGGCACGGGCAGCATAGGCCAGCGCGGAGTCGGGATACATCTCCACCAGGCGATTGAGCTCGTCCTGTGTCTCCAAGGCCTTGCCGAGGTTGCGCTTGGCCATGGCCAGTCCCAGCTGCGCATCGAAGTGGCGAGGCACTATCTGGAGGAAGTGCTCGTAGTCGGCACGAGCCAAGTCAAAGCGGCGCAGGTGGTTGTAGCAGTAGGCGCGGAAATAGAGCGCCGAGAGGTTCTTGTCGTCAAGCTCGAGCACACGCCCGTACTCCTCGACGGCATAGTCCCATTGCTGCAACTCGATGTTCACAGCTGCCTTCTTCAGCCGCAAGTCCGTACTCTGCGGTTCGGAGGCTATCATCCTGTTGAGCGTAGAGAGCGAGTCGCGCCATTGCTGAGGCGTCTGTGCTCCTGCTGGGCTAAATGACAAAAAGTAAATGATAAATGACAAACACAGCAACCAAGCTTTTTTCATTTTCAGCAATTCAACATTTATCATTTCTCATTTAAGATGAAGTCCGTTATCCACTCTCCCACTTCGCGCGTGCCGTAGTGTGCGCCGCCCTCGACCTGAATCTCTGGGGTGCGGACATTGGCTTCCAGCGAGGCATCGACGGCCTTTCGGACCAGACTGCCTTCCTCCGTCAGTCCGAAGTGCTCTAAGAGCATGGCGGCTGAGAGTATCTGCGCTACGGGATTGGCGAGGTTCTGACCTGCTGCCTGGGGCCACGAGCCATGTACGGGCTCGAAGAGCGGTGTGTGCAGGCCCAGCGACGATGAGGGCTGCAGGCCCATAGAGCCTGTGATGCACGAGGTCTCATCGGTGAGTATGTCGCCAAAGGTGTTTTCCGTGACGATGACGTCGAAGAAGCGAGGCTCGGTCAGCACGCGCATCGAGGCGTTGTCGATGAACATATAGTCAGTGGTGACATCGGGATATTGCGGTTCCATCTCCTTGGCTATCTGTCGCCACAGGCGCGAAGAGGCCAGCACATTGGCCTTATCGACGACGGTGAGGTGCTTACGACGGTCCTGTGCCATCTCGAAGGCCACCTTCAGGATGCGCTCAATCTCGGGACGGGTGTAGATGTCAGTATCGTAGGCCTTGTCGTTGTCCTGATATTTCTCGCCGAAATACATGCCACCAGTCAGCTCGCGAAGGACAACGAAATCGGCTCCGCGAAGCAGCTCCTCCTTCAGCGGCGACTTGTGGAGCAGGCAGTCGAACGTTGCCACAGGACGTACATTGGCGAAGAGGCCCAGCTGCTTGCGCATAGCCAGCAGACCCGTCTCAGGACGGATGGGCGCCGTAGGGTCGTTGTCGTACTTCAGCGAGCCCACAGCAGCAAAAAGCACGGCATCGGCCTGCATACACACCTCGTGGGTTTCCTTCGGATAGGGGTCGCCTACGGCGTCGATGGCACAGGCTCCCACCAGCGCCTCCTCGCAGGTGAAGTCGTGTCCGAACTTGCTGGCTATGGCCTTCATCACAGCCACGCCCTGCTTCATGATCTCCGGGCCTATTCCGTCGCCCGGCAAGATGGCAATCTTCAGTTTCATATCCTTGTACTTGTGTCGTTCTCAATAATATTCAGCATCTTGATGGTTGCCTTGATGGCTGCCTCAGTCTGGTCGGCATCGAGACCTCGGGTGCGCAGCGGACGTCCGTCGGGCATCTGCCACGTGATGACGGTCTGCACCAGAGCGTCGGTACGACCTCCAGGGGGAATGGTAACGGCGTAGTTCTCCAGAAGCGGGAAGGTGCGGTCGAGATACTCCTTGTATATCTTGCGTATGGCCTTCACGAAAGCGTCGTACTGACCGTCGCCCGAGGAATGTCCTTCGTACTGCTGCCCGTTAATCTCGATCTTCACGTTTGCCAACGGCTTCAGTCCGTAAGCCAATGAAACCTGGTAGCTGACAAGTTTCACCTTATCCTCGCTTACATCATGTTTCAGCACGTCGCTCACGATGAAAGGCAGGTCGTCTTGCGTGACCACCTCCTTGCGGTCGCCCAGCTCGGTAATACGACGGGTGACGCGCTGGGTCTGCTCAGGCGTCAGCTCCAGTCCCAGCTCCTGCAGGTTGCGGGCAATGTTGGCCCGCCCGCTGGTCTTTCCCATCGCATACTCGCGCTTGCGTCCGAAACGCTCAGGCACCAACGCGTTGTGATAGAGGCCGCCCTTCTGGTCGCCGTCGGCATGTACGCCTGCCACCTGGGTGAAGACATTATCGCCGATGATGGGCTGGTTGGGGGCGATGGCGATACCGCTATAGCTTTCCACGAGGCGGCTCACGTCCATCATCTTCTCCTCGTTGATATTGGTCTTGGCGTTGAACTGATCCTTCAGGATGACCTGCACGCTCGACAGCGGCGCATTACCACAACGCTCGCCCAGCCCGTTCACCGTGACATGCAGGCCTCGGGCTCCGCTCAATGCTGCTGCCAGCGAGTTGCTCACAGCCAGATCGTAGTCGTTGTGCGCATGGAAGTCGAAGTGCACCTGGGGATAGCGCTTCAGCATCTTGCGGAAATACTCGATGACCTGCAAGGGGTTCATAATGCCCAGCGTGTCGGGGAGCATGAAACGGCCTACCTGCCCCTCCCCAAAGGAGGAGAGTTGGGTGAGGCTATCCATCAGCTGATAGACATATTCAGGCGAGTCCTTCATGCCGCTCGACCAGTCTTCCAGGTAGATGTTCACGCCTACGCCCTTCGAATGGGCATAGCTGATGACGGCCTTGATGTCGTTGATGTGTTCCTCGGGCGTCTTACCCAGCTGCTCACGGCAATGGCGCAACGAGCCCTTCGCCAGAAGATTGAGCGTGCAGGCACCCGCATCCACCAGCCAATCGACCGATGTGTGGCCATCGACGAAGCCCAGCACCTCTACGCTCTCCAAGCGGTCTATCTGGCGGGCATAGCGGCAAATCATCTTCACAGCCTCCTTCTCGCCGTCGCTGACACGTGCCGACGCCACCTCGATGCGATCGACGTTCAGGTCACGCAGCAGCATGCGGGCAATCATCAGCTTCTCATGAGGCAGGAAACTCACGCCGCTGGTCTGTTCGCCATCGCGAAGCGTGGAGTCCATAATCTCTATGAAAGGAGGAATGCGCTGGTGTTTATCTATTTGTTCGCTTGTTCCCATCGTTCTGTTTTCGTTCGGTTTTCCACGAGGAAATCGATATCGTCGAGTCCCTCGATGAGGCAATGTTTCTTATAGCCATTGATGTCGAAATGCTCGCTGCGCCCCGTAGCTTTGTTGGTGACGGTCTGCATGGGGAGGTTCACTTCGACCTCGGTCTTCGGATTGGCCTTGATGCTGCCGAAAAGCTCCTGCAGGAAGTCCTTGCTCACCTGTACGGGCAAGACGAAGTTGTTCAGCTCGTTCTGCTTGTGAATATCGGCAAAAAAACTGCTGATGACCACCCGGAAGCCGTAGCCAGCAATGGCCCAGGCGGCATGCTCGCGACTGCTGCCGGAGCCGAAGTTGCGACCTGCCACGAGGATAACGCTATCGGCATATGTAGGATCATTGAGTACAAAATCCTTCACAGGCTGGCCGTCCTTGTCGTAACGCCAATCACGGAACAGGTTCTCGCCTAAGCCCGCCTTGTCAGTCACTTTCAGGAAACGGGCAGGAATAATCTGGTCGGTATCTACGTTCTCTATGGGCAGAGGGACGCAGGTGCTGGTAATGATATTGAATTTCTGTTTCATAGAAGCTCTCGGGGGTCAGTTATTACTCCAGTTATGGCAGCAGCTGCTGCGGTAAGCGGACTGGAGAGGATGGTACGGGCACCCGGACCCTGTCGGCCCTCGAAGTTGCGGTTGCTCGTCGAGACGCACCATTTGCCAGATGGCACCTTATCGTCGTTCATAGCCAAACAGGCCGAGCAGCCAGGCTGACGTATCTCAAAACCAGCTGCCTCAAGGACTTTATCAAGCCTCTCTTCACGGATCTGCCTATCCACAGCCCATGATCCAGGCACCAGCCAAGCTACGACATCGGCAGCCTTCTTGCGCCCCTTCACAATCGAGGCGAAGGCTCGGAAGTCCTCAATACGTCCATTGGTGCAGGCGCCGAGGAAGACATAGTCCACCTTCTTGCCCAACAGCTTCTCGCCTGCCTTGAACCCCATGTAATCGAGTGCCTTCTCAATGTTAGAGGTGAGCGGAATACTTTCCGTAATCCCGATTCCCATACCGGGATTGGTTCCATAAGTAATTCGAGGTTCTATATCTTCCGCATTGAAAGTCAGCTCCTTATCGAAGACGGCATCATCGTCGCTACGCAGTTTTCTCCACTCGCTGACGGCCTTATCCCACGCCTCGCCCTTTGGGGCAAACTCGCGGCCCTTGAGATACTCGAAGGTGACATCGTCGGGAGCAATAAAACCGCCTCGTGCACCCATCTCTATCGAGAGATTACAGAGCGTGAGGCGTCCCTCCATCGACATTTCCCGAACCACATCACCAGCATATTCCACGAAATAGCCCGTAGCTCCGCTCGTCGTAAGCTTCGCCATCAGGTAGAGCGCAACATCCTTCGGCGTCACTCCCCTACCCAGCCGTCCGTTGACGCTGAGGCGCATAGACTTGGGCTTCTGCTGCAGGATACATTGCGAAGCCATCACCATCTCCACCTCGCTGGTGCCGATGCCAAAGGCCACAGCACCCATAGCGCCATGCGTAGAGGTGTGACTGTCGCCACATACGATGGTCATTCCTGGCAGCGACAAGCCCTTCTCGGGACCTACGACGTGGATGATGCCGTTGTCTTTCGACATCATGCCATAGTGCGTCACGCCGAATTCCCGGGCGTTGCGTTCCAGCGTATCTACCTGCTTACGCGACACGGGGTCGCCTATGGGCTTGTCCTGATTGTGCGTCGGCGTGTTGTGGTCAGGCATGCAGTATATCTTCTCCGGACGGAAACACCTCAGACCGCGCCTACGCAAACCGTCGAAAGCCTGCGGCGAGGTGACCTCGTGGCAGTAAAGTCGGTCGATATATAGTTGAGTAGGCCCGTCGGGCACTATCTGTACTACGTGGGCGTCCCATATCTTGTCGAAGAGGGTATTCATGGGGTGGTCTGTTTCTTAAATTTGTTAATACAGTCGATATAGGCCTCTACAGAGGCGGTCACGATGTCGGTATTGGCACCGAAGCCATAGTAGAGCTGTCCATCGTACTCTACCTGCATGTGCACCTTGCCCACGTCGTCAGAGCCCTTCGAGATAGCCTGTATAGTAAACTCCTTCAGCGTCATCTGCTTCATGATGATGCGCTTCAGGGCCTTGATGGCAGCATCTACAGGGCCATTGCCGCTGCTAGCGGCTTCAAACTTCTGTCCGCTGATGTCGAGTCCTATCGAGGCTACGCTCTTCACGCCCTTACCGGTGGTGACCTGTAAGAAGTCGAGCTTCACGGCATGCTGGTCGGCAGTATCGGCCCCCGCCAGCATGAGCACGTCGGCATCGGTCACCTCCTTCTTCAGGTCGGCCAGCTGCAGGAACTTCTCGTAGATCTTGTCAATCTTCTTCTCGTCGCTCACATCCACGCCATAGGCATGCAGCCGATGCTTCAGGGCAGCCCGTCCGCTGCGGGCTGTGAGCACGATGCTGTCGATGTCAATGCCCACGTCCTTCGGGTCGATGATCTCATACGTCTGCACGTTCTTCAGCACCCCGTCCTGATGGATGCCGCTACTATGGGCAAAGGCGTTACGTCCTACGATGGCCTTGTTGGGCTGCACAGGCATGTTCATCAGCGACGACACCATGCGGCTCGTGGGATAGATCTTCATCGTGTTGATGTTGGTATCGACACCTATGCCCTTGTGGCATTTCAGGATCATGGCAATCTCCTCCAGCGACGTATTGCCTGCCCGCTCGCCGATACCGTTGATGGTCACCTCCACCTGTCGGGCACCGTTCAGCACGCCTTCCAGCGTGTTCGCCGTAGCCATGCCCAGATCGTTATGGCAATGGGTACTGATGATGGCCTTGTCAATATTTTCCACATGATCCATCAGGAACTTGATTTTCTCGCCGAACTCCAGGGGGAGACAGTAGCCCGTCGTGTCAGGAATGTTCACTACCGTGGCACCAGCCCTGATCACCGCCTCTACCACCTGCGCCAGATATTCGTTGTCCGTGCGGCCTGCATCCTCGGCATAGAACTCCACGTCATCGACAAACTGTCGAGCATACTTAACCGCCCACACAGCTCGCTCGATAATGTCCTCGCGGTTGCTGTTGAACTTATACTTGATGTGCCAGTCGCTGGTGCCGATGCCCGTATGTATACGCTTACGCTTAGCATACTGCAAGGCATCCACTGCCACGTCGATATCCTTCTGCACCGCACGCGTAAGGGCGCAGATGGTGGGCCACGTCACCGCCTTTGATATTTCAATCACGCTCTGATAGTCGCCTGGCGAGCTCACGGGGAAGCCCGCCTCTATCACATCGACGCCCAGCTGCTCCAGCGCCTTTGACACCTGAATCTTCTCCACCGTGTTCAGTTGACAACCGGGCACCTGCTCGCCGTCACGCAGCGTAGTGTCGAAGATGTAAAGTCTGTCGCTCATAAGATTCTTTTGTATATTTCTTTTACCTTAAATTGTTTTGAGCGTGCAAAATTAATACTTTTCTATCGTAAAACAAAACAAATAAGCAGAAATTTTTGGTTCCTACTTACAATTTATGACTTTTTTACAAGAAATTAGAAGTTTGCACCCAACAGGATGTTAAAACCATGAATGGTGGTATGCTCCTTGATTTTGCTTAGGTCGGCCCAATAGGCTCCGCCGATGGTCACCATCTCGCTGATGCGGACATTGACACCCGCCTGCCAACCTATCTGGAAACGATTCATCGTCGAAGGCACCTGACTCTTGTCGAACCAGTCAACCGTCGTGCGCCCACCACCAGTCACGTCCTGTTTGTTCTTCGCCATGAAGTTCAGACGACCGTAAACTCCGGCAAAGGGGTCGATGGCCAAGCCGTCGGTCACCCTCCAGTCATAGACTAGGTCAACGGGCACGGTGGCTGAGAACATCTCAAACTTATTTGTATTCCCATCCTCCTTCTTACTACGAAACAGGTACTGTCCCTTCAGACCGGCGTCGAAGCCGAGTGCTCCAGCAAAAGGTACCATGTAGTTAAAACCGACAGAAACACCATGATAGCCTGTGGTATTATCCGAATGGCCCGCATTGCTGAAATGCCAGGTGTGAGGATTATACTCAGCAAAAAAGGTACCAACAGAAGTAGATCCTGTCTTTCTCTGGTTTTCCCTACTATAGGGATTCTTATATTGTTTTTGCTTGGAAGCACGGCTAAGCTGAGCAGCCGACACAGACCTTTGTGCATTTGCAACACCCCATCCCAACAGAAGGAAGACCACAAACAATAGACTTACAATCTTTTTCATTGCCTTTAGTTTTTAATAAAAATGAATATCCGTTTGCAAAGGTAAGAAAAAACCGCGAAACGACAAACGTTTCGCGGATTTTTCTTTTCATTCTTTCCTCTTCGATCACATCGTAGCAGGCAGCTCAAGCCACTTCACATAGCAGAAGTCCTGACGATGGGGCAACTCACGGTGCTTGGGATACATGCGCACGGCAGAACGGTATTCGCCTGCCTGTTTCGGAGCCAGGTCGGCCTCGAAGGTAAAGTTGTTACCCTCACGACCTACAAGCTGCAGCGGCTCAATGCTGTAGATGCGCTCCTCGCCCTTCTTGTCGGTGAAGATGTTCACCTTCTCCAGAGCAACGGCATCGTCGAGGCCCTGCTCGTCGATGACATAGCGGAGGGTGTAGCGAGTGCCGGTCTCAAGTCCTGAGGCGGGAATGTTCCACTCGGAGGACACCACGCGGATGGCATCCCAACGCTCGGCCACCGTCTCTTTCCAGAGGGCGATGTCCTTGGCCAGTCGATATCCATCCTTACTGATCTGCTTGAAGCGCTTGGCCTCTTTCTCGTAGAACTTGGAGTAGTAGTCGTCGAGCTGGCGCTTCATGGTGTAGTGGGGTGCTATCTGGGCGATAGAGTTCTTGATGACCTTAATCCAGCCCTTACTCAGACCCTTCTTGTCACGGTCGTAATAGAGGGGCACGATCTCGTTTTCGAGCAGCGAGTAGATGGTGGCGGCATCGAGCTGATCCTGATAGCCCTGGTTGTCGTAGGTGCGTTTCTCGGTGAGTGCCCATCCGGCTCCCTCGCGATAGCCCTCGAGCCACCAACCGTCCTTAACGCTGAGGTTCACCACACCGTTCATCTCGGCTTTCTCACCAGAGGTGCCCGATGCCTCGAGGGGACGGGTCGGCGTGTTCATCCAGATATCCACACCCGAGACGAGGCGGCGCGCCAGCAGGAAGTCGTAGTCCTCGAGGAAGATAATCTTGCCTTGGAACTCCTCACGCTGCGAAATCTCGAAGATGCGCTTGATAAGTCCCTGTCCGGCTCCGTCGGCGGGGTGTGCCTTTCCTGCAAAGAGGAACACGACGGGGCGCTCGGGGTTGTTGACGATCCTTGACAGACGGGCTTCGTCGGTGAACAGCAGGTGGGCTCGCTTGTAGGTGGCAAAGCGGCGGCAGAAGCCGATGACGAGCGCGTTGGGGTTGAAACGCTCGAGCAGCTTGACCACGCGCGAGGGGTCGCCCTGGTTCTTCAGCCAGGTGTCGCGGAACTGGACCTGGATATATTCAAAGAGCTTCTTCTTCAGAGCCATGCGCGTGGCCCAAATCTCCTCGTCGGGCACGTTGTAAATGGCCTCCCATATCTTCTGATTGGACTGGTCGAACAGGAAGTTCTCGTTGAAATACTTGGCATAGAGCTTGCGCCACTCGGTAGCTGCCCAGGTGGGGAAGTGGACGCCGTTGGTGACGTAGCCCACGTGATTCTCCTCGGGGAAGTAGCCGTTCCAGATGCCGGCAAACATTTTCTGCGATACCCATCCGTGCAGCTTCGACACGCCGTTCACCTCCTGACAGGTATTGCAGGCGAAGGTGCTCATGCAGAACTTCTCGCCCTTGTCTTCAGGATTGGTACGTCCCATGCCGATGAACTCATCCCAGGAGATGCCCAGTCGCTGGGGATAGGCTCCCATATACTTGCCGAAGAGTCCCTCGTCGAAGTAGTCGTGACCGGCAGGAACGGGCGTGTGAACGGTATAAAGGCCGCTAGCACGCACCAGCTCCATGGCCTGGTTGAACGTGAGATGTTCTTCCTCGATGTAGTCGCACAGGCGCTGCAGATTGCAGAGGGCAGCATGACCCTCGTTACAATGGTATATATCTTTCTTGATGCCGAGCTTCTTCAGCGTCAGCACACCACCGATGCCCAGCAGGATCTCCTGCTTCAGACGATTCTCCCAGTCGCCACCATAGAGGCTGTGGGTGATGGGCTTGTCGAAGTCAGAGTTCATCTCGTTATCGGTATCGAGGAGGTAGAGCTTGATGCGACCCACATTGACACACCATACGTATGCGTGTACCATATAATTGGTATAAGGTACATCGACCACCAGCGGGTTGCCATTCTCGTCCAGCTGACGCTCAATGGGCAGGTGGGTGAAGTTCTGTGCCTCGTATTTGGCAATCTGCTGACCGTCCATCGACAGGCTCTGGGTGAAATAGCCGAAACGATAGAGGAAGCCCACGGCACACATATCGACGTTGCTGTCGGAAGCCTCCTTCAGGTAGTCACCAGCCAACATGCCCAGACCGCCTGAGTAGATCTTCAGCGCTGAGTGCATGCCGTACTCCATCGAGAAATAGGCCACGGAGGGACGCTTCTTGTCGGGCTCCACGTCCATATAGGCACGGAACAGCTCATAGACGGCCTTGATGCGCTTCATCAACGCCTTGTCCTTGACGATGGCTTCCTTGCGGTCGAAGCTCAGGCGCTCGAGCAGCAGCACGGGGTTGTGCTTCACGTCGTGATACAGCTCAGGATCGAGGTCACGGAACAGGTCGCGGGCCTCATAGTTCCACACCCACCACAGATTGTGGGCAATCTCATCGAGACACTTCAGTTCCTGCGGAAGTCTCGATTTCACGGTCAGCTCCTTCCATTGAGGAGCATTGGTGTAGTCAGCTTTGATTTTCATCTTTTTAATTTTCTATTTTACTATTTACATTTACTATTTACAATTTAATTTCTACTCATGGCTTTTCTGAGGGCTATATCGTAAGCCTCATAGTAATACTTAATGAACTCACTCCACAAGGCTTTCTTCGAGAGGGCATCGGCCTTCTTTCGGCAAGCATCTATCTGCTTCTTCGTATAGTTGGAATACTCCGACACGGTGTCCTTGATCAGGTCGGCCACCTCAGAGTAGTTATAGTCGGTGCGGTGAATCACCTTCACGCCATCCTCCAACTGTCCCACATGGCCGAACACCTTGTTGGCCCAGAGGCCGAAGCCTGCCAGATCGGTAGTGACACAGGGCACCTTGAAGGCCACAGCCTCCAACGGCGTATAGCCCCACGGCTCGTAGTAGGAAGGATAGATGCACAGGTCGTTGCCCAGCACCACATCGTAGTAGGTAAGGTTCAGTATGCCGTCGGTGCCGTCGAGATAACAGGGCAGGAAAATCACCTTCACCTTGTCCTCATGACGGTTGTGCATGTCATAGAACTTCAACATGTTCAGCACATTGTCGTGCCCCATGTTGTGCAGCCAATGGGTGACCTGCGGCACCTCAAGCGGAGTATCATAGGGAAGACCGTTTTCCAAACGCTCCTTCAGGTCCTGACGCGGTTCGCCCACCCATCCGGGAACATCGATGAAAGCCAGCACATTCTTCTTCAGATTACGGTCACGCAACAGACGGTTCATGGCCTCCACAAAGACATCGATACCTTTATTACGAAACTCATAACGTCCTGAAGTTGAAACAATTATCGTATCATCGTCCAAGTTTTCACCGAGCAAGGCATTAGCCACCTGCAACATCTTCCTGCGAGCCAGATTACGCTTACGTGTAAACGCCTGTGCCTTTGGAACAAAGCTATTGTCGAAGCCGTTGGGCAACACCACATCGACGGGCTTGTCGAGCAGTTCCACGCACTCGTTGGCAGTAATGTCGCTCACAGTCGTGAAGCAATCCACATAGTGGGCCGTCTGCTTCTCGATAGAGTGCTTGCTCTCCATGTTCAGCTCCTGAGCCATCTGGTCGCCGTTATAGGCAAACAGGTAGTCATAGAGCGGCTTCTGGTTGCCGGCAATGCTACGGCCAATGCTCGTGGCGTGGGTAGTGAAGACGGTGGCTATCTGCGGCACCTTGTTTTTCAGGTAGAGGGCACCAAGGCCGCACATCCACTCGTTGGCATGATAGACGACTTTCAGGGGTGAGGTGTGAGTGGTGAGCGTTGAGAGTTGAGAGTTATAAAAGCTCTCCACCACCAAGGCAGCGGCATACGAGAACATCGAGGCCTCGTCATAGTCGCCGTAGGCATGCAGGGAATCTACGCCGTAGTGCTCCCACAGCCAGCCATATATCTCGTTCTTCTTCTCAAAATAGGGATTGAAATCCACCAGGATGGCAACAGGCTCGCCAGGCACCGTCCAGCGCCCTACCCTCACCTTCAAGCCTTGCTCCTTAGCCTCCCATTGCCACTCAGCCAGCAACGACTTGTCCTCCTCGAAATAAGGACAATCCTTCTCTTTCCAGAAATCGGGGCCAATAAAGATAATCCTATCAGGAAATGCTTCTTGCAGCGTCTTGGCTCTTGTAGATAGCACGGTGTAGATACCACCTACCTTGTTGCACACTTCCCAGCTCGATTCAAAGATATAATCCGGAGTTAAAAGCTCTTTGCTCATAGCCTATTGTTTATAAACGCCTGCAAAGTTAAATAAAAAAAACTTAAATCCGCTATCTTTATGCAATATTTTTTCTTTTTGGGGTATTCCTTGATTTATATCTCCCTCATTATCACATTCTTCATCACTCAGAGGGTGATTTCGCCACAGATGCTCTCGTTCATCAATTTGCGCACCATCTCATCGCCCTCATACTTCCCTTGCAGGTACATCAGCTTGGTCACAGCGGCCTCAACGGTGCTGTTGCGGCCACTGATAACGCCTGCCTCCTTCAGCTGGTAGCCCGCGTCATAGCGCGACATCTCCACGCATCCCTGCATGCATTGGCTGATGTTCACAACCACCTTGCCGCAACGTGCTACCTCGCGTAGTGCACTAAGCAACCACGGGCTTTGGGGAGCATTGCCGCTACCGAAGGTACGCATCACGATGCTACGCAGTCCAGGCGTAGCGATGATATGACGGATGAGGTCTTCACGCACGCCTGGGAAGAGCGAGAAGATGATGACGTTGGTATCCAGCCGGAACTGGGGCACCATCGGCTGGTCGAAGTCGGGTCGGTGAATGAGTTCCTCGTGATAGCTGATCTGTACGCCGGCATCGGCCAGATGGGGGAAGTTGAACGACTCGAAGGCGTTGAACTCATCGGCACTCTGCTTCGTCGTACGGTTGCCTCGCATCAGATGTCCACTGAAATAGATGCACACCTCGGGCACCATCGCCGTGCCGTCGGGCCTTTTGGCTGAGGCAATCTCGATGCTGGTGATGAGGTTCTCCTTCCCGTCGGTACGCAACTGGCCAATAGGCAGCTGGCTTCCCGTCAGGATGACAGGCTTCGTCAGGTTCTGCAGCATAAACGACAGGGCCGAAGCTGTATAGGCCATCGTATCTGTGCCGTGCAGGATGACAAAGCCGTCGTAGTCGTCATAGTGGTCGCTGATGATGTGCACCAGGTCAGTCCACAGGCGTGGCGACATGTCGCTACTGTCGATAGGCGGGTTGAACTGATAAGTGGCTATCTCCGTCTGAAACTGCTCCAGCTCGGGCACACGGCTCAGCAAGTGCTCGAAGTCGAAGGGCTCCAGCGCTCCCGTCAGCGGATTGCGGTTCATGCCAATCGTCCCGCCTGTGTAGATCAGTAAGACCTTAGAAACGGACATCCAGCTCTACGTCAATCAGATTATAGTTGTGGTGGCCTGCACGTTCGTTCACACGGGCATACTCCACGTTCAGCTGCAGGTTCTTCGAAAAGAGATAGTCGGCACCCACCTCATAGTAGGTCTTCGACGAGCCCCACGTCTTCTGGTCGCGATACAGGTCGTAGCGGGCCTTCACGTGGCACTTATTCTTCTGTATGGGAGCTATGCAGAGCGCATAGAAACCGTCGGCCTTGTCGCCCTTCGTCACGTCGGCACCATAGCCCTGACTGTGCACATATTCCGAGCGGAACGTCCAGTCATTCTTCACATAGTCAGCCGACAGCGCATAGCGGTTCTTCTCGCCCACACCCTCGCGATAGCCGTTCCATCCGAAGGCACCGATGCGCATACCCTCTACAGGCATCACCCACAGACCACCGATAATGTCCTTGCGGTTGTTCCTGTCCTTCACGTTGATGCCCTCACCGTTGAACACGCCCACCTGATAGTGCAGCCAGTTGCGGTCGGCCACTTTCAGGAAGTCACCCTGTACCTGCAAGCCGATATCGCGGCCATTGCAGGCATGCTCGCCCGTACGGTCGGCAAAGCCTGCCAGCTTGCTCACATTCTGCGAATAGCTCATAAAACCCTGCGTGATGGGGTGCATGGGATTCTCAAACGTGAAGGGACGCTTGAACTGTCCTGCCTTCACCTTGAAGAAGTCAAACTTTTGCCACTCGCCCCACAGGTCCACCAGTCTGATGGTCAGGCTGTTGGTCTTGCCCGAGGCATCAGTATCAAAAGAATTACCATTGATCTGCATCTGGGCTTTATAGGCAAAATCATCAGCAGCACGGCCGTCGAGCGCCACACGCACCAGTCGCAACTGGAAGGAGTTCTGCTCGGCATTCTCCTTGTCGCTGGCCTGATACTGCACCATGCCATATCCACTCAGTTTCATGTTCTGAAACCATTCACTCTTCTGTGCATTTGCTGTCAGAGCCACCAGAGCCCCAGCCAGCATTACAATAAATCTTTTCTTCATCATAAAAACTATTCTTTTTCAGGGCAAAGGTACGAATAAATGAGCAGAACACCAAAGGAAAACCATACATTTTTTCGTAGTCCGCACAAAAACATCTCATTATCAATGAGTTGCAATTATTTGCTGTTTTTCGCAAAAAAAATGCCTTTTTGTTCAGTTTTTACACATTTGGGGGAGCAATTACTGCTGTTTGGAAGCCATTTTTTCTACTTTTTGCCTCGATTTCAGCTATTTTCTTGTTGTTTTTGAGCATTTATTTCTCGTTTTTGAAACTTTTTCTTCAAAAAATTGCAGTTTTTTGTGCTATGTTTCAGAATATCTGTCACTATTGTCACCATATTTGCACCTATCTATCTCATTGTCTTACAGCTGTTTACAACGAATAGTAACAGAAGTGCAGATTTTTTATTAAAAATTTTAAGTGTGCGCGTATATGCGCGCGTATACTATAAAAAGAGAAAAACAGATGCCTTCTCCAAAGCATAAAGAAGGCACCTTTTGGCCCTGAAGAAGGCATCTCCAAGCCCCAAAGAGGACACCTTTTTCATAAATGAACGCTGCGAAGTGCCAACGAGGACGTTCCAAGAAGTTTTTTGGACGCTCCAAAATAAAACGAGGAGCGTATAAAATTAATTTAGCACGCTCCTCGTTTCATTTAGCACATTGTAATTATTCCACTTTTTTATAAACTTGAGTTTTACCTAATAAATCATATGCACTATCATAGATATAACGAATGTCTCCACTATCCACCTTTTTGAGTTTAAGTCTTAACGTGTTATTATCATCTCCAAAGGAATATTCGTATGTATTTGTACCATGAGTACTTGGATAATAGTAGTACAGGAATTGGTCATTATAGCTGTATTTTGTCTTTAACTCAAAATCCATACGCCCATTTGAAAGAAAGGTGATGAACTTATTCTCACTTCTACAATCTGTGATAGTCATGTCGTCCGTAAAGCCACTTTCATCATAACTTGCAGCCTCAATACTCACCAACTGCCATTTACCAAGAAAAGGGCTATCGTCATCGTCGTCGCTACTACAACTTGTCATCCCCTGAACCAACAGAGCACACAACATCATTAACAAATACTTTTTCATACGCTAATCTGTTTAATTATTGTTTGACGCTGCAAATTTAGGGAATAAATCGGAAAGTTCCAAATTATGAGGCAATTATTTGTTTTATTCAATTTTATTTTGTAATTTCGCCGCCGTAAATATAGACCAATGAGACGCATACTATTACTGACAGGCCTACTGATGCCGATGCTGGCTGTGGCAAGACATCGGATTGTGGCACCCAACTTCAAGTCGCTGCAGGTGGTGGTGAACGACGACTGGAGGGCGCTGCCCGTCATGCGGTTAGGCTCGGACGACGTGCTGCAGATAGGCTTCGACGAACTGTCGCACAACTACCTGCGACTGATCTACGAGCTGGAACCCTGCAATCCCGACTGGACACCCTGCGAGGGACTATTCGAAAGCGACTGGATGGAAGGCTTCAACGGCCGTCCCATCGAGGACTATGAGAACTCGCTGAACACCACCGTGCTCTACACCCACTACCGCATGCAGATTCCCAACGATGACATACGGCTGAAGATGAGTGGCAACTACCGCCTGCACATCAAGGACGAGGAACAGGGCGAGGAGGTGATCGTAATAGAGTTCAGGGTGGTGGAACCGCTGATGGACGTGGCCTTAGCCATGACTACCAATACCGACATCGACCTGAACAAGAGCCACCAGCAGGTGGAGATGAGAGTGGGCTACAAGGCGTTGCGGGTGACGAACGCCAACGAGCAGATTCAGACGCTGGTGATGCAGAACGGTCGCGAGGACAACATGAAGCAGAACGTGCGTCCCAACTACTCCACAGCCAACGGTCTGACGTGGGAACACAACAGGGCGATGATTTTCGAGGCAGGAAACGAATACCACAAGTTCGAAGTGCTCGACCCCTCGCATACCACGATGGGACTGGCAGAGATAAACTGGGACGAGGCTGAGCGGCGCTTCCATGCCTTCCCCTTCAGCGTGGAGCCTCAGCGCAACTATGTCTATGACGTAGATGCCAACGGTGCCTTCCTGATACGCAACAGCGACAACATCGAAATTGACAACACGTCAGACTACGTCTATGTGCACTATAAGCTGAAGCCCCTGCGCCAGTATGACAACGCCCAAGTGAGAATTGACGGATGGTGGACGGTAGAGCCGAAGGAGAACTATACGATGACCTACGACGAGGACGGGACATACAATGCCGTCATCCTGCAAAAGCTGGGATATTACAACTACCGGGTGTTGCTGGCCGACTACGACGGCACCACCCACCAACTGCCCGAAGAAGGCTCGTTCTATCAGACGGAGAACAGCTACACGGCCTTCATCTATTTCAAAGGTATTGGTGAACGGTCGTGGCGACTCACAGGCTTTGCTCAATGCCCTGCTCACGATGGCAAAGGCAGACCTTGACCTCAGGGAACTTCTTGTGGATATGCTCGGCCAGATGCTGGGCACTATACACGGAACGATGCTGACCACCCGTACAACCGAAGCAGAACATGAGCGACGTGAAGCCCCGCTCTATATAACGAGCCACATGGAAATCGGCCAGCTTATATACCGACTCCAAGAAAGTAAGTATTTCCCCGTCATCCTCTAAGAACTTAATCACAGGGGCATCGAGGCCTGTCAGCTGCTTGTACTGCTCATAGCGCCCAGGGTTGTGGGTAGAACGGCAATCGAACACATAGCCTCCGCCATTGCCGCTCTCGTCCTGAGGAATGCCTTTCTTATAGGAGAAGCTGAAGATGCGGACAACAAGAGGACGCTCCAGACTCTCTCCCGGTCCTTCCCTGCGAGGAAGGGAAACCGATTGATTGGACTGCTGAGCAGTTAATTTCCCTAAGACTTCCATCAAATATGGGTATCTATTTCCCTGGAGCTGAGCCTGCCCAATAAGCTCTCTCAGATTCTGGAGGGCAGGCGGAATGGAGTCGATGAAGTGCTGCTTACGCTCGAAATAGCCACGGAAACCGTAAGCGCCTAACACCTGCATCAGTCGGAAGAGCACGAAGAGGCGCAAACGGTTGTCGAACTCCTCACGGGGCGGCATCTGCGTATAGCGCTGAGTCTCAGCATAATATACATCGAGCAGTTCCTGTCGCAATTCCTGCGGATAGCGGGCCGACGCCTGCCATAAGAATGATGCCAGGTCATAATAGACGGGACCGCGACGGCCTCCCTGGAAGTCGATAAAAGAGAGGGGAGCTATCATGATGTTCCTTGCCTGGAAGTCACGATAGAGGAAGGTGTCACCCTGAAAGCTGGTGAGGTCATGGGCCATTTGACGGAAGTCCTCTTCCAGACGCAGCTCGTGGAAATCGATGCCCGTTGCTTTCAGGTAGCAGTACTTGAAGTAGTTCAGGTCGAACATCACACCCGTCTCGTCGAACTGTGGCTGAGGATAGCACACGGAGAAATCGAGTCCCTGAGCTCCCTCGAACTGTATGCGAGGCAACATACGGATGGTCTGACGCAGCAGTTCCTTCTCTTCCTCATTATACTGCCCACCTGCCTCACGTCCTCGCCGTAGTGCATCGAAAAGCGACGTAGAGCCGAGGTCGGTCTGAAGGTAGCGCACCTCGTCGTCGCTGACCGCCAGCACCTCAGGCACAGGCAGACCTTTTGCATGGAAATGACGGGCCAAAGCGACAAAGGCATGATTCTCCTCGCGACTGGTGCCTATGCAGCCAATCACGCTGTGGCCTTCGCCGTCAGTAAGACGATAATAGATGCGGTTACTGCCTGCTCCTGGCAATTTCTCTATCAGGGCGGGCTCTGCCCCACTCCATCGGCTATATAGTTCCTTCAACTGTTGCATACTCCTAACCACTAACTCATTGCAACGTAACAGCCATCAGACCAATGACGACATCGTTGGAAAGCGTGCGCACGGTGAGGCTCTTCAGCTTCTTGCGCGACTGAAGGGGCATGCGCAGCATCTGGGCTGCTCCACCAGGAATCATACGTCCTTCCACTCCCATAAGACGCAGCGTCTGACCCAGCTCACGGCTTACATCGCCCGTACTCAGACAGATGCGATAAGGCCTCTGCTCAATCGTCCTAAACGCTTTCCCGTCGATATAGTAGTCCTGCTCTATGGGGCACCAGTTCTCAGGATTGCGCAGTCGGAGCGTATCAGTAGTATTGTCCTGATATTTGGCCACCACAATGCCGTTGTCGATGTGGCATTGCATGTGGTTGGTGCTACCCGCCATCAGCAGATAGGCCGACGAAGCATTGCCCTTCAACGGAATAACGATGCTGTCGGGGTAGTTGTTCCACAGACTGGTATAGACGATGTTTTTGCCTTGTGTCGGCGTGCGGAAGGGAACGCCCTTCACGAAGAACTGTCCGGTCTGTATCTTGGCACGGAAGCCTGAGTCGTCGATGGTGGGAGTGACGAGCGGATGGGTCCATTCGCCATATCCCTGCACAGGCAACTCCAACGACGTAGATTGCGGACGGGGCGACACATAGCGGTTCTTGAAGATATCATCTACTTTCGCATTCCACACATTATCAATGACTTGCGGCAGGAACTGCTTGGAAAGGTCGGGTTCTGCAAGGCCCAGTCTGGTAGGAAGGTCAGCTTCCTTCTTCCTTTTTCCTTCCTCCTTGCTAAGCAATACATTCTCCGTCCTGCTTCCTACTTCATCCGTCCACTCAATGACCTGATGTTTCTCTGTCGTTCCCATCACATCACGATACTGGCCTCCGCCCAGATTCTGGCGAGCCACCATCTGTAGCGGTTGGGGGAAGTTCTGGGTAATCTCCAGTCGTATCTTACCATTCTTACGTGTGTACGTATATTCTATATAAGGTGTCTTAAGCGAGGCATTGTCCCAGTCCTGTGGGAAGCCCGGTCTGATGATGCATTGCCCGTAGAGAGCCTGTGGAATGACGCCGAAAAGCCCTTGGATGAAGGTGCGCGAGGAGATGCCTATGCAGTCGCCGAAGTCGCGATAGCACTCACCACGTGCAGCATCATAGCGGCTTAGCTGGCCGAAGTTGGCAGGCGACTGGCCGTAGTACATCTGGTCGAGGATGTTGGCTTTCATGAGCCTATAGCCTTCTTCCGCCCGTCCTGCCTCGAAATAGGCAAGCGCAGTATGCATCACCTCGGCAGGAGCCACGTTATTGATGCTCCAGCTATAGGGAAGCCAGTTGCTGGTGGCAATGGTCTTGAAGACAGAATCGACGGTGAAGTGAGGTATCTCGCGGTCAATATACTGGGTGGCCTGATAAGCCTGTTCAGGCGTGCAGGCTCCACAGTCGATGGGCGTATAGATGCTCCACACAGCAGCACTCTCATGCACACGCTTCAGCCCCATTCCATCCTGATATTCAGCCCAGTGTCCTTGCTGGGATAGCCACAGGCGCTCGTTCATAGCCTTCAGGATAGCCTCAGCCTCCTGACGATAGGGCGCAGGATCTTCGCCTATCAGCTCGGCAATACGTGCCGCCAGCAGATTGCCACGATAGTTATAGGCCGAGCTGTGGGTGACGGCACCCCCATTATAGAAAAGCGCATCGCTGGCCCAGATACAGCAGTAGGCATCATAGAGATGGTCGCCGTCGGCATCGAAATTGCGTTTCTCCCAAGCCAGGTGACGCTTGATGACGGGCCACATTTTCCGCATGTAGTCGCGGTCGGCATCATATTGGAAGTGCCACAACAGCTCGTCGATGTAGCTGAGGTTCATGTCGTAGTGGTGCATCTGGTCAGTACGCTCAGGATAGCGGCAGATATAGCCGTTGGAGAACATCTGCGTGCCCCATTTCTCCTCAGCACGTGCCAGGTTTTGAGCCAAGTCCTGCGAAGGGCCGGCTATGGTAGGCTCCACATTCGTCACCTGACTCTTCGCGTAGGCATCGAAATGACTGACAGCACGATCGCCCCAGCCCAGCACATCGCCCACGTAGGCAGCACGCCAGCCTGGCAGCGTGGTGCGCCAGCCTATGCATCCATGTAGCCACGTCTTACCGTCCCAGTCGCCGTCGGCAGCCATCACGAGGGCTCCGCCTAAGGTGTTGATATAAGGGTCGGGAGTCTGGAACTGGATGCGCTGTGCCAGCTTCTTGTTATAGTCCACAGCATCGTTGAACGCTTTGAAGGCATCGCCGTCGTGCATGAAATAGATGGAGTCGCGGCGCATCACCAGATGGGCAAAGTTGCTGCTACGGGTAGCCTTGCCCACGACTAGTCCCTCTTCCGTTGGCGAGGGCTCAAAGACACCAGGCTTGTCGACACCGATGTCGCCATTACGCACCAGGTTAGGGTCGGCAATGTTGCACACCTTTACCTTCACTTCCAACTGCTGGCCTTTCAATCCGTCGCAGATGAATTGCCAGATGGCACCTTCCACATCCTGCAAGGCTACCACATGCACTCGCACGATACCGTTGCCTATATGATTCCAGCGATGGTCGCCCAGCAGATAGGTGCGCATGCCGTTGCGATAGTAGGACTTGCAGTAGTCAGTCGATTCAAGGGGCACGCCCTCGATCTCGAAACGCACGCTCTTGTGATACCCACGCTTGGCAACGGCAAAGAGCGGACGGTCGCTGGTCTCTATGCGATAGTCAGTCCAGCCGCCATACAGCGCACGGGTGAAACGGTTGTTGCCATTCTCATTGACAATGGCGTCGTCCTGCGGATAATAGTCATATTGAGCCCGAGAGATGCCAAAGGCAGACAGGGCAAGGAGTAACAACAATGGCAGACGCTTCATGACTTTTCCTCCTTTGACTCTCCCTTCGACCGTCGGTCGTTGGTTCTCTTCTTCCACCAGTCAATGACCAGACTCTCGGCTACAGCCAACAATATCAGGATGCCGAGCGACATCCAGAAGCTGGCAGTCAAATCATAGATGACAAGACACACCGTAAAGGTGATGACCCATCGCAAAATAAATCTCCAATTCATACGAGGGGCAAAGGTACGAATAAACGAGCAAAATGCAAAGAAAAAGAAGATTTTTCTTTCATTTTCATTTGATGATTTCTTACACCTGACAGTCTGACAGTTAAAAACAACATACATCATGAGGCAATTAAGTAATCATCAATGATACTATAACCTAAGTTCAAGATAGAAGTGCAATTTTCAGGTAGAGGCGAAGCCAAGACTAATACCTGAAAAACACCGAGGGGTTTGGGGGCGAGCAGCCCCCAAG
>CAJOFE010000021.1 GCA_905233825.1 uncultured Prevotella sp. | reverse complement strand
TCTTGGGGGCTGCTCGCCCCCAAACCCCTCGGTGTTTTTCAGGTATTAGTCTTGGCTTCGCCTCTACCTGAAAATTGCACTTCTATCTTGAACTTAGGTCTTTGTTGGGCGCAAACAGAGCAATGACCAGTGGTAAGGTAACAAACCAAAAAACGACATTTTTTTGTTTTATGCTCGATTTAGATAAAATTCTCACGCTCAAGAGTACAAATTAATTCGCATTCTTTTCGCTAAATCGATTTTTTGCACTACCTTTGCAGTCTCATTCAATAAAAGAAAGATGAAGAAACTTGTATTTGCCTTGATGGGGTTAGTGGCGATGACTGCCTGCCAGAAACAGAACACCTTTACGGTGGAGGGAACTATCACAGGAGCACAGGACTCCACGCTATATCTGTATAACCGCTCGCTGACAGGCATCGTACTGCTTGACTCGGCCGTGCTCGATGTCGACGGGACGTTCAGCTTCAGCCAGCAGGCTCCGACTGGAGGCCCCGACCTCTACGTGCTGCGCATCAACAGCCAGTGGCTCAACCTCTCCATCGACTCCACCGAGACCGTCACCGTCAACGCTTCGATGCCCGGTATGGCCCAGAACTACACCGTCAGCGGCTCTGACAACTGCGAGAAGATCCGCCAGCTGTCGCATAAGCACAGCCTGTTGCAGCAACAAGTGTTCGCCGTAGAGCAGAACACCCAGCTCATGGGTCAGACAATGGCCGACTCGCTCAGCCGTCTGATAAACCAGTACAAATCCGACGTTATCACGAACTATATCTTCCAGGAGCCACAGAGCGCCTACGCCTACTTCGCCCTATCGCAGACGCTGAACCACCTCTACTGGGCCACCAGTCCCATCTTCGAGATGGAAGACAGCCTCGACGGACGAGCCTATCGTGCCGTAGCCACCTGCTGGAAAGAATACTATCCTCAGTCAGAACGCGCCCAGCAACTGTATAACATGGTTGAGCGCAACATCACAAGCAATCGCATAGCCGCAGCACGCCAACAGCGATTCGCAGAAGAAGAGACCGTCATCGTGTCAGACATCATTGACCTTACCCTGCCCGACCTGAGCGGCACCATACGCACGCTGTCGGAACTGCGAGGGAAAGTGGTGCTACTCGACTTCCACCTCTTCTCCGCCCCCGAGTCAGGCGAGCGCATCCTGAAGCTACGCGAACTCTACGACCGCTATCACGACCGTGGCCTTGAAATCTACCAAGTCTCCATCGATCAGGATGCCCACCTCTGGAAGCAGGCCGTGTCGTCGCTCCCCTGGATCACCGTCTATGACCCAGACGGCGAGTCCTGCTCCCACTACAACGTACAGACCCTCCCCGAGTTTTTCCTCATCGACCGCAATAACGCCCTCCAGAAGCGTTCCACCCAGATTGATGACTTAGAGAAAGAAATAGAATCCCTGCTGTAAGGCTCAACAACAAACAGCATCTTTTCCACCAAATTTATTGTTTTACCACCGTACTAACCCTTTCTGGGGAGAGGATTTCCTGGGCCGCCTCATAGGCGTCGAAGCTAACGGGATGGAGGGTGAAGTCGGGGGTGTTGAAGGAATAGATACTCATGTCATAGTAGCGACGAGGATTTTCCTGAGGTAACAGGAAGGGCTTCGTGGCCGTACCGTCAGGGGCGATGGAAGCAAGATAGAGATGGCTGAAGAGACCATCGTGCCGACGGCTGGTAAAGACCACCCATCGGGAATCCTTCGACCAGTTGTGGAAAGAGTCGGCACGGGGACTGTTCATCTCGTCGAGGGGACAGACCTCACCCGTTTGTAGGTCAAGGAGCCACTGGTCGCTCTCCTCATGCCAAATGCTGAAATAGCCGTAGTCGCTAAGCGTGAATAATAAGAAGCGGCCATCGTAGGAAGGACGTGGCCATGTTACACTCTTGCCTATAGCCACAGCATTGAAGAGCGTATCGACATGGTCACCAAAGCGTCCATCCTCTGGGTCGAAGCTAATGCTACACAGGTTATACTGCTCGTCCCTGAAATGGGCAGGATACTCTTGCTGAAGGCAGGTGATGAAATAGAGGGTACGCCCGTCAGGTGAGAACACGGGCGTGTTCTCCGACCAGTCGGGGGTACTGAGCAACGAATCGGTGAGAATCTCGTGCGTCGCCACGTTATATACAAAAACATCGCTCGATAGGTCGAAGACTTCAATGCGCTCATCGGGCACGATATGGAAAGCCTGACGCGTCTGATTGGTGGAGAAGGCGCAATAGCGGCCTGAGGAGTGCCAGTAGGGATAGACCATAGAGCCTCCCAACTGCTCGTTGGAGGCCTTCAGCCACTCACGCTTTCCATTCTGCTGCACCATCGTGGCGCCGTGGTCGCCACGCACGTGAAAGACGAAACGTTGGGGATCGGTCTGCTGGGCACTGTGGCAATTGACACACATACCAGGCACACGAGTGTTCTCGATGATGGGTTCCTCGCAGAAAGTGGAGAGATCGCGCTGATAGAGCCCCATGTGACTGAATACCTCGTAGCTGGGACCAATGCGACGATAAGTGAGCCCCCAAGCATCGAGCTTATAAGGACTGACGTGGATAGGGAAGTCCTGATACTGTGTCCACTGACCATCACGACGGGCACAGACGGTGACGATAATGTCAGCATTGGCATTCTGCCCTACCAGCTGGTGCCAGTCGTCAATGTCGAACTGCGCACACTCGCTATTATTAGCGTGCAGCTCGCCACCCTTTGTACCACGCACGAGGACATCGATACGGTCGCAGAGGTCATCGGCCATACCGAAGTTCAACGGGGCAATGCCCACAGGAATAGTAACACCAACATAGTCGGGAAAAATGGCTGGTGTAGCATCAGCCTTCTTCACATCTTGGGGCTGCTGACTACAGCTTGCCAAAAGGAGTAAGAAGTAAAGGAGTAAGAAGTGTTTATTTTTCATTTTTCATTTAGGGCGTAGCCCGCATCACTCTTCATTAACTAAATAATACCATACTGTTCCCTTGAATGCCTGCATCTTGACGGGGTCTTGCTGGCCACCATTGTAGGCTTGGGCAAACTGTGCAAACGTATGGGTCATCGCGTTGCTAACCAACTGTTCAGGTGGGAGTGTACGCTTCTGGCCATAAGCAAAGCAGATGCCTTCCTGTATGCAGAGCGGGTTGTACTGCGCGCGATTCTGCACCACTCCCACATAATCCATGAAGGTGGGGATGTCACGATTCAGCAGAGGCCACATCAGCAGGTATTGCATGGCCACTTCGTTCTGCTGGTTGTGGAGGAACAGCTTACCAAAGAACTTATCCAACTCTTTCTCACTGAAAAGCTGGTCTTCAGGGAGGCGTATCAAACGCTGATAGCCATACAACGGATGGGAGTTGATCTTCGCCTCGTCGCCCAGCATGGCCAACATCTCCTGAGCCCAACGACGGTAGAAGAGTGTCTTCTCTAACAGATGCAGATACTTACGGGCCACCTCATACTGGCCGTTAATCAGGTTGGTCTCAGCCAAACGTTTTACGACGCGTACACTCTTGTCGTAGTTGGGAATGGCTTCCATCGCCTCAAAAGCATAACGCTGAGCCGTGTTCACCAAGCCCAGACGAAAATATATCTCACCCGTCATCATGGTCGTAGCATAGTTACGCTCGAAAGGAGGCACCAGTCCTTGCGTGCCACGCTGGAAGAACTGGAATGCCCGCTCGCCCAATTGGTTCTCCATTGCCAGCGCCAGATTGGTGGCTGCAACGCTCATAGGCAGGTCAGGATGCTGCCGTTCGGCTTTCTGGATGATTTTTTTCCACTGCGCAGTGCGCACTAAATAGTCGTAGTCGATAATCTCATACTTCTTCGCATCGAAGCCGCTTGGCACGAGGAAGATAGCCAAAAGGAGAGAGACTGCTAACAGCCAATAGCTTTTAACCTTTAGCTTTTGGCTGAGCAGGGCCAACACGATGACGGCCACAGGGATGGCTGCCATTACAAGCGTCAGCGTCAGTGGCAGGCGATAATAGCCTATGCCTACCCATTGCTGCTGCACAGGATATGGCAATAAACGGCCACAGATTGCGATACACAATACTATCAAGACCACTGCCAACACTCCAAGGCCAAAGAAGCCCCATCGCCGTTTGCTATTCTTCTGTGGCAAGATAATAACCATATAGGCTACTGCCAGAAAGGCCAACGGACCTGCCAACCAGTAGAGCAAGGGTATGCCTACTACAGCCACTAATGCATCCACAACAAGGTTGACTTCCTTGATGAACCAGCATGCAGTGAGCACCATCAGCAGGGCTACGGGATAGGCCAGTAAGAGCATCTCGTCGCCCATGCCATACCACAACAGAATAGCTGGTATGAAAGTGAGCGGATAGAATGTAATAGCCCTTTCCGACTCCTTCCCCTTGTACACCAACCACGTCTGTCGTTGAATGAGCATGAAGAGCAGAGCCATCATCGTAGCGCCATAGAAAGGGTTGTTGAAGAACTGCGTCAAGAACTCAGCTATCCATCGGGCTAATCCGCCAGGTAGAGCCATACGCTCACAGAAATAGTCACCGTCAAGGAGGAACAGCTGGAACTGCTCACGAAAAGCCAGGGCATGCGGATAGCCCACAGCCCAGAACAGCCATACGGTAATGCCCAGCATCAGGGTGAGCATCCACGGCCAGTATTTACTCAGTAATTTCTTCATTCGTATCAGCATCAATGGTCACTTCACGACCGTCGGGATATTTACGGACATAGGTTTTAGGATAGATATTGCTGAGGAAGTCGCCCAGCAATGTGCCCTTACAGTTCTCAGCCATATGACGTGTCAGCTGCTTGTAGGCCAGATGCAGACTGTCGGCCTCCTGATCCTTGCCTTCGCGACGTAACTGAACCAGAGAAGTATTGTGAATCTCAGTGGCCTGCTTCCACTGCTCTAACGAGTCATTCTGTGGCGTACCCGTAGCATGGCTCACGGCGTCGATGATAACCTGCACGTCGCCTGGCTCAGTGACAACGAGCAGGGGCTGCACTCCTAAACGAAAGTGGTAATCTACTAGTATCTGAGCCATCATCAGCGTGTCAGTCGTAAATTCGAATTTTCCATCCTTAATCTCGATGGAATCGACAAATTCTGCCGTTTTAGGACCATAGAGAGGGACTAAGAAGATACGCTTGTCGTTATACTGCGCAGGGATGGAGCCATGAATGCGGCAAGTGCCGTCATTGCTAGATGCAGTTCTATTACATCCGCTGAAGAGTGTGGCCGCTAAGCACATGGCCATGCAGAAAAGAAATGTCTTTCTCATTTGTTCTATCTTATTTTAACTTGTATTCTCTCATTGCTTTCCACCTGTCGTTGCGCCTCATGGACATCGAAGCTAACAGGTTCGCAGGTGAAATCGGGCACGTTATAGCTGTCGAACAGTTCTCCATAGTACTTCCTCGGGTTACGCTGCGGCAAGAGGAAGGGTTTGGTGCAGTGGCCATCGTCATCGATGCTGGCAAGGAAGAGCTGGGCATACATGCCGTCCGTGCGCTTAGAGGTAAAGACAAACCAGTGGGAGTTCGAACTCCAGTTGTGAAAGCTTTCCACATCGTTGCTGTTCACCTCGTCCAAAAGGCGTGCTTCTCTCGTCTGCAAGTCCATCAGCCAGAGATCAGCATCGCGCTGGAAGACAGGGAAGTTGCTGCGATCACTCAGGGTGAACATGAGCCAACGACCATCGTAGCTGGGACGAGCCTGCGTGGCGCTTCGTCCTGTTGAGTCAGCAGATACCAGCGTGTCGGCCTGCAATCCAAATTGTCCTGATTGCTCATCAAAGCCGATCCTGCACAGTGAGCACTTCACCTTCTCATATTCTGCTGGCACGCGACAGGGGCGAGAAGCGCTATAATAGAGCCACTTCCCATCAGGCGAGAAGGCAGGGAATATTTCCAAATCCTCTGTCTGAAGCAGGGGTGAGAGCAGGAGTTCGTCGGTCTGCGTGTCGAGCACGATGATGTCACTGAAGGAGTGGTAGGCTTCAATGCGATCATCAGGCCCGGTAAAGAAGCTCTGGTGCACGGCATTCACGGCATAGGCGCAGTAGCGGCCGGCAGGATGCCAGTATGCATAGGAGCCGGCAGCTTTTGTAGAATCGGTCTTGGTGTTCAACCATCGTTGCTGATGCTGTTTCTGAACCAGCGTTCCCCCACCCTCGCCACGTATCTGCAGCGTCAGCTCTTTGGGGTTGGTACGGTTGGGGGTGTGACAGTTGAAACAACGGCCAGGCAGGTCGTTTTCTGTCAGCAACGCCCTTTCGTGGAAGGAGTGCAGATCGCGCTCGTAAATGCCGATGTTGCCACCCACCTCATAGCCTGGAGGAATGCGACGATAAGTCAGTCCGTAGTCGTCAAGCGGATAGGCACTGACATGAATAGAAAAATTGCGCCACTGTGTCCACTGGCTGTCTTTCCTGGTGCAAACGGTAACATAGAGATCGGCATCCTTGTTCTGACTTGTCAGTTGTTGCCAGTCGTCCTCATCCAAATCGGCCCAGTTTCCGTGGGTATGCAACTCGCCGCCCTTCTCTCCCTTAATGATGACATCCATGCAATCGATGTCCTCATCGGCAAAGTTAAAGCAGAGCGGAGCGATGCCTGCAGGAATGGTCACATCCACATAGTCGGGCCAGATGGCAGGTAGCTCATCGACAGCCTTGGCATGCTCTGGCCTGTCGCTACAGCTTGTCATAAGGAGTAAGGAGTAAAGGAGTATGGAGTATTTATTTCTCATTATTCATTTATCATTTATGATTAGCGTCCTCCCATTTTTCGTTTAATATATCTGCCATAGGGCGTATCAGGAACAGAACGGCTCTGCATGCAACTGACGGCATCCTGATAGACCATAGGCATGACACGATAGCCGCCATGCTGCTGCGCCAACGGCAACGCCTGCATGAAGGTCTGTGCATCGTCCTTCAATAGCAACTGACCCAGAAAATATTCTAATGCCATCTTGTTCTGCGTGTTCTCCTGGAAGAGGATGCCCAGCATCTTGTCTATCTCAGGATAGTTGAAGAGAAAGTTCTGCTTGAAGCGCAGCGCGCGCTTTGCGTTAAGGGGTGCGATGAATGATGAGCGCTGACCAGTGAGATAACGCTCGGCATCTTCAGCCCATGAAGCGTAGAAGAGGCTTTTCTTCAGTAGCTGGATATGCTTATAGGCAACGCGGTATTTTCCATTCACCAGCATGCACTCCACGATGCGCTGTTCAAAGCGTCCACTCTTGCGTGCATTCAAGATTGATTCTTGAATGTCGCTCATATAACGCAGAGCCTCGTTCACCATGCCCAAGCGCCAGAAGGCTTCTGCTGTGGGCAGGTTGCTCACGTTGTCGCGCACCATCGGCATCAGTAGGGCATCTTCCCCACTCTGCCAATAATCAAACATTTTATCAGCCAGCCGTCCTTTCATGGCTAATGCCAGGTTGACACTGTTCGACCAGAAGGGTGTCTGCACCTCATGCATCTTGGCCCGTTCAATGATGTTATCCCACCGCTCATGACGGATAAGATAATCCTGCTTCAGTAGTTCCCACTTATCACCATTCCAGCCACTGAAGTCAGGCCCATGCTGGGGAATGCGGTAGTAGGTTGTCCACGACATGCCCACCGCCCACCATAGGGCGACAGCAATAGGCAACCACCATACTTTCCTTACCCTTCGCATCAATGCCACTGCTGCTAACACCAGCGTAAAAGCCACTGGTAGTGCCACCAGCACATTCTCGTCACCCATCAACCAGAGGAAGAAAAGGGGGAAAAAAAGACCCACACCCAACCCCACCCTATATGGAGGGGAGAAGATTGCTTTCACACTCAGCCAATACATGAGGACAAAGAGCAGGGCCATCAGCAAGGCACCAAGCCATTCCACGTAGAAGAACTGCACGATGAATTCCCCCAACCAATCGGCCAGGCCACCACTCGTGCTGAGTCGTTCAGCAAGATAGTCTCCCGTCCACAGAAACAATTGGTTCTGCTCCTGGAAGTTTAGCGCTTCTGGATGCCACAGCCACCAGAACAGGAACATGCCTATGCCCAACAGAACCATCAGGCCAGTACTCACTATCGAACGATTAGTACTCACTATTGTTTTCCTCATATTCACTGCAAAGGTATAATTTTTATCTGAAACCGCCAAACATTCAACTAAAAAACCGTCCCATAGGCGTTGGCCACGGGACGGTAATATAAAGATGTGTATGTCCAGATGAGCTTACTTGGCCTTGAAGTGCCAGAAGGAAGCTTCACCCCATGCACCCTGGCTACCGCCATCGGGATAAACGAGGCACATCTTGTCGCCAGTCAGATAGACAATCTCGAACCATGTGGGCATGTTGCCGCCAGAGTTGATCTCATAGGGCCACAGAATGGTGCCTGCAGTGGTCTTCAGGTCGCCCACCTTCCACTCACTCTTGCCACTCTCATCAATCTCGAACGAGCCGCTATTGATGACTGAGCCGTCGCCAGCATGACGTGTAATGGTTCCGTCAGGAGTCAGCGTGAAGTAAGCATTCGGACTCTCGTCACCATGCAGACTGCCGTCGTTGCTGTGCTGCAACTGGCCAGCGAATTCTTCTTCAGTCTTGCAACCCCACCACATGCCATTATAGGCAGTGCCGACAGAAGCGCCATCACCAGGCTGATAGCCCATGTTACCCCAAACGGGATGCTCGCCATCATAGTCCCAAGTCCAGTCCTTACCCTTGTCATAGCCATAAGCCATACCAAGGACATCGCTGTCGCTGAAGAAATGCCAGAATGTGGCTTCTCCCCAACCGCCCTGAGAACCGCCGTCAGGATAAACGAGGGTCATCTTGCTGGAAGTCAGATAGCAAATCTCATAGGTGCCAGGAATGTTACCACCTGAGTTAATCTCATACGGCCAAAGGATAGCATCGGTAACCAAGTCGCCAACCTTCCACTCGCCACTGGGATTATAATCCTTGATTTCATAGGAACCAGAGCGGATTACACCGCCATTGGCATCGTAAGAGTTAATCAGACCGTCCTCAGTGAACACCATATAGGCATTGAGGTCGCCATCGCCATTGTTAGCACCGTTATGCGTGTGCTGGAGCTGCCCATTAAATTCCTCCGTGCTGGTGACACCCCACCACTGGCCGTTGCCAGAGATACCAACAGAAGCGCCATCGCCAGGCTGATAACCCATGTTACCCCAAACGGCACCTGTGATAGTGGGATCCCATTTCCAGGTCTTCTTGCCATAGTCGTTAGAGGCAATGATACGAATCTCAGGTTGCAACTCGGCAGCCACCTGAACGGTGAACTGATGAGAGGCCACAGTCTCTTCAAGGTTAGCATTGATAAACTTGAAATAGACCGTCTGGTTAGGATCAGAGCCACGTGAGGGCACGAAGTTGAACACGCCACCGGCAGGGCCGCTGGAGAGCTTGAACTCAGTACCGTCGGGCTTCACATAGTAGATATAGACACCAGAGGCATTAGGAATGTTATACTTAATCCAGTTACCATCGGCCTGCGGAGTTGTGCAGGCCTGATCGGCATACTGCGAGAACTCTGCACCATTGAGCAGGTTGTCGGAGGTGTAGGAGTTCACATCGAGCGTGCCATCCTCCTTGATAGGATCACAAGCCGTGAGCATGCCCAGTGCTACTGCAAACAATAATATCGTTTTTTTCATATTGCTAATACTTAATAATTAGTTCTTAACTCTTAATTAGTCGTAAACAGGGCATCCAGACATGTTGGCAGAACTAATACCCCAACCAGCATTCTGCTTGAGGATGTTCTCGTCACCAATGATAGTAATCTGTGCAGGAGGAATCATGATGAAGCCATCAGTATCAGCATAACGCTGAGCCCAACTGCTTCCACCAACGTTCTGACCGTGCTTCATCACAGTCCAGTGACCAGTGTAGTTCACACGCGAACCGTTCTGACGCTCCAGAGCCTGAGCAGCCTCACAATTGGCACCACCGTTCTTTCCCGACCAGCGACGCAGGTCGTTGAAACGCAGACCCTCGCCAGCCAGCTCGAAGCGGCGCTCGTCCTTGATGTTCTTCCATGAATAGGTTGTAGCAGGCAGTCCTGCGCGTGCACGTACCTTATTCATCTGAGTAGCGTCGCCTGTCAGTTCCGACTGCATCAGCATGACGTCGGCCAAACGGAGCAGCACAATGTCGGCAAAGTGGTCACCCTGGAACGAGTTGCCATTGTTGTTGGCAGACTCAGTGTTAGCTGTACGATAGACACCCCACCATGTGTAAGCCGTGTTGTGGTCATCCCAACTTGAACCAGCACAAGTGACGGGCATCAGCTTCTTGTTGTAGTAGCCGGCATCCTCCGAGCAGCTGGTGGTGAACACAAACTTGTCGCACTCGTTGGGAGCATCGAGGATGGTAGCCTTCTTACGGGGGTCAGCATCGCTCCAGTCATCCCAAAGGTTGGCATTGATGGTGCCCTGTCCCCAGCCCTGTCCGAAGGGATAGGTGTTCAGGTCGCCATTAGCAGTGCCTGCACCGTCATCGTCGCAACGCAGACCTGTGTAGAGAGACACCTGGTTCACGAAACCCATACCGATGGTACCGTCCCAAGAACCAGAGTTCATGTACTGCACCTGGAACATCTGCTCCTCGTTGCCGTTGCCTGCCCAGTACTTTCCGGCATCGGCCAGATCCTTCACGTAGGAGTAGCCGGCAGTATCCTCATTACCCTTGGCAGTAAGCTCGTTGGTGTATTGCCACAACAGACGGAAGTCTTCCACAAGCTTGTAGCCACCATTGTTGATAGCATCGTTCAAGTAGTCCACCACTTTCTGCTTGCTCAGCGGCCCAGTAACACCCTCCTGCTCAGGCAGCTCTACGTCGGCCAGATTGGCAGAAGCCAGCTCACCAGCCTTCTTGTAGAAGCCCTCGTAGAACATATATGCACGAGCCAGATAGCCTTCGGCAGCACCCTTGGTGGCATGTCCGTCGCCACGAGTGGTAAAGCCGTGACTCATCAGCTCAGCAGCGCTGACAAAGTCGGCCAAGATATGCGGCATGATAACCTCCTCGGCACTTGCCTGAGGACAGGGGTCGGGAGCGGCAGAAGCCCAGTAAGCGGGAATGTCGCCCCAGAACTGTACGCCCCAGAGATAGAACAGGCCACGCATGAAGTAGGCCTCGCCCAGCAGCTGGTTACGAGTCTTCTCCTGACCCGTCCAGTCGAAAGCATCAACAGCATAGATGATAGCGTTAGCACGGGAAATACCTACATAGGTATTGTGCCAGGCATTATCAAAAAGATCTTCCTTGTTGGCCATCAGGTGACCGATAGCATGACTCTCAACGTCACCAGTACCACCGGCACCGTTTGCATCGTCAGACATGATATAGCTAACGAACCAAGGGGTCTCCAGAGGAGCTGTGCTGAACTGGTTCATCACACCATACAGGGCAGCCAGCTCCTTGTTCAGGTCATCAGCTGAAGCAGGGAAGTTGGAGTTGTTAGCCTGCGTATAATTCGAGGAATCGAGGAAGTCCTCGCACGAAGTGAAGGCGAAGGCAGCCGCGATTGCCATGATAAATATTTTCTTCATATTCTTATCGTTTCTTAATTTGTGAGTTGTTGAGTTGATAAGTTTACTTCACTTCAGAGATGATGACTGAGCGCGAAAGCTGCTCGTCGTTCATGTACATGTAGTCAACGCCACCTTTCGAGTCCTTCACGAGTTGAGAAGCGGGAACACCGTACTGCTTCACCAGGATGTCATAGACATTCTGAGCGCGTCCGCTGGCCAGCTGTGCGTTAATCTCAGGAGTGCCTGTCTGCTTGTCGGCATAGCCAATAACACTGTACTTCTTCTCAGGAGTAGCCTTGATCATAGCTGCCACAGTCTCCAGGTTCACCTTCTCACGGTTCACCACATCAGTAGTGTTCACAACGAAGTTCACCAGATAGGGGAAGGTCACGATACGGCTGTTATCCACAGTCACGATCTGCTTCTCAGGCTGACGGCTCTTCAGAGCATCGTTCTCAGCACGCAGGCGGTTGATTTCGCTGTTCAGGCGATCAAGCTCGGCACTATTGTCAGTATAGGTCGGAGTAACGGCCACGGGAGCTGCCTTGGGAGCGTCCTTCGTGCCCTTCAGCGTGATGCTGGCACCCAGGATGAAGGTGCGAGCAGCAGGATAGAGGCCAACGTCAATACCGCGTGCCCATGAATCCTTACCACCAGACGAACCCACCTCAGGATCCACACCAGTGTAACCTGTGAAGGTATAGAGGTTCTGGGCTTGAGCATAGATGCGGAACTTCGAGAAGAGATCCTGATTCTTCAGCAACGACTTGGTGAGGTCGTAGCCTAAGGTCACGTTCTGAATCTTGAAGTAGTCGGCATCCTGCATGTAGCGGTTCGATACCCACTGGTCGGCAATCTGGCCGACAGTAAGACGGGGATACTCATTGCTGGTGCCCTCACCGTGCCAACGGTTGAAAGCATCAACAGTATAGCTGTTGTACTGGTTAGCCAGCAGAGCGGTGCGATAGCACTGCATCACCTGCATACCAAAAGCACCCGTACCTGTGATACCGAAGTCGAAGCCATTCCACTCGAAGCCGAGGTTCAAGCCTGCGGTAAAGTCGGGATGAGGATTGCCAATCTCGTGGCGATCCTTATCGTAGTCGATTGTGCCGTCGTTGTCGAAGTCCTCCCAGATGGGATCGCCAGGAGCGGCACCAGGAAGCACAGCCTTGCCGGCAGCCACAGCTGCATCAATCTGGCTCTGGTTCTGCCAAATGCCGTCATAAGACATACCATAGAAGTAACCAATGGGATGGCCTTCCTCTACGCGTGAAACGTAAGAAGAATTCTCGAAGAGGGCATTGGTCTGACCATTGATCAATCCCTGATCATTGGCAATACGGGTCACCTTGTTCTTGTTGGTGGCAAGGTTCAGATTAGCGTGGTAGCGGAAGTCCTTACCAATCATGTCGTTCCAGTTGAGAGCCAGCTCAAAGCCGGTATTCTCCACATCACCACCATTAATCATAGCCGATTCCTCATAGCCCAGCACCTCGTTCATAGGAGCCTGAAGCAGCCAGTCTTTTGTAGTCTTCTTATACCAGTCGAAGTTCAAGCCCAGACGTCCGCCGATGAAACGTGCGTCGAGACCAATGTTCAGCTGCTCGGAAGTCTCCCACGTCACATCTGGATTGGGAGCATTCTTGGCATAGGCACCAGTGGTATAGACATTGCTGGTAACCGTATTGATGAGGTCGCTACCAAACTTGTAGCCGTAGTCGGCATACTTGGTGGGCGAGAAGGCAATGTTGGAGAGGTAATAGAAATTGCCAATGTTGCAGTTACCATTCTGACCCCAAGAAGCACGAAGCTTCAAGAAATCGAGCCAACTACTGGTGCCCTGCATAAACTTCTCGTTGGTGAGCACCCAACCGGCAGAAACCGAGGGGAAATAGCCCCAACGTTTGCCACGTGCGAAGTTTGAGCTACCGTCGGCACGCAAAATAGCGGTCAGCATGTATTTCTCGTCGTAGTTCCAGTTCATACGTCCGAAGAACGAGGCGATGCTGCCCTGCCAGGGATTGTCGTAGCCCGAGTGGCCCGTCATGTACTGGGTCTCGTAGTTACTGGGAATGTTATAGTTCCAGCCATTGCGAACCAGCGAGTTCAGCTTATCCTCACCAACGGTGAAATCCATCGACAGGCCCGAACTCCAGTTGGAACGCTCAATCGACTGTCCGACGAGTACATCAATAGTATGCTTGCCCAGGTTGGGAAGCACATAGGAGAGCGTATTCTCCATGGTGAAACTGCTGCTCTGCCAGTTGCTCATGCTCATGCCGTAGTTGGCACTAGCGCTGTAGAAGCTGGAACTGTAGGGCAACGAGGTGGTGCGGTAGTAGCCTCCGCTATAGCCTGTGTTAAACTGTCCGCGGTACTTCAAATCCTTGATAGGCTCCAAAATCCAGAAAATTGTGGCACCCACACCGAAGTCGCGGTTTTTGTTGATAGAGCTAAAGCCACCATTCATAAAGTGGTTCAGCGGGTTGCCGTAAATCATAGTGCTATAGCCGGCACCGTTATCCTTGTAACTGGCCAAGCTGCCGTCGGCATTGTAAGGCTCCACCAGCGGAGAAGCGATGTAGGCTTCCTGCATGATATTCCAGTAGCCGTTACTCTCAGCCAAGTCGTGCGAGCGATGATACCAATAGCTCACGTTCTCACCAATGGTCAGAAGATCATGTGTGCGAGCCTTCAGGATGACATGCTCTGAGTTGATGCGGCCACCATAGCGCTTGTAGTTAGAAGCGTTGCTGCCACCCATAATACCTTCGTTCGAGCTGTAGTTCAAGCTCATGGAGAACTTTGAGCGATCAGTACCACCTGCCAGCGTCACAGCGTGGCTGAACTGCAGGGCATTCTTGTTCTCGTACTCCTTGAACCAGTCTGTGCCTTCCCATCCGGCATTCACCTTGTCGAGAATGGCCTGAGGAACGTTCTTCGACCAATCGAGAGCAGTACCGTAGGTATTAAAGTTGGTTTCGTTGATAAGCTGCATATACTGCTGTGCGTTCACTGTGCCAGGCACCTTATAGGCGTTCGACCAACCTACATAGCCGTCATAGTTCACGTTGAGTGCACCAGCCTTACCTTGCTTGGTAGTAACCAGAATAACACCGTTAGCAGCACGGGCGCCATAGATGGCTGCAGAGGCAGCATCTTTCAGTACGTCGATGCTCTCGATGTCATTGGGGTTCAAGCCGTTCAGACCGTCATCAGCCGTACCAGCGTTGATACCGTCGATGATGAGCAACGGAGAACTCTCTCCAATGGTACCCATACCACGAATGTTCACCTTGAAGCCCTTACCAGGCTGAGTTGAACTCTGCGTAATGTTCACACCTGGCGACGAAGCCTGCATAGCGGTCAGGGCATTGGTCGTGTTGAGCTTGGCGATGTCCTCACCCTTCACCTGCACGGTAGCACCAGTGACCAGCTTTTTCTTCTGAACACCATAACCCACGACGACGACCTCCTCGAGCGAGTTGGCATCTTCACGCAGGGTGATGTTGATGACTCCCTGAGAGCCCACCTTAATCTCCTGCTTCTCGTAGCCGATGTAGGAGATGACCAGTGTGGCGCCAGGGCTGACGTTCAAGGAGAAGTTACCGTTGAAATCGGTAACGGCACCGTTAGAGGTGCCTTTCTCCATCACGCTGGCTCCGATAATGGGACCCATAGCGTCGCTCACAGTACCAGTAACTTTCTTCTGCTGCTGTTGTACTTCCTGAACGCCAAGCTCAGGACCTGCAGCTGCGGCCATCACAGGAGAAACTCCACCCATCAGGGCAAAGGCTCCCATGAAGAGCGCTGTTTTCCTAAAAGTTTTCTTCATACTTAAGTAATTAGTTAATAAAAAAATGAAAATTAGGTTTCTTCTCGTTCTTTAGGGGCACAACATGGTCAAAAAAACACACATTAGCCGATGCAAAATTAGTACAAATGTTTGAAACAACGTAAAAATTTATTGAAAAAGTTTGATTCCTGTCTAAAAAAAGCGTGTTTTTGGTCAAAAAAGTATCACTCTATGATAAAAATAATGTATAGACATTTACTCAAAGACGCAGAATTGTGCAAAACAAGAGGATTACCCTTGGAAAATGGAGGGCAAACACATGTAAGTGTTAAATTGTCAATGAATGTGACAAATAAAACGTACCAGAAAAAAAGGGCAAACAGGAGGAAAAACGGGACAAACGAAGCTTTTGTCAGCCCAAAACGGAGCTATCTGGCGTTTTGAACGCAGCAAAAAGAAAAGAGAAGGCATCTTCCTGCCCTCGAAACGGCACTTCTTTGCCTTGAGAACGGCATTTCTACAGGCGAAAAATGGCATCTTTTTGGACTTCTGAAGGCACTTTTCAAGTAGTTTTCAGGCAGCAAAAATCGCAACAACTTATGCCTCAATCAGTTGTGAACAACGTCAAAACTCGCTCATTTCAGAGTGAGGGAGGACTTAATGGCGTAGAAATGTTAAAAAGAGGGGATGTTTGTCAAGTTTCTTCGCAATTAACTAAGGAGTCGGCGCGAGAAGTGATGCACTGGATACCAAGCAGATAGGAAGCTGACCACCATCACCGTGATGAAGATAATAACCACATCCCAAGGGTGCACGCTGACGGGATAGGCATCGACAATAAACGAGCCTTCGCTGCGCCCCAGAGCGATGATGCCAAACTGTTGCTGAATCCAGCAGAGCAAAAGGCCCAGCAGAATGCCGACAATAGCGCCAATGGCCGAGATGAGCCAGCCCTCGAAGAGGAAGATACGCGAAATCTGCTTGTCGTTGGCCCCCAACGAACGAAGGGTGGAAACGTCGTCTTTCTTGTCGATGATGAGCATCGACAATGAGCCGATGATGTTGAAGCAGGCTACAATGAGGATGAATACAAGGAAGATATAGGCGATGAGCTTCTCAATCTTCATGATACGAAAAGTATCATCCTGCTGTTCATAACGGTCGCGAACATAATAATTCTCACCACATAGCTCCTTGATACGGCTCTTCACGGCCTCGAAATCACTACCTGGCTTCAGCCTCAGCTCCAGCGAGGAGAGCATGCCCTGCTGGTCGAAGATGCGACGTGCAAAGCCTATCGAGGTCAGGATGTAGCCCTTGTCGTACTTGCCCTGCATGACGCTGAAGATGACTCCAGGCGAGTAGAGCGAGTCCATCACGAAGCCCTCCTCAGGGGCATTCATGTCGAGCTGGCCTTCACGACGAGGAGCATAGATGTGTAATGGTTCTTCATAGTAGTAGCCCATACCTAAGGCATCGGCCAACCTGATACCAGGAATGCCGTAGTGCATACCAGCAGCATGCAACTCAAACTCTCCGTCGCCCAGCAAAATCTCACGGATATGCGTCAGACGGTCGAAATTATCATCGACACCCTTGATGGTGACCATCGCCTGACGGTCGCGATAGATAGCCATCGCCTGGTCTTCCACACACTCCGTAGCCACCTCCACCTGTGGCAACTCCCTGATTTGCAAAAGTACAGGGTCGTCGGCAGGAGCAACCTTGCCAGCCACAGGGGTTATCTCTATCTGGGGGTCGAAATTGGTGAAAAGCGAGGCCACCAGGTCGCTGAATCCATTAAACACGCTCAGCGTCACCACCATAGCCATCGATGCCACAGCCACACCAACGGCAGAGATGCCACTGATGAGGTTGATGACATTCGTCGATTTCTTCGAGATGAGGTAGCGACGAGCGATGTAAAACGGAAAATTCATTGTTTCAATAGCTCATCTATCCTATCGATATAATCCAGCGAATCGTCGATAAAGAAGCGCAACTCAGGGATGATGCGCAACTGATGACGCACGCGCTGACCCAGCGTATAGCGTATCTGCGCATTGTTCTTGTTGATATTTGCCAACAGCTCCTCACCCTTCTCCGAGGGGAAGATGCTCAGGTGGGCAGTGCAGACGCCTAAATCAGGACTGATACGCACCTGCGTCACGCTGACCATCACGCCATGCATGGCGCGAGTCTGCTCTTGGAATATCTGGCTCAGCTCCTTCTGCAGCAGGCGTGAAATCTTGTTTTGTCTTGTCTCTTGCATAGTGTTTTTTGAATTTTGCTGCAAACTTACTAATTATCGCACAGAAAACCAAGAAAAACCTGCTTTTCTGTGCGACAATTAATAACTTTTAGCCTTTAGTGCTTATCTGGGATTCTTACCTCACCACTATTTTGCGGCCGTTTAAGATGTAGATTCCTTTCATGGTCGGTTTGCCTGGTAGCTGGCGGCCTTTTAAGTCATACCACTTACCATTTGTCTGCTTTGAATTGACTATAAAAAGAATGTTTGAGGCTTCCTCCACTGCCTTTTTTATGGCCTCCAAAGTGTCTCTCAGCTTTTCTTTTGCTGCTTTTATCTCCTCTTTGGTAGCATCTGGCTTATCAAGCACTTCCTGGGTTTTATCGATAATCTCTTTCAACTCGTGGGCAATGTCTGGATAATCTTCCTTGATGCTGTCATAGTAGTTGGTGGCATCATCGAGAGCACCATTTAATTCTTCCTTTGCTTCTGCCAATTCAGCAGCTGCAGCATCTGCCTCACGCTGGGCAGCCAGATCGCTCTTCAACTGTTCGAGGATGGCATCCACAGCGGCCTTGTTTTCATCGAGTGTCTTGCCCTCATCATAGGTCAGCGCATCAATGGCAATCTTGGCATCAGCGATGAGCTGCTGGCATGCCTCGCTGTCGCCGTCCTCAGCCAGAGCGTCAGCAGCAGCCTTTTGTTCTGCCTGATAGTCGGCAAAGGCCTGCTTGTCGGCGGCCTGCTGTGAAATAGCGGCAACGGCTTCTTTGGCGGCCTGCACAGCGGCATTCAGCACAGGGATGGCAGCATCGACCTCCTCTTGTGTAGCGTCGGACTTGTCAAGTATGGCCTTTGCAGCGTTGATAGCTTCTTTCAGTGTGGCTGCAACGTCGGCATACTCATCCTTGATGCTTTCGTAATAGGCTGTGGCCTCTTCGATGGCGACTTTCAGTGCTTCTTTGGCAGCTACAATGACGAAAGTGGTTGAGACTGTTCCACTATAGTTACCTATGCCCGTGACGGTTACGGTAGCTGTACCGACATTCACGTTGTTTGCATAGCTGACGGTATAGTCTGTGGCCTCCATCAAAGTGGTATTGCCATCTGTCACGCTTACGGCTGGCTTCAGTTCTGTGCCTGTATAGGTTTGGTCGGCAATAGCGGCAATCATACCATTTTCAATTGCCTTGGCGCTAATCTTCACCTCCTGACTGCCTGTGACAGACACGTAGTTATCCTTCATTACCTGATAATAGACAGTATAGGAGCCAGCATTAGTATAAGCAGGGGCATTATCAAGATTATAGGCGCCCTCTGCCTCGCCATATTTCACCACAGCCCCCTCAGGAGCCTGTACACTGATACCATGTGACTGTCCGTCATAGATGCCCTCATAACCTGTGGCAGTGACTTCCATCGTGGCTTTGGCGATGGTGAAATCAGTTGTAGCCTCGCCTGCAAGGTAGTGTCCAGCAGCAGCAATGGTAGCCTTTACAGTGTAGTCGCCGGCATTTACAGGAATCTCGACAACATAGTCTGTTGTACCCTTCACGGCATACGTATAGGTCACTGTGCCGTTTCCTGTGTTGCCTGTCACGCTTGGTGCATTCGCTGTGGCATCGTACGCTCCGTATGTCCAGCCGGTGATACTCACCTGAGGAGTGATGGCGATGCACGGCGTGAAGGTGGCTTCAACGTAGGCACCATAGCCGTCGGGTAGCGTAAACTGATAGGTACCTTTGCCCGTGTCATCGACACTAACGGCAGTAACGATTAGCTGGTCAGTATAGCCAGGCGTATTCTGACGGGCTTGTGCCACATCAGTTGTCTTGCTTACGATTATGTCGCCTGTTTCAATATAGTAGTTCGTGGCGGGTGTGACGGTCAGGGTGACGGTCTGCTCACCAGAAGCGGTGATTGTGCCGTTCTGCATGTCGGCGATAGTCACGCGGTCGTCGGCCCATGCTCCGATGCTGATGATGGCAAGCACCACAGCAAGCAGCGATTTGATGCTATTCTGTTTCATATCTTATATCCTTGTTTACGTTACTTAATCACAATCACTTTGCCATTATAAATATAGACACCCTTCTGTGTGGGCTGCAAATAGAGACGTCGTCCATCAATGGAATACCAGCATTCACCCCCCTCGCTCTTTGAAGAGGGGACGGGGGTGAGGCTCTCTATTCCCGTGGCCTCTCCAATGTTGATGCTCAGGATACGGGCACCAGCAGGTACAGAGGCAGCAGGCAGATAGGCATGTCCTGCACTGACACTGGCCGTGCTGCTAAGTACGAACTCATCCCGATAGAGTGCGAAGTCCTTATAAGCCGTCATATTGGTGGCTGCTGTAGCACTGCCCTTCAGTAAGCTTGTAGGCGTTGTCTTCGAACCAGTGTAGGCTGTGCCCTTATAAGTCGCAACAGCAGCATCCGAACGATTCAGCAGAATGCCGACAGTAGCGGGGATGTAGTCAATGGGCGAGGCTGTGACGTTGGTTGTTGTGGCATCAGTGACCACATAAGCTGACAGACCCTCTGGCGTGGTGAGGTCTTCCTGTGCTATGTAGGTAGCCCAGCTGTTGCCAGTACTGAAGACATTGCTCATGTCGCGCACAATAGTGAAGGTTGCCGAGGCAGTGCCTGTGTAGTTGGAGCTTTCGACTGCTGAAATGGTTACGGTAGCTGTGCCTACGTTCACATTGTTGGAATAGGCTGCTGTGTAGTCTGTGCCCTCCGTCAGCGTAATACTGCCGTTTTTCACCGTCAATGCAGGCTTCAGCTCACTACCAGTACAGTCCTGGTCGGCAATGGCGGCTATCCATTCGTTCTGCAACTCCTGCTTGGAAGCGACGACCTTCACTAATCGTACGGCTGTGGCGACACGACGAGACAGGTCGGTATCAAGTGTGATGTCTGTGTCAGTGAATGTCAATGGGAAAGCTTTCATGCCAGAGGCATCATCCGATGGCGTGCTCGTCCAGTAGGTACCAGCCTCAGTGACTGTCGTGATGGCGTTATAGTCCTCGTAGGATGTCGTCATCTGTCCTGCAGCGGGCAGGAACACGGCACCAGCCTGCTCCATCAACATCCACTGCTCTACGGTATAGTTGTTAGCAGCTGTAGTGCTGAAAGTCGCTCCATTGGGCAGTTTCCACACATCGGGCAGGATGACGAGACCCTTTACCTCATTGACGGTAGCAAGGGCTTTGAGATTCTGGGCATTAGCACGTTCATTGAGCAAATAGTTCCACTCGTCTTTGCTCAGTGTACTCCAGCCGACGCCGAGGTCACGGATGAGTGCCGGACACTCGCCCCAGTCGGCAAAGTCGCCATTGAAGAACGACTTAGCATCATCATCGCTATAATAATAGTAGCTGCTAACGCCATAGTAGTTTTCGAGTGTGCTCCAACAGAACAGGTCAACAAGCCAAGCGGGATAGCTACGTGAGCCCTGAACCTCGATATTGTCCTGCCCCAGCACCTCATACTGCTGCTTAGCCATTGACCACTCATCTTCATATTGTGAGCCTTCACAACGCAGATTACCCTTGGCGAAGTTCACCTTTTTACCTTCAGCCACTGAGAACTCGCTCTCTGTTGGGTCAGTCTCTGTACCGAGGGTGGTAAAGACGGTGATGACACTCGGTGTGCCTGTGGTGCCGTCGTCATAGACGGGCTCTACCATTACCTCGTATGCCGTTTCAGGCTTTAAGCCTGTCAGCGTATATTCTGTACCCTTGATGTTGTCGATAACAGTCCATGCGCCTAAGTTTTCTGGCGGCGTGATGGTCAGATCCTTCACTAACAGCACACCGTTGGGGTCGGAGTGGCGGATGAAGAAGATGTAGGTCTCGTCTTCAGCAGCGCGTAAGCCCCGCGACTGAGCGGGCGACTGGCCTGTGCTATTGATGGCGAAGCCGTTATTATTCGGATCCTCAGCATTGGTGGTGATGGCACGCAGCTCGCTCAGCTTATTTTTAAACATAGTATTCTGAACTTCAAGCTGATAAATTTCAGACTCATATTGTTCATTCGTTATTTCACCATTGACAAACTTCAGGGTGAGTTCAGCCTTTGCAACATTATTTTCTTTGATCTTCTGCTCAAGCGTTTTCATCTCCTCCAACTTCTGGGCGTCGGTGGGCAGACTGTTCAACTCCTCTATCTCTGCTTTGTAGGCTTTGATTTGCTCCTCATCCGTCAATTCCTTAATCTTGTTCTGCAGCTCCTTGATGATAGCCGCACGGTCGGCATCGTTCAGGCATTTCTTGTCGAACTTCTTCATCTGCTCAAGGGGTGTGCCGTTTTTCAGCTCCTGCATGCCATAGAGGAACTTCGTCTGTCCGGCACCCGTCTTTCCATTGCCAGCCAAGAAACGGATGCTGCTGCCTGCGGGAACGTCACTCACGAAGATGGTGTTACTGAAGGGACGGTCGCCATAGGAGTTCCATATACCTTCGCCCCAGCTGCCATATCCGAAGCCCGTACCATTACCACCTCCAAAGGTCTGTATGGCATCTATGTTGACAGGAGTGCCGGCAACCTGCTGACGGTAGTAGAGGTTATAGCCCTTCTCGCTGCCTCTGCTTCCCCATGAGAGTTTCTCCGTGCGGCTGTTGATGGGCTCGGCAATCACCTGCGAAGGAGCATCAAAGCTTGAGCCAGTTGTCACCTTCACGGGCGGGGTCCAGCGGCTGGTGCTTAAAGGCTCAATCGTGCAGACGCTGCGCACGCTGACATAGTATGTTGTCAGGGGCTGCAGACCCCTCAGGGTGACGGAAGTGTTCGGCGGGGTACCTCCCCATGGGTCCTCGCTCTGGGGTAGCTCTTCAAAATCGGCGTCTGCAGGAGTGGCTGTCTCCGGGTCGAAGTCCTCCTCCGTGGAATAGACCACCTGTCCTGTCTTTGTCTGAGAGACGAAGGTGAGGGTGGCCGAGTCGTAGGTCGTGCCTGCCTCATTCACAATCTGCGGCATCTGAACACAATACGGCGTGCAGTCCATGACGAAGGTCGTCAGCTCAGCTGTTTCCTCAGGAGCCGTACCTCTGGCCATGCTATAGAACAGGTCGCCTGGCTCGAAGTAGAGAGCGAGTGAATAACTCTGGATCACATTCGCATGTTCGGCATCGTATATCCAGTTCACCCTGTATTGATGTCCGCAGCAAAGCGTTAAACTGCCTCCATACAGGCCATAACCAGGTGGATTGATGTAAGCCACCTCTACAGGATTATTTTCATCTGTAATATCTATGAATTGTACGGCATAGCCATAATAGTTACTATAATTACTATTGAGGGCATAGATGATCTCTGCCTGCTCTTCTACAGGGCAGCAATTGGTGGTGAAAACCAAGGGGTCAGTCCACCCGCTCTGATGGTCCTCAGGGAATACGGCCTGCACCTGTACTTCATACTTCGTGGCGGCAGTCAGGTCTTCCAACAGCTTCGAGCGCTCTGTCAGGCCTGTGAAGGTTGTCCAGGTTTCAGTACCTGCCTTACGGTAGCGCAGGTTCCAAGCTGTAGCATCGCCACGCAGCGAACACTGAATTTGTGCGCTGACGTCGCCCACCTCGACAGCCTCAAGTCTGGTTGGCTTCGGATAGGTCTCAAAGCAGAGCTTAAAATAGTTCTTTCTGTAGTAGATCGAGCCTTCCTCTGCTATGGATTGGGTGGGGTCTAAATTGACTGGAGTGCCAAACATCTTGTAGTAGTACAATGCCTGGTTTCCAGATCCTTCGTATGTACCAACGAGATGGTTGCTGCCGGTTTCCTTACCCGTATTGTCATCTACGGTAAGGAGCAGGTTCTGCGTGCCATCATATACAAACGGCGTGTCGAAATCGATGACCGTCCAATCACTTTTCAGTGTCACCGTACCACTGAACACCTTATCCTCAGCAGCGACGGTCACCCAGTCGGTACTACTATCGAATGATGTCTTGGCAGTGTGCGACAGATAGATGTCATAGTTGCGCTCACTGCCTGTGTCATAGTTGTAGAAGGCGATGCTGGTAATCATGCCTGCCTGGCCGATCTCGTCCTTCGTGTAAATCTGCTGACTCATGGAGTACGTGCAGTTCGGATAACTAGGCAGGTAGCTGCTGGCAGTACTGCCATTACCCACGGCTATCACACCGTCTTCTGCCCACACTCCTATTGAGCAAAGCACAGCGAACATCAGTGATAGAATGATTTGTTTTGTTTTCATAACTACTTGGTTTAGGTTATTAATTATAATGATTTATACGTTCTGACTGCAAAGATACAACAAAAAGTTGAAACTTCCAACGTTTTTGAAGAAAAAGTTTAAATTTTCAACATTTCTTTTTCACAGAAAGCCTTGCTGTCGTGTTTTTGGAATTTAGCGCCGTGCTAAATTCATTTAGCGGCCTTCTAAAACGTTTTAGCACCGTGCTACTTTCAACCTCATCGGGAAAAGTATTAATTGACGGAGCTGATTAATTGACGGAGCTGACGAACGTAACATTAGTAACATTAGTAACACGAAAATTAGGCTATATGTATAAAAATAATTTCTATATATATAATAATATTATATATATAGCGGTTCGGAGGTCACTTTTTTTGCGGTTGAGGGTACCCTAAAAAACGTGTTACTAATGTTACTAATGTTACGTTTTATCGGTGATTTATCGGGAGTTTGTAAACATTTAAGAAAAACGATGTCGAGTTAAAAAATACCGATAAAATGTAAATGGAAGTTAAAAGACGCGTTTTTTGTTAGGCCATTGACGTAAAATCCTTGCACACGTCACGCAAATTTCGTACCTTAGTATCGTCAAACGAGCGAGAGCACTCCCGTCAGAATCGCCGCCGCGCCGCAGCCAGTCCAGAAGCGCGCAAAAGACGTCTGAGGAGCGTGCGAAAGACATCTGAGAAGCGCTTCTCAATCGAATGACAAGCCTCACCCCTGACCCAAGCCTCACCCCTGACCCCTCTCCAAAGGGCGAGGGGAACTTTAAGGGCGAGGGGAACAAAAAAATTTATGTTTAACTAAAAATTCTGTTTATTATGGCATTGACCAATCTACCTTTGAAAATCGATGCTCGTCGTAACAACAACGAGAGCTCGACGAAGTACGGACGAATCTATCCCGTGCTGTACGGACGCGGCTGTCTTTCAACCAACGGCCTCATTGACCACATGATGGAGCATGGCTCCCTCGTCACCGGCGAGGTGCTGAAGCTCGTGCTCGAGCAGCTGAAGAAGTGTATCCCCGAACTGCTGTCGCAGGGCTACAGCGTACAGCTCGAGGGTCTGGGCAACTTCTACCCCTCGATCAAGTGCTCCAAGAACGCTGGCAAGGTCGATGTGCCCACCTTCATCAGCACTCCCACCGAAGAGATGATCGGCGGCGTTTATATGCGCTTCCAGCCCATCGGCGACGACGTGCGCAACCTGCGTGCGAAGTATTTCAAGGAGCAGTGCACCTTCGTCAAGGGCGACTACGTGAAGGTGAACCAGAAGATGGTCAGCGGTGTGAAGACCACCTGGACGGAGCGCATCCCCCTGGACAGCTGGGAAGAGTACATCGCCGCTGGCGGTACTCCTGTGCCCGAGCGCATCAGCGACTAAAGGCCTGGCCCCCTCCAACCTCCCCCCACTGGGGGAGGCTTTAAACTCAAACGCTTAAAAACAAATCTCTATGAAAAAGAAAATCATTGAGATTGTGGCGAAGATGATAGTAGCCGCACTCACCGCCTTCATCACCGCCCTGACGACTACCTCGTGTATGGGGCACGGCCCGCTGTACTTTTGATCTGCAAATTCTGTTTCATTGAATCTGGTTAGTTTTTTTCGGGAGTGAGGTCGCATTTGCGACCTCTCTTTTTTACGTCGAAAATAAAAAATAATTACAAATTCCCGTCGTTTCCCCGTTAAAACGTAACATTTGTAACATTGTAACATTTATTTTGACCTGAGTCAGATTGCTGTGGAGAGGGGATCTCCTGTGAAAAGATGCGACGTAGGCCGTCTTCATAGGTACGCAGACCTTCGCGTCCCTTGGTGGTGATACGGCATACGGTGTGGGAAATGCGACCCATACCCGTCTTTGTGACATCTAAATAGCCAGCATCCTTGAGGGTTGTAATTTGCGAACTGACACTGCCCCGTGTAGAATCGGTAATCTGACAGAGATACATGAAGTCGGCACTCTCCAAACTATCTAGCACAACCATTATCTTCAATCGCAGCTCGTTGTGCAACAACGGATTGATGACGGGAAACTTAAACGGGCTCATAATTCCTAACGTATTTTCTGAACAAATGACCAGGAATAATCAATGCAATGACCGTGATAACAGCTGTGACAAGAAGCTGCCAAGGCCAACAGTCGCCTTGCAGAAAAAGGGGCACCACAGAAAGAACAGAAGCAATGATGCCGCACACCGTCTTCGGACGGAAATGCAGAATGATGCCTGTCATGAAACAGCCCATACCAATGAGCAAGCCCTGAAACATACAATAAAACTGTGAAAAGACGTCTGCAATCCCCATGGAGAGTCCACCAATGAAACTGGCAAAACCAATGAAAATCCACATCACCAGAATGACATTCTGGTCGAGCGTCCGCCTATGGGTGCGCTCATAGTCTTCGTTCAGGAAATATATCATCAACGGAATTCCCACTACAGGAATGCCCGCCCAGAGCCAAGCGCACCAATCTTCGTTCCATAGCTCCAGTGCCAAGAACTCCAACAGCAGGAAGAAAGCCGTGGGGTATCCCCAGGCCAGAAACATGTTCTCGCCCGTCAGCTCCCTGTGGCTTAGCACCTCACTGCGTGTACGACCGATAATGTCTAACTCTGTCATTATATATCTCTTACAGCAAATCCAAGCAGCGTTCGATGAAGATGCCACATTTGTAGTCCTTCACGTCGCGGTTACGGTCGATCATCTGACTCACCACATCCATAGCACGACGGGTAGCATCAGGCAAAGACTTGCCCTGTCCTAACAGACTGCCGATGAGCACAGCAGAGAAAATATCGCCTGTGCCATGAAACAGACCTGGAATCTCCTCGTACTCGTGGAAGAAATAGTCGCCCGTATCGGCATCGTAGCCGCACACCTGGTTCTTACCCTCGATAATACAACTAGTGATGATGGCTGAACGGCAACCTATCAGCTTCAGGCTGTCGAGCAGACGGCAGGCCTCGTCACAACTGATGCCATCACGCTGAAAGGGCACCCCTGCCAGATAGCAGGCTTCGGTATAGTTTGGCATTGTGAGATGGGCCACGCTGACCATGCGCCGCATCAGCTCCACTTGCCGCTGGTCAATGCCATTGTAGAGATGTCCTCCGTCGCCCATCACAGGATCAACGAAGACGGTACACCCCTGTGCTGCCTGTTCGCGACAGTAAGCCTCCACCAGACTAGCCTGCTCGCGACTGAACATCAGACCCGTACAGATGGCATCGAAGTGGAATCCCAAGTGCTGCCAGATAGGGAATGTCTGGCGCATGTAGTCAGTAGTGTCCATCTGCGCAAACTCTCCGTAGTCCAACGTGTTCGACACCACAGCCGTGGGCAGGCAGAAGGCCGGGATACCCATATAGCTGAGTATGGGCAGCATAGCCGCCATACCCACCTTGCCATAGCCTGCAATATCGTTGATGAGAAGTACAGAGCCCCCTAAGTTAGGGGGATGGGGGTCTGAACATGCGATTTTACTATCTGTTGGAAACATTCTTTTATTCTTCGTATTACCTCAGTAATGTTTGTTTCTATTTCCTCATTCTTAAAACGAATGACTGTTATTCTGTTTTGGTTTAGGAACTCTGTCCTTTCTTCATCTTTCTGTTTAACTTCTTCAGTATCATGAACATTTCCATCCACCTCAATACATAATCGAAGCTTTGGACAATAAAAATCTAAGACATAAGGGCCATAGCCATGCTGCTGCCTGAATTTGTACCCATCAAGTTGTCTGCCCTTCACATATTCCCATAGCTTCCTTTCGTTAGGAGTTTCTTCACTACGTAGCTTTTGGCGAAGATCCTTGGTGATTGGATGGTTTGAATAGTTCATTTTCCTTTTTCAGTTGTTCAGACCCCCACCCCCTAACTTAGGGGGCTTAGACACCTCAGATTCTTCTCCAGCTGAGAAACAGAACTGGCTCCTACGAGGACTGAAGTGACACCTCGTTGCTGCAGAATCCAACGAAGAGCATGCTCGGCCAGCGTCTGTCCCTGGGCTGCAGCCTCTTCGTTCCACTGGTGTAGCTGGGCCAGCAACTCAGGAGTGAGCATGCTCTCAGTGAGGAACTTACCCTTCGACATACGCGAATCTTCAGGAATGCCGTTGAGATAACGGTCAGTGAGCAGTCCCTGAGCCAAAGGCGAGAAGCTGATGAAGCCCACCCCCTGCTCAGCACAGAAGTCGAGGATACCCTCCTCCTGTGGCTCGTGATCAAGCATGTTCAACTTTCCCTGATATATAAGCAGGGGCACGTCGCGTTGCTTCAAGTAGTCGTAGGCAAAACGGGTGGCCTCCAACGGCCAACGACTAATACCCACATAGAGGGCCTTGCCGCTACGCACGATATCGACCAGCGCCTGCAACGTCTCCTCCATCGGCGTCACTGGGTCGAAACGATGGGAGTAGAACAAATCTACATAGTCGAGATGCATGCGCCTCAACGACTGGTCAAGCGAGGCCATCAGGTATTTCCTTGAGCCCCACTCCCCGTAAGGGCCAGGCCACATGTCGTACCCAGCCTTCGTCGAGATGAAGAGCTCATCACGATAAGGACGGAAGTCATCGTCCATCAGTCGACCTAATGTCTCCTCAGCCGAGCCGTAACGAGGACCGTAGTTGTTGGCCAGATCCCAGTGCACCACGCCATGATCCAATGCATAGCGGGTGATTTCGCGTGAGCGCTCATAGGGATCCACACTACCGAAGTTGTGCCAGAAACCCAACGACACCTCGGGCAGCAAAACACCACTATGCCCACAACGGCGGAACTTCATCCCACCGTTGTCGGCATAGCGTTCAGGGGCAGCCAGATAATGCTCCATCTATTAGCGCAGTGCATAGAATTTGTCGCCGACCATAGCCTGACGAACCTGCTGCAAGCCAGCCTCATCGTTGGTCACGGTGATGGTCTGTCCATCCTGCAAGGTTGCCTGGATGGTACCATCGGCATTGAAGCGGAAGATCTCCTTCGTGATGCCGTTCTGCATCATCGACCATGAATCGGTCTTCTCGTCGTGGATGAAGTAGGTCACCTCGCCATTGGGAGCCTTAATCTCGTAGCCAGTCTTCGTCTTGGTCACAGCATAGTAGCGGCCATCCTCGCCCAGCACCTTCTGGGTGTTATTGGAAGCAACGGGATTGTCGCCACTCCAGAACTCTATAGTGTTCAACAACAGCAGGTCCACCGTAAAGCAGATACCACCCACAGGACCCATCAGGAACAGGCCCACGATGCCATTCACATACTTGTTGCTTGTCATGTTAGCCTGCCACTTGGCATACTTATTCAACAATCCAAATGAACCGATGCAAGAACTGCACAGGAAGGTGCCGGCCATCAGCACAGCAGCCACTTTAATGCTTACCTTTTTCATATCCTTTTACTTTAAAAGTGAATAAATCGGTAGCAAAATTACACATTTTCCCCCGAAAGACCTACACTTTTGTTAGAAAGTTGTAAGAATTTTAGTTTTTTCAGCAGAAAATAGCTAATTTTGCAGCATGAAGTTACGTCTCCTTTCCCTTTTTCCAGCATTTCTGCTACTTGTGCTTTCAGCTCAGGGTCAGCAGAAAATTCAACGCCCCCCTTTCCTCAAGCCGGGCGACCGTGTGGCTGTCATCTCGCCTTCCAGCACGCCTGAGAAGAAAACGGTGGAAGCAGGCTGCGACATCCTGCGCCAATGGGGCTACGAGCCTGTGGTGGGACGCTATGCCTTAGCCGACTATCACGGCTTTGCAGGAACGAGGGAGATGCGCACTTCCGACCTGCTCTGGGCCCTGCGCGACACCACTATCCGTGCCATCATGTGTACTCGTGGAGGCGACGGTGCCGTGCAGTTGCTGCCTTATGTAAAGGCTAAGGAATTCCGTAGCAACCCCAAATGGCTCATTGGCTTCAGCGACATCACGGCGCTACACAGTGCCTTTGTGCAGGCAGGCGTGATGAGCATTCACGGCTCCATGTGTCAGGCCATTAGCTCGCAGGGAGGTACTGACACCGTCAGCGTCGTCTTGCGACAACTGCTGGAAGGCCATCTGCCCGTTTATCACGTAGAGCCTCATGAATTAGACCAGCGAGGCACTGCCGAGGGTGTGCTGGTAGGTGGCAACTTCTCCGTGTTCTGCGCACTGGCAGGCTCCCCCTACGACTCCCTGAACCGAGCCCATGAAGGGTTGATTCTCTTCATTGAAGATACCGATGAGGAGATGACCAAAATTGACCGTCTGCTCCATCTGCTCGAAGTGCGTGGCGTGTTGGGGCGGCTAAAAGGCATCCTGATAGGACACTTCACGAAGTACAAGCATCCTGAGAACGGTTTTGAAGACATGTACCAGATGCTGCACGAATACCTGCAACACTACCCCATCCCTGTGTGCTACGGTTTTCCCGTGGGCCACAAGCGCCCCAACTTCCCCCTGATCGAAGGTGGTAGGGTGCGGATGACCGTAAACAAGGACGGCACCCAATTATCATACCTGACAGAATAACACATGCGAAGGTACATCTTTTATATTGTTATCTTACTTACCTGCCTGCTCCTGACAGACTGCCAGCAGCAAGTACAAACGGAACAGGGAAATGCCGCCTATTACTGGCGCACGGAGTTTTGGCTAGACTCCACAGAGCAGGCCTTCCTTTGCACATACCATATTCATAAGATGTATTGCCGCTATTTCGATGTGGTGATGGATGGCGAGGAGCCCATGCCCAACGCTACCATCAACTTCACTGAACCCCTGCCCCACGACATTGAGATTATCCCCACCGTCTATATCACCGAAGACTGCATGCACCAACGGCATGAAGGGCTGGCCCAGAAGCTAGTGAACCGCATCATGCAGATGAACGAGACGAACGGCATCACGGGAGTTCATGAGATTCAGATAGACTGCGACTACACCGACCGCAGCCGAAAACTCTACTATCAGTTTCTGGAGGAAGTGAATGCTTGCCTCTCCGCTCACGCCACTCATCTCTCCACCACCATCCGCCTCCACCAGCTGCAGATGCCGGCACCACCTGCCCAGTACGGCGTGCTGATGCTCTACAACACAGGCGACCCACGCCACTTCGAGGAGCGCAACCCCATCCTCGACCAACGCGACGTGCAGCCTTACGTCCGTTACCTCGCCGACTATACGCTGCCCCTGGCTGCTGCCTACCCCGTCTATCGCTGGCAGCGGCAAATTGGAGGCGTGCGCATAGAGCATACCGTTGAAGCCGAAGAGATTCTGGCCGTGAAGGAACTGGTGGAGCAGAAACGCCCGGAACTGCGGCGCAGCATTATCACCTACCATTTGGATGAAGAAAACATCAACCGCTATAACAAGGAAACATATGAAGCGATTTATCATCATTAGCCTGCTGGCTGCCATCGTGGTTCCCGCACTGGCCTGTATCTGGGTAGAGACCCACAACTATTACCTATTCAGCGTCTATGACCGAGAGGAATTCAGGACACGTGTAGATCAGATTTCGCGCGACAACTGGAAAGCCTATCTCGGCCTAGGCGAAGACGAGAGCTTCTGGTTTAATGCCGAGCGAATCGAGGAGTTCGCCCAACAGAAGGGCGACGCCCTGATGGTGTCCTACGTCCAACAACTGGATCGCTACTTGGAGTGCATCGACACGAAAAGGCGCCAGCAGTACGACTGGGACTATCCCTCGCGTGAAGAGATCGACAAGATGAACAAGTCGTTGACCGAGATACGCACTTACGCCCAAGGAAAGCTCACCAGTCGCCTGCGTTCGCAACACGCCCTGCTGTTCATGCGCTGTAATATGATGCTGGGCAAGCACAGCGAGAACATCGGTTTCTGGGAGCAGACGGCCAGCAAGTATATTGAGACCGTCTATAAAGATATGATGCTCAACATTTATGCCGGTGCTTTGGCAAGGACGGCCCACGGCAACAAGGCCGGCCAGATATTCGCCGAGCAGGGCGACTGGCAGAGCCTGATGACGCAGTATTACAAGCGCCGCTCCTACGACGCCATTCGTCAGGAATACCTGCGCGACCCTCAGTCGGCCGTACTCCCCTTCCTGCTGCAGGACTTCGTAAATAACGCCCAGGAGGCCTACGACCACGACGGCATGGGCAAGCTCTTCGTGCGCGACATCCAGCGTTCCGAGGCCCTGCAGATGATTCAGCTCGCCGGACAGGCAGCCCGCGAGGGAAAGACACAGCACCCTGCCCTCTGGCTCAGTGCCAAGGCCTGGCTGGAATACATGTTTGACAGCAAGGTACAGGCACTGGCCGACATCAACAAGGCCGTCACTTTGGAAGACACGGAACGCATGAAAGATAATGCCCGCATCCTGCAGTTCTACATCACCGCCATGCAAACCCCGTCGCCCACCAGCAGCTTTGAAGACTATGTCGCCGCCGAACTGCAATGGCTCGACCAGAAGAAACAAGACGACGTTCACTACGACAATGCCCAAGACCGCATCGTGCACCAGGCCCTTGCGCCCAAATTCATCGATGCCGGACAGTCCAACGTCGCCCTAGCCCTGCTCAGTGCCGTCCACGACCATCAGTATGAAACCATCGACACCATGACCGTCGGCCAGTTGCTTAGCTACATAGACTATGCCAAGCGTCCTGCCGTCAGCAAACTCGACCGCTATCTGAAACCGAAGCTGAAAATCGACGACACGGAGATGAACGACCTTCTGGGCACCAAGCACCTGCGTCTGTGCCAATGGGAGGACGCCATCAAGTACTTAGAGAAAGTGCCCCTGCCCTTCTACAACGAGCGTGGCTATGCCGTCTATGTAGCCCACCGCAGCTACACCGTCGAGCCGTGGATTACCCGCCAGTGGCTTAAGGACGATGTGGAATGGGGCACCCAGGACCTGCCTGCCAACCCCAAGCTCGTCTTTGCCCGCGAGATGTTGAAGATGGAGAAAGACCTGACTAGGATGAGCGGGAAGAAACGCTGCCAGCAATGCTTCGACTTGGCGGTGCGCTATGCCCAGGCCAGCTTCACCGGCGACTGCTGGTACCTCATGCGCAACAGCAAGAGTGTGCTCGACAAGGTACGCCCCAACGAGACTGACCTGTCAGCCAAAGCCGCCGACCTGCTGCGACAGGCTGCCGCGACCAACGATGCCCGACTGAAGGAGCGCGCCCTCTTCGCCCTCGCCTATATCTACCTGAACACTGATGTGTGGTATGAGCAGGTGTGGAACAGCGAACAGCATGAGATGCAACGCGTGCCCCAGCCTAATACTAGCCATTATCGCTCATGGACCACACTTTTCAACTTCTATCGCACCAACGCCCTCCAGCCCGCCGACTACGTGCAGCGCTGTGACGAGTATATCCAGTTCAAGAAGCAGTATAGATAATCTTCACCTGCTGGCAAAAAAAATTTCATCAATGATTAAGCCTTTTGCTATGAACTACGTCTAATGAGCAACATCTAACTTCTTTTAATTAACAACTTAAATTTAAAACAACAATGAAAAAAGTAATGATGATGATGGCCATGCTGGCCATGACGTTTGCCGCTCAGGCACAGACCAAGTTCCATGACGTTGAGCTGAACGAGGCTACAGGACCCGTGAAGTCTATCACACAGGCCGGAATGATGGGTCGCGGCAATCAGGTTATCAACTTCACTCAGGACGGCAAGATGCAGGCTGAGGGCCTGTCTGGTTTGGTTTATGATGAGAATGGCTACCTGCAGAAAGCTGAGAGAGCTGTTGAGACTCCTCAGGGCAACATGAAAATTGTGACCACCTACAAGTGGGAAAACGGTAAAGTGGCCAGCCAGTCGATGGACTTCGGTCAGGGTGCCATGACACAGGTGTACAAGTACAATGAGAAGGGAGTTCCCGCATCGATGTCAATGGATATGATGGGACAGGCTATGGAAACTCCTTACACCGACTATAAGTTCGACTCTCACGGCAACTGGATCAGCCGTAAGACCTCGATGATGGGTCAGGAAATGGAGCAGACACGCACCATTGAGTACTACGAGTAAACGCTGTAAGCAGTAAAAAAGCGAGGAGTTGAGGAGATAAAGGCAAATGGCCTAATCCTCAGCTCCTCACTCTTTTTTCTTCTCCTACCTTCTTTTTCCTTGGCGAAGCCGATACACCCTCTGTCCTACTAACCCTTCACTTCTAACCTCTCATTGGCTGGTATAGAAGTCGGTGATGCGCACCAAGGCCCGCGAGCAGACGGGACAGAAGTGCTCGACCTCATTGATTTTCATGCGGCACTCCTGAGCAGGACGATAGACGCCCTTCGACTGGTAGCCTCCTCCCTCAAAGACACCCACACGCTGCGTGGCAGCATTCAGCAGGCGACGTTCTTCGTCGGTCCTGATCTGACGGTAGTTCGGTACATCGGCAGGGGGAGTGGGGACGGTCGTTCCCTTAGGCAGCATATCGGCCCATTTCGAATTGAAATCAGCGAGCGTAGTAAGGTTTGGCTCCCACGGCTCAGTATCGGCAGGATACATCGTCTCGTAGCCGTCGTCGTAGTAATACTCGTCGCCCAAGCCACCATAGGCATGTCCGAACTCATGCACCAACACCTGTCGAAACGTGGGGTGGTCGCTGGTGCTCACAGTGAGCTGGTTGTAGATACCACCTCCGCCGTAAGTATCGCTATTCACCAGCACGATGATATGTTCGAAGGGAATGCCAGCGAGCAGATCGTAGAGACGGTGCATCTGGTCGGTCATGAGGTAGCGATCGGTGTAGAAGGTATCATAGTGCACGCTGGATGGCGTCTGTCGCCATAGTCCCTGATGGGGCACCGAGGGGCCGCCGTCGGCCGACTCGGAGGCAACTGCCACCACATTGAAGCGTTGCTTCAGCGAGGTGAACGGCTCGTGGGCAAACAGGGCATCGACCACACGCTGGCAATCGGCATGGAACTTATCCATCTGCCCGTGGGTATAGCCTTCGGCCACGATGGCCAAGTCGATGCAGGCGGTAATGTCGGGGTCGCCGCCAGCCAGCGTCTTTCCCTTCCACACGTAGTGGAACGGCTGCTGCGGCTCGGTAACCCGACGGATGAGGATGTCAGCAGGGTCGAGGGTATGCTGCAACTGGCCTACTACCGTTGCATGGAAATCGGTCAGCGTCACCTTCACATCGACAGGACGCTGGGGCATGGGCACATTGAGCGACGTTTGAAAGGCTCGCTCCAAGCGGGTTGCCTCTTCTGTAGCCTGCCACTCCTGGAACAGCGTAGAAAAGGTGTGCACATAGAGCAGGCGCCCCGTGGCATGGTCGCTCAGAGTTATCTGGCCGTTACCGCGCAGGGGAACGTCGGTAAGCCGGGCTTTGCGACCAGCCCAGCGCGATGTCTGCTTGGCCTCGCTGAAATAAATGTGTTGCTCGTGGCTGTTGCCTGCCAGCACATAATCGAGCCGCAGCGTGCTGTCGGTGAAATCATCGTCAAAAGCCTGTGCGCTGCCTGTCATAGCTAAGCACCAGAAGGCTGCCAGGGTGAAAAGAACACGGGTCATTTGGGATTACTTAAAGATAGGTGTTGTCGTCGATGCCCTTGAACATCGTGAGGAAGCGACGGGCGCGCTGCTTGCAGCGATTGGTCTCCCGGCTGAACTTCTCGGGGATGCTCTTGCCCGTGTATTCCTCCTTGAAGGTGCTACTGCGCAAAGTAGCGATATCAAGATAGCTGGGCTGGCCGTCGTATCTTTTAGCGTTGAAGCGCAAGAGGCGTCCGCCGTCGAAATAGAGGCGCAACTCGTAGGGTATCATGTCGTCAGTAGCATCGGGCGTGATGGCGTAGATGAACAGCACGTTGCCTTTGTCGTCATAGAGATACTCCTCGTAGAACTCGCGGACGGCGAAGTTGTACTTGGCGGTCACGAAACGCAGGAAATGAGGCGGATAGGGGTCGCCCTCCTCTTCTGGTTCCAGCTCTCCATAGAACATGCGGATGTTCTCCTTGTGAGGCCCCGTGGCGGGCAGGTTCTGCACCACTTGCAGGTCGAAATACTCAGGCGGAGTCGCCCACTCCCTGTCGGCGTTGGGTGTCATCTGGTCGATCATCTCGTGCACCTCCTGATACACTTTACGGATGCTCTCAATGGTCTGCTGGGCGCTGGCGGAAAGAGCCCACGCCACACCTAATAATAAAGTGAATAGAACTTTCTTGCTCATACTTCTACTTGCTTAATATCTGCTCAGCGTGTTCCTTGGTCTTCACCTGCTTACCGGCAAAGATCTGTTCGATAATGCCTTCCTCGTTGATGATAAAGGTGGTACGGATGGTGCCCATGGTCTTTTTGCCATACATCGTCTTCTCGCCCCAGGCTCCCATGGCCTCCATCAGAGTTTTATCAACGTCGGCAATCAAGGGGAATGGCAGTTCGTACTTCTCCTTAAACTTCACGTGAGAGGCGGCAGAATCCTTGCTCACGCCCACCACTTCGTAGCCCGCACCTTGCAGTTCGCCGTAATGGTCGCGCAGACTGCAAGCCTCGGCGGTACAGCCACTGGTATTGTCCTTCGGATAGAAATACAGCACCAGCCTGCGTCCCTTGTAATCACTCAGACGGATATCCCGTCCCTGTTCGTCTTTGCCCAGAATCTCAGGCGCCTTATCTCCAATATTCATAGTCGTTAAATGTTTATGTGGTAATTCTAGGGCACAAAGTTACAAAAAGTCGAGCGCAAAACAAAGAAACTCGCTTCTTTTTTTGCCGAGACGCAGTAACTTCGTGACTTTTGTCGCAAAGTTACAAAGAAACTATTAAAATACTAAATTATTTCGTATCTTTGCCGCATGAAATCTGTTTAAAGCTCACAATATGAACAAACTGTTATTGACGATTGCGCTCATGACTGCCGTTATAGAAACAACGGCTCAAACCATTCCTACGCTCGACGAACAGCATTTATTGCTCGACGGGTCGCTCAAGGATGAAGAAATACAAGCCCTGCCTTTCGTTTTCAATGACTTCCGTGAGGCTGTAGCCCACTTCGGCGACACGACCACCCTCTACGTCCGTCCGTGGGTTTATTGGGTGGACAATCCACATGAGCCGGAAGTGGTAAAGGGTGAAAACGGGCGAGAGCCATTTGGAATGGTCATCCATGCCAAAAAGCTCGATTTCATCGGACTAGCGGAGCGACCAGAGGATGTGGTACTCGCCGCTCAGCGCGGACAGACGCAGGGGGCTATAGGCAACTTCACGATGCTGGACATGCACGTAGATGAGCTGAGGGTGGAGAATATGACGCTGGGCAACTACTGCAACGTGGACTTAGACTATCCCCGTCGGCCAGAACTCAGCCGGAAGAAACGCAGCGATGCCATCACTCAGGCTCATGTGGGCTATGTACACGGCCGTAGCCTCTATGCCAAGAAGGTGCGTTTTATCAGTCGACTGAACCTGAACCCGCTAAACGGTGCCAGAGAGAGTATCTACGACAGCTGCCACTTCGAGTGTACGGACGATGCGCTGAACGGCACGGCTCTCTATCGCCATTGCGACTTTGACCTCTACGGACAGAAGCCGTTCTGGAGCACCTTCGAACGTGGAGCGATGTTCGTGGATTGCGATTTCAATGTGAAGAGCGACAACCGTGAGATGTATTTCTGTAAGCAGGGCGGACCCGTGACGGTGGTCAACTGCCGCTATCATGCCCCGTCGGACAGCATATACATCGGCTGGACCGCCTATCCGCAGCGCTGGCTCCGCTGTTATCAGAAAGACTTTACCTTAAACGGCAAACCGTATCTGATAGGCAAACGCCAACAGGAAAACACCGTGGTGATGGACTCCGTAGCAATGGATATGACCCGGCCACCCTATCTCTCCATCAACCGTCGTGAAGCAGAGATACAGGTGGGCGGCGAACCCGTCACTCTTTCTGTCAAAGCCGATGGCAGAAAGGTGGCGTGGCATATAAAACCGCCATTCCATCAGATTGCTACGCTAAGCAATACGACCGGCGACTCCACAAGCGTCAGCATAGCCTGTGAGGATATTGAAGAACCCGTCAGCTTCCCCGTGACGGCCTATGCCGTCGGCGACAGTCCTGCCGTAGCCGTGTGTATGGTAACGATAAAGCCTTCCCTGCTGCCTCCACCCTCTTTCAAGAAAGAACCGCGTATCATCATTAAGAAAGGTGTGGCATACCTCGACTACGAACTCGACTTACAGGGCCGTCGCGACGAGTCGCATATCATTTGGAGCCGACTGGACACCGACGACTGCCACAAAGAGACAATCCTGGCCTGTAGCAACGACGGGCCAATGACTCACTACCACCTGCGGCCTGGCGATATAGGCCGAAGACTGATGGCAACCATACGTCCTGCCCATCACCGCAGCGATGTAGGCAGCATGGAAGAGACGGTCAGTCAGGTCATCCGCGCCAAAGACGTGACAGACACTAAGACATACGAGACGGACTTCAGCGACTTCTGGCCAGGCTGGTGCCTCTCTCTGCTGCCAGACACTTGGCAGGTTGACGGCTATAAGCCGCTCGACACATCGGAATACGACTGGACGTTTGACCGTCAGAAAAGAATGTGGGAGTATGGCGAAGGCTTCAATGGTGCCGTCGGGAAAGGACTCTTACAGGCCCAGCGAGGTGCGAGGATGATGTACACACCCATCAAGCGCAACTATGATGACATGTCGCTAACGTTGCAAGTAGATCCCACCAAGACTGCAGGACAGGGCTTCGGCTCAGCCACAGGACAATACATGGACGTCTGTCTGAAATTCGATACGCAGACGCTCACTGGCTACGGCCTCCGCATCATCCGCACCGTGAAGCATGCCAAAGCTGTGGATTTCTACTTGGTGGAATATAAGAACGGAGTCGTGACCCCTCTTACCGACCCCATATCCTCTACGTGCTATCGTACAGGCTGTACCATCAGTCTCAACTACACCAATGGCCTGCTTTCTGCCCATGTCGAGACAAAGACACCAAAGCCTGCCGACTCCACCCTTCCCCATCAGGTGGATCTACAGGCTCGCGTCGATGCCAATCCGTTTGGCGGCATCCATATCCAGCATACAGGCTCCTGTGGTGAAAGCACGACGATGCTCCACCACCTGAAAGCAACCTGGTAGTTTTATTTACTTCTGATAGACCCGCACATAGTCTATCTCATAGCGCATGGGAAAGGCTGCATCGTCGATGATGCCGCCATTGTCGCCGCCCAAGGCCAGATTCAGCAGGATATATTGCGGACGGTGGAAGGGATTGCTGTTGCGTCCTATCGACCCATTGACGGTGGTGCTGAGGGGTACCTCGTTGAGCAGCTCATCGTCAAGATAGAGGCGGATGGCGGTCTCGTCCCAATCCATGCGCCACACGTGGAAACGCTGAGCCCAGTCAGGGTCGCGCTGGGTGAAGTGGACATAGGGTATCTTCTTGCTGTTCCACACGGCCTGATAGCGCTGGTCGTTGCCCCAAGCCACGTTGGCCAGGATATGGGGCACACCATTGATGCGGTAGTATTCCATCACGTCAATCTCGCCACACGAAGGCCACTCCATACCGCTGCCCAGCGTCCAGATGGCAGGCCACGAGCCGCCAGCCGTAGGGATGCGGGCACATACCTCCAGGCGACCGTAGAGAAAGCTGTACTTGCCCTGCGTGGTGAGGCAGGCCGAGGTATAGTCGATGGTTTTGCGCTGTTGTCCCCAATGGCGAGCATGCTCTCGATAAGTAGGGTTGGAACGCTGTTCCCTGCGAGCCTCGATAACGAGCAGGCCATCTTTCTGGAAAGCGTTCTCGGCCTGATACCACTGCGCCTCGTGGTTGCGCACGAAGCCCTGCTCATAGTTCCACACGGTGCTGTCAGGACGTCCGTCTGACGTGAACTCTTCGCTCCACACCAGCCGCCAGTCTTGAGCCAGAAGAGACATGGCTCCCAGCCAAAACAACACCATCAGAACCACACTCTTCTTCATCTATCAAATGCTTGAAACAACGAAACGGGCACCCTTGGTATATTCCTGATCAAGGGTAATCGTATAACCCATGGAGATGGCGAGGCGACGAGCCAGAGAGAGGCCGATACCAAGGCTGTGCTCATCGGAAGAGAGGCGTACGAAGGGCTCGAAAATGCGTTCGGCATCGGCTGCAGGAATCACCGGACCTTCATTGCTGACGGAGATGGCGTAGGTGCCGTCGGCCGCAGCATGACAACTCAGCAGCACAGTACCGCCAGTAGCATATTTATTGGCATTGTCGAGCAGGCAGTTCACCAACTCCTGCAACAGCGGATGGATATTGACCTTTACGTCGTCGCCCACGTCGGAACGGAACTCAGTAGCCAGGTTACGGCCATTCTCGCTGCAATGCATGTCGAAGCTGTTCAGGATGGAACGTCCGATGACGTTCAGACTGATATGATTGGACTTCGGCATCGGTATGTCGTCGCCATGGAGGCTGAACAGTACGAGCTCGTGAATGGAGGTGGCCACGTGGTAGGTATCGCGGCTTACTTCCGAGCGCATCTGCATATACTCATCGTGGGGAATCTGATCATTGCCATCGATAATGACCTCTGCCGTGCTTATCAGCGTGAGCAGGGGCGAGCGCAAGGCATCGCGACAAATCTGCCGCTGTTCATCGGTGATGCCGACGGCTCCCTGCATGTAGGTATCGAGCACGGGGTCGATGAGCGACTCGATGCTGCGGGCTGCTTTTACAATGTCTTGATAGCGCTTGCTGCGCGTCTCGGGGTCTAGATGGAAACTGCTGTCGTTGTAGGCACGGGCGTAGGCAAGCAACAGACTGACAGGAGTCTCCAGCATCTCGTGCATCGTGCTGACTACTGCACGGCGGCTGGCCTGTGCAGCCTGCAAGTGCATGTATTGCTCCTTCAGGCGACGGTTCTTCTTGTAGCGATAAACGAGCAGGCCCACGAGCAGGGCGATGATGACAAGCGACATCAGTCCTACAATCAACAGTTGCCTGTGTCGCAGCTCAGCCTTCTCACGCTCGGCCTGCAGCAGCTCAATGTCGCGGCTTAAATCGACGAGGTTCTCCTCCAGCACCTCACGGTCGGCGGCATGCGACAGGCTGTCTTTCAGCTCTGAGGCACGGAAGGCCCGCTCCCAGTCACCCATGTCCTCATAGATATTCAAGCGCAACTCGGTGGCCGTCAGCGGCACGTCAATGGAATCGCACCAGGCAAGCGCACGCTGGTAATCTTTCTGCATGAGACTGCGGCACACCATCACCTGTTCCAGATTAGCGGCATTGAACTGGGCGGGCATGTTCTGACGGATGCTGTCGTATTGTGCGAAATAGTTATTAAAGGCCTCGTCGTCGCCCATCATGTTGGCGATAATACAACGATAGCCCAGCACACCGCTCTCGTACATCGGGTTCTGGAGCATCTGCTGGGGCAGGCTGTCGAGACAGGTCATTGCCTCTGAAGGACGCTTGAAACTGAGCGACTGCGCCAACGAGAGGTAACAGTTGAACACAGCCACGGGCTCGTGCTCAGTATCGATGCTGCGAAGGGCGCGACGGAAATGCTCCTCGCCCATCTCCGGCTGGTTACGACTATTATAGTAGAGCCCCAGCGCCATGTTAGGGATGTAAAGATACTTCTCCTGATGACGCTCACGTATGTCTTCAGTCATGTGGTGAATCTCGGAGAAAGCGCGGTGGAAATGCTTGTAGTTGATGTCGTAGAGGGCACGGTTCATCCACGAACGGTAGTACTTATCCCAGTCCTCACGCTACTTCAGATAGTCCATGAACGCCAGATTAGCAGCATAGAAAGCTGAATCGTTATCACTCATCTGAGCCTCGTAGATGCGCTGTGCATACGCCTGCTCCTCCTGCTCCTGAGCCGAGGGCTGGGCGTGTAAAGTAAGGCCCAGCGCCAGCATAGCCACGACCATTACCGTCTTTTTCAACCCTAATACCATAATATTATATATATTGAGTTTGCATTCGTCGGAAAACTTGAAGAGAAACGAATCCTCGTCCACCTTTCGACTGCAAAGATAAACATTTTTCTTCAATTTCCAACCAAAAGTCGTCTTTTTTATCACCCCAACACAACACTTTTTGTAAATCCTGAAACAAAATTGCAAATTCTGAAAGACAAACAGAAAGGGATGGAATGCAAACAAACGCGTCTTCTGCTGTTATAAGAAGGCAGCTAAGCGCCTGTTAAGTTCCTTCTCGACAATTTGCCACTTAAGTCGCAAGACCTTACCACTTAAGTAGTAGCACCCTGCCACTTAAGTCCTAACGCCCTACCACTTAAGTGGCAGATTCAAAAAGTGCCTCCTTTTTACCGCTTTAATGCCTTTTCCAGCACGCCAACAGCCCTCTTCAACTTTTCGCCTCTCTCCTCATTATACTTTGGATGAAGAAAACAAAAATAGGGACAGAATTACAAAATCAATCCCTATAATAAAACTTATTTTCTTTTTAAACGAACATAGATATAAAGTTAAAATAAGTGTAACAATTTCACTTATTAATGTTTTTGTTACAAAACTTAACAAACATATTAACTAATACTATAAGCAATACTAATTACTTTTATTCACTTTATCAGGATTCACTTTATCCATCCATTCTAAATAAAAATCTTTGATGTCTTTATTACTTCTTCTGTAGTATCCGTCATTGTATATCCCTGCCGCACGAAGTTCGTGCCAGAACATATATGTGTCATAAAGATTAATTTTAAATGCAATAAAATCAGCCATTGATTGAGTATCTTTACGATTATCAAGTGATGTAATTCTGTAATGAAGCGACTTGGCTCTTATATCATTTTTTTCTTCATTCGTTAGAGCCGACTCATTGCTTATAATATTATCAATTTTACTCAAAACTTCATCAGCAGTCGGTTTGTGATCAAACTTTAGTTTAGTAGAAAAATACGGAGTATATTTTTCCATAGCCCATCCCATAACTTTGTCAGCATTTGGCTTAACAGTTTTATAAAAAGCTTCACCATAGCTGTCAATTTTATCGGCAAATTTTGGTGCAATATTATTATCTCTTAACAACTTTGTATTCCCAGACATAAACGAATATAAAGCCATAGTATTCATTTCATGCTGAATGTAAGCAGTACCTAAAAAAGTACCGAAATTTGTATATAAATTATTAACTAAATCATCAATATATTTTTTATCATCATCACCTGTAATAAATTTTTTAATAGCCGAATCAAGTTTTGTGTTGTGAACCGTCGGGACTTCGGATTGGTTTACGACTTGAATACTGTTTACCTTAAGCGCCTCAGCACCTGCTTTTGAGATAAGTTCGGTTCTGTTCGGTTCGGTTACATAGTTATTACGGCTAACAGAATTTGTCGCCTTTACACCCATTGAACCGGCAATAAACAGTGCCAGCACACTATTTCTTAACACAGATGAGGATACAGGTTTAATCATAATTCACTCCAAAGATATTGTACTTGATGTATTGATATCTAAAATAACGAACAGAAACGCTCTTCTGTCAGTTTATAATATTAATAATGTGTATCCTACCATCGTCAAGCGATGGAGATGAGAGAGAAAGACCCCACCCCCGCCCCTCCCCTTGGAAGGGAGGGGAGCTAAGGGGTGGGGGCATTTTATTAATCAGCCAACTTCGCCTTGATCATCTCGCGGTTCAGGCGAGCGATGTTGGCGATGGTCTCGTTCTTCGGGCAGACAGCCTCGCAGGCGCGAGTGTTGGTGCAGTTGCCGAAGCCGAGCTCATCCATCTTGGCAATCATGTTCTTCACACGACGGGCAGCCTCTACGCGACCCTGGGGAAGCAGGGCGAGCTGAGAAACCTTAGACGAAACGAAGAGCATAGCCGAGCCGTTCTTACAAGCTGCTACGCAGGCGCCACAGCCGATGCACGATGCGCAGTCCATAGCCTCGTCGGCATCCTCCTTAGGAATGAGGATGGCGTTGGCATCCTGAGCCTGACCTGTGCGAATGGTGGTATAGCCGCCTGCCTGGATAATCTTATCGAAGGCACCACGGTCAACCATACAGTCCTTGATGACGGGGAAGGCAGCAGAGCGCCAAGGCTCTACGGTGATGACGTCGCCATCGTTGAAGCGACGCATGTAGAGCTGACAGGTGGTAGCACCACGCTCGGTCTTGCCGTGAGGCGTACCGTTGATGTAGAGCGAGCACATGCCGCAGATACCCTCGCGGCAATCGTGGTCGAACACGAAGGGCTCCTTGCCTTCGTTGATGAGACACTCGTTGAGGATATCCAACATCTCCAAGAATGAAGTATCGTCGGGTATATCCTTCATCTCATAGCTATCGAAGTGACCCGCATCTTTCGGACCATTCTGACGCCAAAATTTAATCGTGAAAGAAATATTTCTAGCCATATCTTTTAGTTCTTATAATTACGGGTTTGTACTTTAATAGCTTCGTACTCCAGCGGCTCCTTGATGAGCTCAGGCTCGTTGCCCTTGCCTTTGTACTCCCAGCAGCCTACGTAGAAGTAGTTCTCGTCGTCGCGCTTAGCTTCGCCTTCCTCGGTCTGATACTCCTCGCGGAAGTGACCACCGCAGGACTCGTTACGAGAAAGGGCGTCGAAAGCAACGAGCTGACCCATCGTGAAGAAGTCGCGCAGGTGGATGGCCTTGTCGAGCTCGATATTCAAGCCCTCCTTGGTTCCAGGAACGAAGAGGTTCTCGTCGAACTCCTTCTCCAGATCGTGCATCTTCTTCAGACCAGTCTTCAGGCCCTCAGCGGTGCGACCCATACCTACATACTCCCACATGATGTGGCCCAATTCCTTGTGGATAGAGTCAACAGAACGCTTGCCCTTGATGTTTAGCAGACGGTCGAGCTCGGCATCAACCTTCTTCTCAGCCTCAGCGAACTCAGGCAGATCGGTGCTGACCTTCGGCCAAACAGCCTGATCGGCCAGATAGTTCTGGATGGTGTAAGGCAACACGAAGTAACCATCGGCAAGACCCTGCATCAGAGCAGAAGCACCCAGACGGTTAGCACCGTGGTCAGAGAAGTTACACTCGCCAATAGCGAACAGGCCAGGAATAGAGGTCTGAAGCTCGTAGTCAACCCAGATACCACCCATCGTGTAGTGGATAGCGGGATAGATCATCATGGGCTTGTAGTACTTCACGCCGTTGATCTCGTTGGCCACGTCGCCAGGGAATACGTCGGTAATCTCCTCGTACATCTCGAACAGGTTACCATAACGCTGCATGATGATATCGATGCCCAGACGGTTGATTGACTCAGAGAAATCGAGGAACACAGCCAAACCGGTGTTGTTCACGCCGAAGCCCTTGTCGCAACGCTCCTTAGCGGCACGTGAGGCCACGTCACGGGGAACGAGGTTACCAAAGGCAGGATAGCGGCGCTCCAGATAGTAGTCGCGGTCCTCCTCGGGAATATCCCAACCCTGCTTGGTTCCAGCCTGCAGAGCCTTGGCATCCTCAATCTTCTTGGGAACCCAGATACGGCCGTCGTTACGCAACGACTCAGACATCAGCGTCAGCTTCGACTGCTTGTCGCCGTGAACGGGGATACAGGTGGGGTGAATCTGAACGTAAGAGGGATTTGCAAAGTAAGCACCCTTACGATAGCACTGAACGGCAGCTGTACAGTTGCAACCCATAGCGTTAGTAGAGAGGAAATAGGTGTTACCGTAACCACCAGTAGCGATAACCACAGCGTTGGCAGAGAAACGCTCCAACTTACCTGTAGTGAGGTTCTTGGCAATGATACCACGAGCGCGGCCATCAACAATGACCACATCCTCCATCTCGTAACGGGTGTAGAGCTTTACCTTACCGGCCTGAACCTGACAGCTCAGAGAGCTATAAGCACCCAGCAACAACTGCTGACCAGTCTGACCCTTAGCGTAGAACGTACGGCTTACCTGAGCACCACCGAACGAACGGTTTGCCAGCATGCCACCATACTCACGAGCAAAGGGAACGCCCTGAGCCACACACTGATCGATAATATTGTTGCTGACCTCAGCCAGACGATAAACATTAGCCTCGCGAAGAGTCACCATCGTTCTGATAGCACTTGGCGGCGTTGATACCACCCTGAGCGGCGATAGAGTGAGCGCGACGGGGAGAGTCCTGAATACACAGGTTGATAACATTGAAGCCCATCTCGCCGAGCGAAGCAGCTGCAGAAGCACCAGCCAAGCCAGTACCAACCACAATCACATCGAGCTTCAGCTTGTTCTTCGGGTTGACGAGACGCTGATGAGCCTTATATTCCTTCCATTTCTCAGGCACTGGTCCTGCAGGAATCTTTGAATCAATTACTTTTGCCATAATAATTTTCAATTTTCAATTTTCAATTTTCAATTTGTTAGCAACAGCCAGCAGAAGGAGCACAGCAAGCACCATCGCAGCAGAGGCTGGGAGCCAAGCCGAAGGCGAAGGCAAGCACCACCACAAGGAAGCCGAGGATGAGCAGGGTGACATAAATCAGACCGATGACCTTCCAACGGCAGAACCAGGTCTTACCATTCCAACCAAGCGTCTGCATAGCGCTCCAGAAGCCATGAGTGAGGTGGAACCACAGAGCCACCAGCCACACGATGTAAAGGCCAACCAGCACAGGGCACGAGAACGTAGCCTGAATCCAGCCGAAACCGTCGCTGGGGCTGAGGTCGGGCTGAGCACCAATCAACTCGGCAAACATCATGTTGTACCAGAAGTTCCAGAAGTGAACGAGCAGGCCAACGAGGACGATGAGTCCCAGTACGAGCATGTTCTTTGAGGCCCACTCCACCTTGCCGGCGTTGACCGTCGTAGAAATCTCATAGCGGTTGTCACCACGTGCCTTGCGGTTCTGTGACAACGGCCAGGAAAGCCAGGCCCATAGTAGCAAGCACGGCATACCAGTTGGCGCCGAGCAATTCGCAGATAGTGTTGTAAGCCTCGCCCGAGAACAGTGCCACGATGTTCATGCAACAGTGGAACGTCAGGAACAAGATGAGCGCAATGCCCGTGACGGACATTACAACCTTCCTGCCAATAGAAGAATTAAATAACCACATAAATTTTTGAAAATTAATTAATTAATATTGATTTTAGATTTATTGTCAGCAAAAGTCCTACCCTCGCGAGCCAGACCGATATACTTAATATTAAGTACGCACACGCGCATTTGGGCTACAAAAGTACTGAAAAATTGTGAAACCTGCAAACGTTTCATCAAAAATATGTTCTATTTGTATCGTTTCATCGACAATAATCAACAATTATTTCTCCGTTTAAGATTTTTTTGCATTATTCCTGATTATAGTTCGTTTCTTTTTTCGTATCTTTGCCGAGTATTTAATTTCTTTTAAAATTTTTAATGTTATGAAAAAGAAGTTTTTTGCTATTGTAGCACTGTTTACGTGCATCACGCTCAGCATGAATGCACAGGTTTATGTAGGAGGCTCTCTGGGCTTCACGTCATCATCGGTTAAGGATGGAGATGATGGTACTTCGTTCAAGATCTTGCCTGAACTCGGCTATCAACTCGACGAGAACCTGTCTATCGGTTTGCAGGTGGGCTACTCTCACGGCTATGCTGCCTTTGGTTCGCTGACTGTTACCGACTTTAAGGCCGCTATGAACACGATGATCAGTACCTATGCTGACATCAATGAAGACAACATGAAGCTGAATAGCTTCACCTTCGCTCCCTATGTTCGTTATAACGTGGTGAACTTTGGCAAGGCGAACCTCTTTGTTGAAGGCTCTGTTGGCTACAGCAATATTAAGACCGACAGCAACCCCGCAAACCACAATGAGAGCAAGGTCGATGTACTTGAAATTGCCCTCCGTCCCGGCATTTCGTACCAGCTGAGTGACAAAATCAGCGCTCTTGCAAAGCTGGGCTCTTTCGGCTACATGGAAGCCAAGGAGAAGGATAGCGACATGAAGATTACTCGCTTCGGTCTGGATGCCGATACCTACAACCTGATGCTGGGTATCAACTTCTACTTCTAAGCATTCACTCATAGCTGGGCTGTGTGTTTGCAAGACTGCTATGATGCAGTGGAAGCAGCACACAGCCCAGTTTTTTTGTTAAATCCAGCGATGACATTGAATTACGATGTGGTTGTGATTGGTGGAGGACACGCAGGATGCGAGGCCGCGTGTGCTTCTGCCAATATGGGTGCACGAACGCTTTTGGTGACAATGGACATGAACAAGATTGCACAGATGTCGTGCAATCCTGCTGTTGGTGGCATTGCCAAAGGACAGATTGTTCGCGAGATTGATGCCTTAGGTGGACAGATGGGCTTGGTGACTGATGCTACTGCCATTCAGTTCCGCATGCTGAACGTTGGTAAAGGGCCTGCCGTTTGGAGTCCCAGAGCACAATGCGACAGAGGGAAGTTCATCTGGAAATGGCGCGAAATGCTCGATGGAACCTCCAATTTAGACATCTGGCAGGACCAGGCATGTGAACTGATGACAGAGAATGATGCTACTTGTCCGCATGTTACTGGCGTGCGCACCATTTGGGGGGCAGAGATCAAGGCACGTTGCGTAGTAGTGACGGCAGGAACTTTCCTGAACGGACTACTGCACATAGGCCGGAAGATGATTCCTGGAGGGCGCATTGCAGAGCCTGCAGTTACTGATTTCACAGAGAGCATCACGCGTCACGGCATTCGTTCTGCTCGCATGAAGACTGGCACCCCCGTTCGCATAGACAAACAAAGCGTTGATTTCAGCCTGTTGGAAGAGCAACCCGGCGAGAAACACCCCTACATGTTCTCGTATATGCAACATCATAACGTCACTACCCTACCCGAATTACCCTGCTGGACGGTAAACACAAACGCCGCTGTGCACGAAGTGTTGCGTAGCGGATTGAAGGACTCTCCACTCTACAACGGACAAATACAATCCATCGGCCCTCGCTATTGTCCCTCCATAGAGACAAAACTTGTTACCTTCCCTGACCGCGAACAACACCCACTCTTCTTGGAACCAGAAGGCACAGACACCAACGAAATGTATCTGAACGGTTTCTCTTCTTCGTTGCCTATGGACGTACAAATAGAAGCTCTAAAGAAGATGCCTGCTTTCAAAGATGTGAAAGTATATCGGCCAGGCTATGCCATAGAGTATGATTTTTTCGATCCCACACAGTTGAAACATACGTTGGAATCGAAAAAAATAGATGGCTTGTTCTTAGCAGGGCAGGTAAATGGCACTACAGGCTATGAAGAAGCAGCAGGACAGGGACTCGTAGCTGGTGTGAACGCAGCGCTGAAATGCGGTGGAACCGAAACTTTTGTGATGCATCGCGACGAATCATACATCGGTGTTTTGATAGATGATTTGGTGACCAAGGGCGTTGATGAACCCTATCGCATGTTCACCTCACGCGCAGAATATCGCATCTTACTCAGACAGGATGATGCTGACCGTAGGCTGACAGAATGTTCGTATGAGCTTGGCCTGGCCAAACGCGAGCGTTATGACTGGTGGATGCAGAAGAAACAAGCTATTGAAGGAATCGAGGAATTCTGCAAGAGTTTCCCGATTAAAGCGAAGGAAATCAACCCTGCATTGGAGCAATTAGGCACTACGCCATTGCAGTTTGGCGTGAAGTTGGAAGACCTCTTGGCACGCCCACAATTGAACATGAAAAACCTTTCAGAAATTATTCCAGAACTGAAGGATGTACTGAACAAACTTGAAAACCGAAAAGAAGAAATTGCTGAAGCGGCTGAAATCCGCATCAAATATAAAGGCTATATAGAACGAGAGAAAGTGGTGGCCGAGAAGATGCACCGTTTAGAGAATATCCGCATCAAGGGCCACTTCAAATACGAGGAGTTGCAGTCGCTGAGTACTGAGGCTCGTCAGAAACTTATTGCCATCGATCCTGAAACGCTGGCACAGGCCAGTCGCATTCCTGGGGTTAGTCCCAGCGACATTAATGTGCTTCTGGTGCTGATGGGACGATAATGTTTCACGTGAAACAAGGAACAATGTGTAACAACAATAACTTATTGATTATGAACAACAAAGTATTATTAGAGAACCTAAGATGTATTCCTGATTTCCCCAAGAAAGGAATCAACTTTCGTGACGTGACCACCTTGTACAAGAATGCTGAGTGTCTGAAAATCATGTTGGACGAAATGTATGAATTGTACAAAGACAAAGGCATCACTAAGATTGTTGGAATTGAGAGCAGAGGGTTTGTGATGGCATCAGCATTAGCTGGCAAATTAGGATGTGGTGTTGTGTTGGCTCGCAAGCCTGGCAAACTACCAGCAACTGTCATCAAGGAATCGTTCAGCAAAGAATATGGTGTAGATACCATTGAGATGCATCTCGACTCCATTACACCAGATGATGTGGTGCTCATCCACGACGACCTGTTAGCTACAGGTGGTACGGCCAAAGCTGCCTACGACCTGGTTCAGCACTTCCATCCCAAGAAGACTTATATGAACTTCATCATTGAAATTACAGATGAGGGATTGCATGGTCGCGACCTGTTCAATGATATAGAATTGACCACGTTGATGGTTGTATAAAGCCTACTCCCACCCCTCCCAAAGGGAGAGACTTTTAATGACAAAGCACAACGTTTCACGTGAAACAAAAGGACGATGACGAAGGAAGAAAACGAGAAAAGGCTGGAACATCTGCGAGGCATTGTGAGGCGTTTGCCTGACAAGCCTGGCAGTTACCAATTCTACGACGAAGAGCACAATATAATATATGTAGGCAAGGCTAAAAGCCTGAAGGCAAGAGTGTCGAGCTATTTCCATACAGAAGTAGATCGATTCAAGACAAAAGTGCTCGTCAGCAAGATCTTCGACATCAGCTACACCGTTGTAAATACGGAGGAAGATGCTCTTTTGTTGGAAAATTCGCTCATCAAAAAGTACAATCCTCGTTATAATGTCATGCTGAAAGACGGCAAGACATACCCTAGCATCTGTGTCACCAATGAATACTTCCCACGCATCTTCAAAACCCGTACTATCAACAAAAAGTGGGGAACCTACTATGGGCCTTATAGCCATGTAGGTGCTATGTATGCTGTGCTCGACCTCATCAGAGAGCTGTATAAGCCTCGCACCTGTCGCTTTCCGATTACCAAAGAAGGGGTGGAAAACAGCAAATACAAGGTGTGTTTAGACTACCACATCAAGCGATGCTATGGTCCATGCATGGGTAAGCAGAGTTATGAGGCCTATCAGAGGAATATCATGCAGGCCCGTGAGATTCTGAAGGGCAACACACGTGTGATTCTACGTGAGTTACGAGAGGAAATGGAGCATCTGGCAGAGGAACTTCGCTTTGAGGAAGCAGAGGAAGTGAAGCTCAAATACTTGACTTTGGACCACTTCGCAAGCCATAGTGAAGTGGTGAGTCACACCATCAATAATGTGGACGTTTTCAGTATCACGAGCGACGAAAAGATGGCCTACATCAACTATATCCACGTGTCGAACGGCAGTATCAACCAGAGTTTTACCATCGAATATAAGAAAAAACTCGACGAGAGCGACGAAGAACTGCTGCAGTTGGGCATTGTGGAGTTACGAGAGCGCTTCAAAAGCGATGCCAAAGAGATTATTGTACCCCAGGAAGTTGAGGTGGAATTGGAGGGCGTAAAGTTCACTATTCCCAAGTTAGGCGACAAGAAAAAGCTGCTCGATCTGTCGATTATGAACGGTAAACAATATAAGTTTGACCGTCTGAAACAGGCTGAAAAGCTGAATCCTGAGCAGAAACAAACCCGTCTGATGAAGGAACTGCAAGACAAGCTGCACCTCCCCAAACTACCCTACCAGATTGAGTGTTTCGACAACTCGAATATCTCTGGAACGGATGCCGTTGCGGCCTGCGTGGTCTTCAAGAAGATGAAGCCCTCGAAGAGCGATTATAAGCGCTATAATATCAAGACTGTTGTGGGGCCTGATGACTATGCCTCGATGAAAGAGGTGGTACACCGCCGCTATACTCGCCTGATTGAAGAAGAGCAACCCCTACCCGACCTCATTATAGCCGACGGTGGAAAGGGGCAGATGGAGGTCATAAGAGAGGTCATTCAGGATGAGTTGAACCTCGATATTCCCATTGCCGGACTGGCAAAAAACGACCGTCATCGCACCAACGAACTACTCTATGGATTCCCTCCGATGAGCATTCAGCTGAAGATAGATTCTGAGCTCTTCCACGTGCTGACACAGATACAGGACGAGGTGCATCGCTTTGCTATCACATTCCATCGCGAGAAGCGTTCCAAGCATGCCCTTCATAGCGAGCTAGACGACATCAAAGGCATTGGTCCTAAAACACGCGACGAGTTGCTGAAACAGCTGAAATCGGTCAAGAAAATTAAGGAAGCAAGCCTGGAAGAGCTGATTTCCATCATAGGTTCGGCAAAGGGAAACCTGTTGTATCAGCATTTTCATCAAGAGAAAGATAACTCCCTGTAAATCTGCCTATTAGCTTCTTCCACGCAATGGTTTGTATCTTCGCCCAGAACAAACGGCATTTCCAGGCCATGGAAACGGCATTTCTGGGGCTCGGAAACGGCATTTCCAAGGCCCAGAAACGGCATTTGTTTTTCGATGAAGAATAATTTGGTAGTTTCAGATTAAATTCGTATCTTTGCAACAGCTATGAGAGCAGTCATACAACGCGTGAGTCACGCCAGCGTCAGAATTGTAGGAGTCGATGGAATCGATCCCAACGAAAAACGAGGCATCAGGCATGGGTTCCTGGTGTTGCTGGGTGTGTGTGACGAAGATACGATGAAAGACGTGGATTGGCTGGTGAGGAAGATTGCCGGCTTACGCGTTTTTGACGATGAAAATGGGGTTATGAACCGTTCCATTACTGACGTTGAAGGCGAGTGTCTGGTGGTGAGCCAGTTTACGCTTTATGCCAGTTATAAGAAGGGCAACCGTCCCTCGTGGTTTCGTGCAGGCAGTCACGAGCACAGCATTCCCCTCTATGAAACCTTCTGCCAGCAACTGTCAGAGGCCATCGGAAAGCCCGTTAAAACGGGCGAATTTGGAGCCAACATGCAAGTGGAACTGCTCAACGACGGACCTGTCACCATCTGTATGGATACTAAAAACAAGGAATAATGACTATCAAGGAAGCACAACAAGCAGTAGATCAGTGGATTAGAGAGTATGGCGTGCGCTATTTCTCTGAGCTTACCAATATGGCTGTGCTCACAGAGGAAGTGGGCGAACTGGCACGTGTGATAGCCAGAAAATACGGCGACCAGAGCTTCAAATCAGGAGAAAAAGACAACTTGGGCGAAGAGATGGCCGATGTGCTGTGGGTACTCATCTGCTTGGCCAACCAGACAGGCGTCGATCTGACCAAAGAACTGCAGAAAAGCATCGAGAAAAAGACCAAACGCGACTCCCTGAGACATATCGCTAACCCTAAACTACAAGCATAAACACTATGGCAGAAAAACATCAACACGAGCATTGTGAGTGCGGACATGAGCACCACGAGCATCATGCACAGCCAATGAGCCACATCGAAGAGGCTCTGAAGAAGTATAACCTCGACATCAGCGACGAGCAGGTGAAAGAGGCAGTAAAGAAAATCATCGCTGAGAAGGTGCCTGAAAACGACACCGTTGAGGTAAAAAAATTCCTGATGGGAAGCGTAGAACTGACCACTTTGAAGACCACTGACAGCGATACCAGCGTGATGGCCTTCACAGAGAAAGTGAACAAGTTCGACGAGGAGTACCCCACCCTACCCCACGTGGCCACCATCTGTGTCTATCCACGTTTCGCACGAACTGTGGCTGAGACGTTAGAGGTCGATGGCGTAGAGATTGCCTGTGTCAGCGGCTCATTCCCATCAAGCCAGTCGCTCATCGAGGTAAAGACGGTGGAAACGGCTCTGGCCATCAAGGATGGTGCCACAGAAATCGATATGGTGGAGCCCGTCGGAAGCCTCTTGGAGGGTGACTACGAGACCGTTGTAGATGAGATTCAGCAACAGAAAGAGGCCTGTGGCGATGTTCCCATGAAGGTCATTCTGGAAACGGGTTGCCTCAAAACAGCGAAGAACATCAAGATTGCCTCACTATTGGCCATGTATGCTGGTGCCGACTACATCAAGACTTCAACGGGCAAGCTGGAGCCTGCTGCAACGCCAGAAGCGGCCTATGTGATGTGTCAGGCCATCAAGGAATACTACGACGAGACGGGCATCATGATCGGCTTCAAGCCTGCCGGAGGCCTAAACTCTGTGATGGATGCACTCATCTACTATACGATTGTGAAAGAAATACTGGGCGAGAAATGGCTCACAAACAAGTACTTACGCTTAGGCACAAGCCGTCTGGCCAACCTGTTGCTAAGCGAAGTAATCGGAGAGGAAGTGAAGTTCTTCTAAGCGTTAATAATTGCGCTTCATGACATAGTCGAGATAGGTAACCAGCGCGTTGCGTATCTCGGCTTTTTTCACACATTCATCGATGAAGATCATACCCTGATTGTAGAAGTCTTGCATGCGCTTTTCAGCATATTCTATGCCTCCTGCTTCCTTCGTATATTCCACTAAAACAGCGATTTCATCGGTATTGATCGTGCCTGCCTTCACCTTCTTGGCCAAAGTAATCATCGACTGTAACGGGGTTGTGTTCAGAGCATATAGCACGGGGAGCGTCAGTTTGCCTTCAGTCATATCGTTACCTGTGGGCTTGCCTATCTCGCGAGAGTCGAAATAGTCGAAGATGTCATCGCGAATCTGGAACATCATTCCCAATGTTTCACCAAACTGACGAGCCTTCTCTATCTGAGCTGCATCAGAAACATTCACAGAGAGACAAGCTAACGTAGCACAGGACTCGAAGAGCGAGGCCGTCTTCTTGCGGATAACATCATAATAAACTGTCTCTGAAAAATCAGGATTCTGAATGTTCGACAGTTGCAGAATCTCGCCTGCAGCAAGCGTGCGACCAAGCAATGAAAGGTTTTCCACTATACTCGGATTGCCAGTCTTCGACACATGAAGCAAGGCTGTAGAAAGGATATAATCGCCCACCAACACAGCCACCTTATTATTAAAAGAGGCATTCACCGAGGCCTGTCCTCTGCGTTCTGCACTCTCATCCACCACATCATCGTGCACCAGCGAAGCCGTATGAAGCATCTCCAGACCTATGGCTGAATGCAACGTCACGTCGCTTACCTCACCAAAGTTCTTGGCCAACAGCAACGTCAGCAAAGGGCGCATGCGCTTTCCACCACGCTGGCGAATATGCGTCAGAGCGTTTCCAAGAAGACCATCTTCATGCGACATCGCCTCGTTGAACATCTTCACAAAAGCATCGAATTCGTGCTTAATTGGTTGCTTGATAAGGGTTAAAGTATCCATTTCTTCATAATTTTGTGACAAAATTACGCAAAATATCCGAGTATTGCGAATTTTTTTAGTAATTTTACACCAAAATTCTAAAAACGATATGGATAAACTGTTTTTGCTCGACGCCTACGCGCTCATCTATCGCTCGTACTACGCCTTTATCAAGAACCCTCGCATTAACTCGAAGGGCCTCAATACAAGTGCTATCATCGGCTTCGTCAACACCCTGCAAGAGGTCATTGAAAAGGAACAGCCAAAGTACCTTGGAGTGGCCTTCGACCCCCACGGACCCACCTTCAGAAGCGATGCCTACCCTGAATACAAGGCCCAGCGAGAGAAAACACCAGAGGATATCACGCGAGCCGTGCCCATCATCAAGGAATTGCTGGAGGCTTACCGCATCCCAGTGCTGCAAGTGGATGGCTACGAAGCAGATGATGTGATAGGCACATTGGCCAAAAAGTCAGATTCCATCGAAGGAATTGAGACCTATATGCTCACACCTGATAAGGATTATGGCCAACTGGTCAGCGAGCACTCGCGCATCTATCGCCCTCGTCACGGAGGTGGATATGAGGTGATGGGACCACAGGAAGTCTGCGCCAAATACGACATCTCCTCCCCTACTCAGGTCATCGACCTGCTGGCATTGATGGGCGACTCAGCCGACAACTTCCCTGGGTGTCCTGGTGTGGGTGAGAAGACTGCAGCAAAACTCATCAAGGACTTTGGTAGTGTGGAACAACTGCTCCAGCGAACCAACGAACTGAAAGGTGCACTTAAAGCCAAAGTGGAAGAACACGTCAGCGACATCAACATGAGCTACTTCCTTGCAACCATCAAAACCGATGTCCCCATCGACCTCAATCTCGATGCTCTCATCCTCCAAGAGCCTGACAAGGAAAAATTAGGCAAGCTCTTCGCAGAATTGGAGTTCAAATCGCTGAGCGAGCGAATTCTTAAAAAAACAGAAAATAAGCCAAAAGTTCAAAACCAACAGCTCTCTCTCTTTGAAGAATTCGCAACAGAGGAGGCGAGTGCTCCAAAATTTTCGAGTTTTGAGACCCTTAAAACCGTTGAGCACGAATACAAACTCATTGATAATGAGGAAGAAATGCTCAAACTTTGTGATTTTTTTAGGACAAAAGAAATTCTCAGTTTAGATACAGAAACCACTTCCACGCAGGCTATCAACGCAGAATTGGTGGGTCTAAGCTTTTCAGTCGAGGAACACAAGGCGTTTTATGTGCCCATTCCTGCCAATCGTGAAGAAGCGTTGCGAATTGTTAATATCTTTAAAGCCGCCTATGAAGATCCCAAAATCCTCAAAGTGGGGCAGAACTTAAAATACGACCTTGAGGTGCTTCGCAACTATGACATCCATCTTGCTGGCGAGATGTGGGACACAATGATTGCCCATTACCTCATCCAGCCAGAACTTCGTCACAACATGGACTATATGGCCGAAACCTACTTAGGCTATCAGACGGTACATATTGATGAGCTGATAGGCCCAAAGGGAAAGAACCAAAAATCGATGCGTGACCTCTCCCCCACCCTTGTCTATGAATATGCTTGCGAAGATGCCGACATCACCCTGCAACTGAAGAACCGTTTGGAGCCTGAGCTAAAGAAACACGAGTGCGAAGAATTGTTCTATCAAATAGAGATGCCATTGATGCCTGTGCTTGCCGAAATGGAGATGAACGGGGTCTGCTTAGATACGGAATCGCTTAAAGAAACGTCAACAATTTTGAACAACCGAAGCAATGATTTAGAGAAACGTATCTATGAATTGGCTGGACAAACGTTCAATATTGCGTCACCAAAGCAAGTGGGTGAAATCCTCTTCGACAAACTCAAAATAGTTGAGAAAGCCAAGAAGACGAAAACAGGCCAGTATGTCACTTCAGAAGATGTTCTCCAACAACTTCGCAACAAGCATGAGATTGTAGCAGACATATTGGAACACAGAGGGTTGAAGAAACTTATCGGCACTTATATCGATGCTCTCCCTAAACTGATTAACCCACGTACGGGTCATATCCACACCTCGTTTAATCAGACGGTGACGGCCACAGGGCGTCTGTCATCTTCTGACCCCAATTTGCAAAATATTCCCATTCGAGGTGAAGATGGTAAGGAGATTCGAAAGGCATTCGTTCCAGAACCTGGTTGTCTGTTTTTTTCAGCAGACTATAGTCAGATAGAACTGCGCGTGATGGCCCACCTTAGTGGCGACGAAAACATGATCCGAGTATTTACTGAGGGGCACGACCTGCATGCTGCAACAGCCTCCACTATCTACAAGAAACCCATTGAAGAGGTTTCGCGCGACGAACGTACCAAGTCGAAACGCGCCAACTTCGGCATCATCTACGGCATCACTATCTTTGGTCTTGCCGAACGCCTCGACATAGCTCGCGATGAAGCCAAGATGCTCATCGACGGATTTTTCGAAACTTTCCCCAAAGTTCACGACTACATGGAGCACGCCAAAGAGGAAGCACGACGTAAAGGCTACGTGGAAACCCTCTTTGGTCGCCGGCGCTACTTGCCAGACATCAATTCGCAGAATGCCACCGTGCGTGGCTTTGCTGAGCGCAACGCCATCAATGCCCCCATTCAGGGAACAGCCGCTGACATCATCAAAGTGGCGATGATTCGCATTCACCAACGTTTCCAACAAGAAGGCATTCGTTCGAAGATGATCCTTCAGGTGCACGACGAACTGAATTTCTCCGTCTTGCCAGAAGAGAAGGGTAGGGTAGAGGCCATTGTTATCGAAGAGATGCAAAATGCACTCAAGCTACATGTTCCCCTCGTCGCCGACTCCGGCTTTGGCGAGAACTGGTTAGAGGCACACTAAACTACAAAGAAAACAAACGGCATTTCCAAGGCTTGGAAACGGCACCTTCAGGCCTTGGAAACGGCATTTCTAAACCTCGGAAACGACATCTGTTTTTTCGACCAGACAATTGAGTATTCCTGTGAAGATACGGCCAGAGTTGATGCCGAGGCGACGGGCAGAGAAATAGGTGTCGCTATGCTGGTAAGTGCAGACGGGAGAAACGGAGATCTGATTCGCAGGAATACCAGAAGCGAGGAGTTGCTGGCGATTGCACAACGGAAGGTCTATGTGCCATTTTTGAGGAAATCGGCGACTGATGGTCTCCATCTGAAAGCCCTCGCTGGCAAAGGCATCATAGACCTCGTCGCCCACCTCAAAACTTTCGAGATGGATGCCTGGGCCTATCTGAGCTACGATGTCTGAAGGACGAGAGCCATAGACGGAAGTCATCGCCATTACGGCCTTCTCTACGATGCGCTTCACAGTGCCCCTCCAACCAGCATGAATGGCACAGGAGACACGATGCACCTTGTCGAATAACAGCACAGGGATACAATCTGCAGTAGAGACTCCAATACAGATGCCTGGCACATCCGTCATCAGCGCATCCACGCCCTCAAGTCGCTGTTTGCGTTCTAACGCTGAAAGTTTCAGGAAAATTCCATCTACCGTCACTATTTTCGTCTGATGCACTTGGTGAGGCATCAGCAATTGATCGTCATCTATCTGCAATAATTGGCACAGCAATTGACGATTCTGCCTGATGGCCTCAGTACTATCGCCACAATAGCGATTGATGTTAAACTCGCCGTAATTGCCCTCGCTATAGCCACCACGACGAGTGCTGCTGAATGCCTTAACGCCTTCACCTAAATGATAATATTGAAGTTTTGGTAACATCATTTATAATCATTTTTATGTGCAAAAGTACAAAAATTCCAATAAAATTACTAACTTTGCACCCAGAAATAAACGTTTATAGAAGAAAATGGCATTAAAATGTGGTATTGTGGGCCTTCCCAACGTGGGTAAGAGCACACTCTTTAATTGTCTGTCGAGCGCAAAGGCGCAGGCGGCCAACTTCCCTTTTTGTACGATTGAGCCTAATGTGGGCGTGATTACCGTACCTGATGAAAGATTAACGAAACTCGCTGAACTGGTGCATCCTGGTCGCATTGTGCCTGCTACCTGCGAGATCGTAGATATTGCCGGATTGGTGAAAGGTGCCTCGAAAGGTGAGGGTTTGGGCAACAAGTTCCTTGGCAACATCCGTGAGACGGATGCCATCATCCATGTGCTGCGCTGTTTCGAGGATGAGAACATCACCCATGTCGATGGTACCATCGACCCCATTCGTGACAAAGAAATCATCGATACCGAGCTGCAACTGAAAGACTTAGAGACCATCGAAAGCCGTTTGGCCAAGACTGAAAAGGCCGCTTCTGCAGGCAACAAGGACGCCAAGATAGAGGTTGGCGTACTGAAAGCCTATAAGGAAGCGCTGGATCAGGGCAAGAACGCCCGTGTAGTAGAGTTCGAGACAAAGGATGAACAAGATTGTGCCCGAAATCTTTTCCTGCTTACGAGCAAGCCCGTGCTCTACGTCTGCAACGTTGGTGAGCAAGACGCCAAAGACGGCAACGACTTTACACGTAGGGTAGGGGAGCTGGCCCAAGAGGAAGGTGCAGAGATGATGGTCATTGCCGCGAAGACTGAGGAGGACATCGCCGAGCTGGAAAGCTACGAAGACAAACAGATGTTCCTTGAGGAACTGGGCTTGGAGGAGAGCGGCGTAAACCGTCTCATCAAGAAAGCCTACGCCCTGCTGAACCTCGAGACCTTCATTACTGCTGGCGAGATGGAGGTGAAAGCCTGGACCTACAAGAAAGGCTGGAAGGCTCCACAATGTGCAGGCGTCATCCACACCGACTTCGAGAAGGGTTTCATCCGTGCAGAGGTCATCAAGTACGACGACTATATCAAGTACGGCTCCGAAGCTGCTGTGCGCGAAGCCGGCAAGATGGGTGTCGAGGGCAAGGACTACGTCGTACAGGACGGCGACATCATGCACTTCCGCTTCAACGTATAAATCATGAAAGAACTGCTGCTTTACATCACCTGGAATCCTGGCTTGGATGCCTTCCACATCGGACCGCTCACTTTCCGTTGGTATTCATTGTGCTGGCTCATCGGACTGGCATTGGCCTATTTTGTAGTGAAATACCTATACAAAGACCAGAAAATACCCAGCGAGAAGTTCGATCCGTTATTCATCTACTGCTTCTTAGGCATTCTCATAGGTGCCCGCTTAGGCCACTGCATCTTCTACCAGCCACAGGACTATCTGACCAGTGTGCGTGGCTTCATCGAGATGCTCTTGCCCATACAGTTCATCAGTCCTGACTCCTGGGACTGGAAGCTGACGGGCTACGAGGGATTGGCCAGTCACGGTGGCACGCTTGGTCTGATGCTAGCGCTTTGGCTCTATGTAAAGCGCACGAAAGTTCCCCTGTGGCAGGCGCTCGACAACATCGCGATTGCTACGGGCATCACCGCCTGCTTCATCCGACTGGGCAACCTGATGAACAGCGAGATTATAGGCAGCATTACCGATGTGCCCTGGGCTTTCGAGTTCGTACAGCGTGACGGACTGCCCCGTCATCCCGCACAGCTCTACGAGGCCATCGCCTACCTGCTTCTCTTCCTCTTCATGCTCTGGCTGTATCGTAAACAGAATAATAGGGTAGGGACGGGCTTCTATTTCGGCCTCTGCCTGACGTGGATCTTCACCTTCCGTTTCTTCGTAGAGTTCTTCAAGAAGACACAGGTCAGTTTCGAGGATTCTATGCCGCTCGACATGGGGCAGCTACTCAGCATTCCCTTCGTCATCGTGGGAGTCTATTGTATGGTTAAAAGTAAAAAGGTAAAAAAAGAAATGTCATGAAACCATCTCGAACCAGCACAAACACGATGAAGATAACACGAAAGCTGTTGGCTATCGGCTGTTGGCTATTGGTTGTTGGATCCTCCCTTGCCCAGACCCTCTACGAGCAGAATATGCAGTTGGGCAGTATGTTCCAGGAGAGCGGCAATCTGCGCCTGGCAGAGAAATACTTCCAAACGGCCATCAGCAACACCGAAAATCAGGAAGAGCAACTGAAAGCACAGCTCGGCCTCATCAACGTCATGAAGCTATGGAAGCCCGTAGAGGCACTGCGCATGAACGAACATTGCGAAGAAGCAAGCCGCAACTATCCGGCTCTGCGCCAAGCGTATCTTGCCATGAACGGCTTTATCTATTTCTGCTTAGACCATCAGGGCGAGTTTGAAAAAGCCTATCAGGAATATACCACGCTCTGCCAGCAGCACGACAGTCTGCCCCGCACCTACGACCAGGAGCTCAAAGCCCTGTACGAGGCCACGGAAGGCTACTACGATCAGGCACTACACACACTCGACGGTGCAGACATCAGCAAGCTCGACCGCCACGACCTGCGCATTTGTATCATAGAAAAGAGCGGCGACACCACACAGCTCCTTCAGGAATTGCGCAGCCGAGCCCTCACCATCGACTCTTTGGGAACGGCCCTGTACGACCGAAATCTCCATGAAACAGACGTCACGGCCAGCATGACGCGCCAGCAGCAACAAGCCGAGCGCCGTAGTTCGCATCTCATGCTGCTCGTATTCGCCCTCCTCACCGTCATCGTCGCTATGCTTATCGGCTGGCTGCTCTTAGTGCGCAAGGCACGGAAAGCCTGGAAGAAGAAAGACCAGCAACTCAGTACAGCCCTGAAGATGGCCAGCGAGACCGACAATATGAAACAGGAATTTGTGCGCCGCATCAGCCACGAGATACGCACACCGCTGAACGCCATTACAGGCTTCAACGACATCCTCAACAACTCCGAGATACAGATTGGACAAGAAGAGCGTGCCGAACTCATGGCCCGCATCAATGAGAATGCAAAGGCCATCATCAGCATCGCCGACGAGTTGTTGCAGGTGGCAAACAACGAGAGCGTCGTAGCCTATTCCAAGCACGATACCGTGCTCTGCAACCAGTTCTTCTCCGACCTGCTTTACAGCCACAGCCTTGAGGTCCATCCCAATGTCGAGCTGAAATACACCACCAAGGTCGTCAACCGCTTTACCATCCTCATCAATGCCCAGGAGGTGCAGACCATCGTCGATCACCTTATTAGCAACGCCATCAAGTTCACCCAACGAGGCTCTATTGAACTAAACTGTCAGGAAAAAGACGGCATGCTTTACCTTAGCGTGTCTGACACAGGATGCGGCGTCCCTGCTGACAAGCAGGACGACATCTTCGGGCAGTTCTCTAAAGTCGATGCCAACAGGCAGGGCATAGGACTAGGGCTTACCGTCAGCCGCAACATTGCACAAAAACTGGGTGGCGATTTGGTGCTCGACAAAGACTACAACTTCGGATCCCGTTTCATCCTCACCATCCCTGTGAAGTAAACAGCACTCTTACTTCCCTGCTACAATCTTCTTGATACCGTTCAGTTTGTTCAGAGCTTCAAGCGGCGTGAGGTTGTTCACGTCGAGGCCGAGTATTTCATCGCGTACCTGACAGAGTACAGGATCATCGAGTTGGAAGAACGAGAGCTGCATACCCTCACGCGTTTCAGCAATCTCGCCTATGGGCTTGCCTGCTTTGCCAACCTGGGCGTTCTCGCTTTCGAGCTGTTTCAGGATGACATTAGCGCGCTTCACGATGGAGCGGGGCATACCAGCTATCTCAGCCACATGAATACCGAAGGAGTGCTCACTGCCGCCTCGCTCCAGCTTCCTCAAGAAGATGACACGGCCATTAACCTCCTTCACGCTGACATTATAGTTCCTGATACGTGAAAAATTCTTCTCCATCTCATTCAGCTCGTGATAGTGGGTGGCGAAGAGGGTGCGGGCACGGGCTTTGGGTGTCTCGTGCAAATACTCGACAATGGCCCAGGCAATGGAGATGCCGTCGTAGGTGGAGGTGCCACGTCCCAATTCGTCGAAAAGCACGAGGGAGCGTGGTGTCACATTATTGAGGATATTCGACGCCTCGGTCATCTCGACCATGAAGGTAGATTCGCCTAAAGAGATATTGTCACTGGCACCCACACGGGTAAAGATTTTATCGACCATGCCTATCCTTGCGGCCTCTGCGGGCACGAAGCTACCTATCTGAGCAAGTAGTACGATGAGGGCCGTCTGACGCAACAGGGCTGACTTACCTGCCATGTTGGGGCCGGTGATGATGATGATTTGCTGGCGTTCCTGGTCAAGCATGACATCGTTGGGGATGTAGGGCTCGCCGACGGGCATTTCGGTCTCGATGACGGGATGGCGACCCTGACGGATGTCGATTGTGTCGCCCTGGTCAATGACGGGACGGATGTAGCGGTGCTCCTCGGCAGTCTTGGCGAAGCTGAGCAGACAGTCGATGCGTGCCAGCAGGGCGGCGTTGGTCTGTATCTGTGGGATGAACTCCTGGATGGCCTGCACGAGGTCGTTGAACAGCTGTGCCTCTAACGAGAGAATCTTGTCCTCGGCACCAAGAATCTTCTCCTCGTACTCCTTTAACTCCTGTGTGATATAGCGCTCGGCCTGTGCCAGCGTCTGCTTGCGCACCCATTCTGCAGGCACCTTGTCCTTATAGGTGTTGCGTACCTCTAAATAGTAGCCGAACACATTGTTATATCCTATTTTCAGCGACTGAATGCCTGTAAGCTCGGCCTCGCGGTTCTGTATCTGCAAGAGATAGTCTTTGCCGCTATAGGCAATGCGGCGTAGCTCGTCTAATGCTGCATTGACGCCGTTCTGGATGACGCCACCTTTCTGCACCATCTGGGGCGGGTCGGGGGTGATCTCACGACTGATGCGGTCACGAACAGATTCACAGAGAGAGAGCCGCTCGCCAAGTCCTTTCAGTACGTCGTTGTTGGCATCAAGGCAGGCACTCTTGATGGGTTGTACGGCTTCCAAAGCCGTCTTCAGCTGCACCACCTCGCGTGGAGAGATGCGCCCCACTGACGCCTTGGCTATGATACGCTCCAAGTCGCCCACACGGTGCAGTTGCTCATCTACCAACTGTCGGAATTCGGGCTCGCGGAAGAAGTAGTCCACTACGTCCAGGCGCTCGTTGATAGGTTTTTCTTCTTTCAGGGGGAAGACCAGCCAACGACGCATCAGTCGGCTACCCATAGGCGACACCGTGTTGTCGATGACGTCGAGCAGGCTCCGCCCATCATCCTGCATGGGCTGTATCAGTTCCAACGAACGGATGGTGAACTTGTCCAAACGCACGAACTTCTCTTCTTCTATACGCGAGATGCTGGTGATGTGCTGTATCTGGGTGTGCTGCGTCATCTCTAAATACTGCAAGATGGCGCCTGCTGCTGTTGTGCCGTTTTTCAGATGCTCCACGCCGAAACCTTTCAACGATTTCACGCCAAAATGCTTCAACAGCTTCTGATGAGCAGTCTGCTCAGTATATACCCAGTCGTCGAGCTCAAAGGTGAAGAAGCGATTGCCGAAATAGCGCTCGAAGTCCTGCTTGCGGCCTCGCTCAAAGAGCACCTCCTTGGGCTGGAAGTTGCCCAACAGTTTCTCCACATAGTCGTAGGTACCCTCACCAGTAAGGAACTCGCCCGTAGAAATATCGAGGAAGGCCACGCCACAGGCCGACTTGCCGAAGTGGACGCTGGCCAAAAAGTTGTTCTCCTTATAGTTCAACACATTGTCAGAAAGGGCTACGCCTGGTGTCACCAATTCGGTGATGCCACGTTTCACCAGCTTCTTCGTCAGCTTGGGGTCTTCCAGCTGGTCGCAGATGGCTACACGCTTGCCGGCACGGATGAGCTTGGGCAGATAGGTGTCGAGTGCATGATGAGGAAAGCCGGCCATCTCGTCGCCCTTGTTGTAGCCGTTGTTGCGCTTCGTCAGGGTGATTCCCAAAATGCGAGAGGCTATCACAGCATCCTCGCAATAGGTTTCGTAGAAGTCGCCGCAACGAAACAGCAGCACAGCATCGGGGTGCTTTGCTTTCAGATCGAAGAACTGCTTCATCATCGGCGTCAGCTCGCCGTCTTTCTTTGCCATATCTCTCTGTCTTTTCTTATAATGAGTGTGCAAAGATACAAAATATTACACCAATAACCAAACAGATATAGCAAAAAAAATTCGATGAGAACAGAAAACAACAAAACAGGATAACAAAAAAACAATATTAATAACTAAGTAGGGACAGACGCTCATTCAGGATAACATCAGGATAACAAAAAACAAACGAGCCGACATCCCGAGTAAAAACAAAAAGAAAAATGAAAAAGGTAATTTTGACAGTGGTAGCAGTGATGACATTCACACTTAGTTTCGCCGAGAACGGCACAGAGAAGGACGCAGCATTCTTTGGTCGCAGAACAGTAAACGTAGAGAACTACGACATGAGTTTCGACATGCGCCGCCTGGCCGCCAAGCTGGATCTGACAGCCGACCAGATGGAAGCAGTGCAGGTCATTCAGGATAACTTCAACACAGAGATGCAGTCAGCTGCTACAGCAACAAGAGGCTTCGAGCGCAGACATCTGGTTCATGAGGCCGTCAGAAAGGACGCACGCCAGATGCAGCGAGTGCTCAACGACAAGCAATTCGGCACCTACATGATGCTGTTAGGAACCACACTTCAAAACAAAGGGCTCTAAAATTACTACAAGTCTCTTAAAAGTTATCGGGGGAACGTCATTGTTCCCCCGATGCTTTTTTATATTTGTTTTGTTCAGTTCTTATTTCACAAAGACCTTCTTACCGTTCTTCAGCACAATGCCACGATAGTTTTCATCCACTCGCTGACCACGCAGATTGTAGAGCGGGGTGGAAGAGGAGAGAGTGCTGATGTCTTCTATGCCTGAAGGCGAACCGTTGATAGTATTGATATAGCAACTGGTCATCTCTGGCGTCATCACACCATCCCTGACATATCGCTGCAGTCTTCCAAAGACAGTCAGCTGATCGCCCACCTTGATGATATTCTCGTCCTCAATCTTCTCGTTGTTCAGTCCTTTGGCACGGAAAACCTTAATCTGCTTGTCTTCGCCATCGTCGGCATTGTCTGCCATATTGAAGGTGGCATTGCCATAACTGGTGGAAATCTCGTCGATGGAAACCACGATGCCTGTCACGATATAGCTCTCTGCTGAAATCTTTCCGTCTGCCAGTTCGGCAATGAGTGCCAGCGCTTCAGCGGTGGTGATGGTCTTCACCTCTTCCTCGGGCTTCTGATCGCCTTCAACAGTTGCCTCGCCCTGACCTTTCAGTGTGAAGCTCTTCACTTCCCATGTGCCTGCTTTCTCTTCTGTACTCAGATATTTGAAAGCGAACTGCACTTTCTTTCCGTCGCAGAGAGGAGTCTCAATCTGGCTATCAATGAACGTCCAACTAAGCGTCTCAGGATAGGTCACTCCCTCCAGCAACGTCCATTCGCCACCATTGACTTTCACCCATACCGTAGCCTCTGTCTTGGCACGCTCCACATCGGCAAAGAAATTCAGAGCATGGCTGAAACTGATGCTTGTAGATGATGCTTTGGTCAGGTCGATGACAGGAGACACCAGCCACGATTCTGCAGCCAAGTCCGTGCCACTCACATAGGCCGATGCCTTCATACCATAACGGCTGTCCTGTGACCATACGAATGTCAGCCCCTCTGGCATCACCTTGTCTTCAATGGTGAATTTGCCCTGACTGGTGGTAAAGTTCTCTGTGTAGAGCACTTTCTCTTGTGAAGGATTTTCAGGAGTACCACCCTCGCCGTCAACCGTCACGTTATAGACAATAGCACGCACCTGATGGTTTCCGGCTGTCAGCACCACTTTGTCGGCCTCACCCGTCCAAGTGCCCTCAGCACCCTCAGCAGTGAAAGAACCTGTGTTCCACTCAGAATAGCCAGCACCATAGTTCTCATCGGGATCTGCAACGGGCGAGGTAAACGTCACCTTCGTAATCTTTCCGATGGTAGATGTGATGGTCAGCGTCTGATTTTTATTCGTGCGATAGTTGTCGTCACGATTCATGGTGCCTGCTGAAACAGTCAGTGTGATACCATCCTTCGACACCTCCGTCAGAGTTGCCGTTGGTTGGGTTTCGGCAGGAATAAACGAGATGGTGGTTTCGGCAGCCACCGTGCCGCCTGTCAACAAGACAAGCAGGCAAATCAGTACATAGCGTAAATTTTTCATCATAATTTTAAATTTAAAAAACAATAACTGATTGCAAAGGTACACTTTTTTACTGATATCGGCAAGAAACTATGAATCTTTTTCTATAATCCTTGCTTGTTTCAGAAAAATACTTCATCTGTAGTGTATTGGTTTTTGTTAATTATAACAAACAAGACCTCCTACCTCCCGTGAATCTTCTGAAACGCCCTGCAGTAAAGGGCTTGAGGCACGGGAGGTGTTGTTCAAAGACCTCCCATAGACCTCCCATAACACCTCCCTTGAAAACAAATGCCGTTTTCAGAATTTAAAAATGCCATTTCTAAGCCTTGGAAACGGCATTTCTGAGGCCTGGAAATGCCGTTTGTTTTCTTAAAAGAATAAAAAACAATTCGATTATTTGCGAATTTCATTTCTTTTGTGTAATTTTGCACGCGAAAAAGATTGTGCAGTATGGTTGTAACTTTCAATGAAGAGTATCTGGAAAAACTCTATACAAAAGGTGAGACAGGATTGAAGAAATTCAAGTTTCAGCCCCAAATTGTCAGAGGATATCAGAAAGCTGTGAAGTTTCTGATTCAGGCTCATCGCAAGGAAGACCTGTTCCCGTTTAAATCTCTTCATTTTGAAGCACTTCACGGTGATAAGGAAGGACGGTTTTCTATAAAAGCCAATGACCAATATCGTATTGAGTTTACTATATCGGAATTGGGAGAAGAACCTATAGTGACCATCTGTAACATCATAGAATTATCGAATCATTACAAATAAAGGAGGAAGATTATGGTTATTGCAAAGAACATAGCAGCAGAAAGGATTGCGAACAATATGACTTCATCAGAGTTGATTCATCCTGGGGAAATGATAAAAGATGAAATCATGGCTCGTGGCTTAACTCAGAAAGAACTGGCTCAGAAGATGGGTGTGTCTTATACGGTATTCAACGAGATACTGAATGGCAAGCGACCTGTTACTACAGAGTATGCTTTGTTACTTGAGGCTACTCTTGGAACTGATGCCAACATTTGGATTGGTCTTCAAACAGAATATAATATGCAGCGAATCAAACAGGATAAGTCATTCATGAAACGACTTGAAAATATTCGTAAAATTGCTGCGATTTTTTGAATTGCGAAACAACAAAAAACAAAGATATAATGGAATACAACTTCAGAGACATTGAAAAGAAATGGCAAAAGCGATGGGTGGAGAACGGTACCTATCGCGTAGTGGAAGACGAGAAGAAAAAGAAGTTCTATGTGCTGAACATGTTCCCCTATCCCTCGGGAGCAGGTCTGCACGTAGGCCATCCGTTGGGCTATATCGCCAGCGATATCTATGCACGCTACAAGCGCCTGTGTGGCTATAACGTGCTGAATCCTATGGGCTATGATGCCTACGGACTGCCTGCTGAGCAATATGCCATTCAGACGGGTCAGCATCCTGCCATCACTACTGAGCAGAATATCAATCGTTATCGTGAACAGTTGGACAAGATTGGCTTCTGTTTCGACTGGGATCGTGAGGTGCGTACCTGTGACCCAAGCTATTATCATTGGACGCAATGGGCCTTCCAGCGCATGTTCAAGTCGTATTACAGCATCTCGTCACAGAAGGTGCAGCCCACCATCAAGCTTATCGAGCATTTCGAACTGATGGGTACTGAGAACTGTGGCGCCCTTGGAACAGAGGAACTGCATTTCACAGCCAGCGAATGGGCTGCTTTCTCCGAGAAGAAGAAGCAGGAGGTGCTGATGAACTATCGTATTGCCTATCTGGCAGATACGATGGTAAACTGGTGTCCTGGCTTGGGTACGGTGCTGGCCAACGACGAGGTAGTAGATGGTGTCAGCGTGCGTGGAGGCTTCCCTGTAGAACAGAAGAAGATGCGCCAATGGTGCTTGCGAGTTTCAGCTTTCGCTCAGCGTCTGCTCGATGGTCTTGAAGAGATTGACTGGAGCGATTCTATCAAGGAAGCCCAGCGCAACTGGATTGGTCGCTCAGAAGGTACGGAAATGGAGTTCCAGGTGGCCGATAGCGACAAGCATTTCACGATCTTTACCACTCGTGCAGATACCATCTTTGGTGTGACCTTCATGGTACTGGCTCCTGAAAGCGATCTGGTAAAAGAACTGACGACCCCTGACCAACAGCAGGCCGTAGATGAATACCTGACTTATGTGAAAAAGCGCACAGAACGTGAGCGCCAGATTGACCATACGGTGACTGGTGTCTTCTCAGGTTCTTATGCCATCAACCCCTTCACAGGCGAGCGTATCCCCATTTGGATTGCAGAATACGTGCTGGCTGGCTACGGCACAGGTGCCATTATGGCTGTGCCTGCTCACGATAGTCGCGACTATGCTTTTGCCAAGCACTTCAACCTGCCCATCATCCCACTTATCGAAGGTGCCGACATCAGCGAGGAGAGCTTTGATGCTAAAGAGGGAACAGTAATGAATAGCCCTGCTACTGGTAAGACGGCTCTTGATGGCTTCTCGTTAAATGGTCTAAGCGTGAAAGAGGCTATTGCAGCTACGAAGAAGTTCGTCACAGAGAAAGGCTTGGGACGTGTAAAAGTGAACTATCGCCTGCGTGATGCCATCTTCAGCCGTCAGCGCTACTGGGGCGAGCCCTTCCCCGTCTATTACAAGGACGATATGCCCTATATGATTCCGAAGGAATGCCTGCCCTTGGAACTGCCTGAGATTGACGAATACAAGCCTACTGAGACTGGTGAGCCTCCATTGGGTCGCGCCAAGATGTGGGCATGGGACACGAAGTTCGACAAGGTGGTCAGCGTGGATGAGATTGACAACAAGACCGTCTTCCCCTTGGAGCTGAACACGATGCCTGGCTTTGCTGGTTCCAGCGCTTACTACCTGCGCTACGAAGACCCACACAACAACAAGGCCCTGATCAGTCGTGAAGCCAACGAATATTGGCGCAACGTCGATCTTTATGTAGGAGGCTCTGAGCATGCTACTGGACACCTCATCTATAGTCGTTTCTGGAACAAGTTCCTCTATGATTCTGGCTATGCCTGCGAGGACGAGCCTTTCAAGAAGCTCATCAATCAGGGCATGATTCAGGGTCGCTCGAACTTTGTGTATCGCATCAATGCTGAAGGTGTCGATCATCCTACTTTCGTTTCCCTGGGCTTGAAAGACCAATACGATGTGACACCTATTCATGTAGATGTGAACATCGTGCAGAACGATGTACTCGACATCGAGGCCTTCAAGGCCTGGCGCCCTGAATATGAGAACGCTGAGTTCATCCTTGAAGATGGTAAATACATATGTGGCTGGGCCATTGAGAAGATGTCGAAATCGATGTACAACGTAGTGAATCCTGACATGATTGTCGAGAAATATGGTGCTGACACATTGCGCCTCTTCGAGATGTTCCTCGGCCCTGTGGAGCAGTCAAAGCCTTGGGACACCAACAACATCGAGGGTAGCCATCGCTTCCTGCGCCGTTTCTGGAACATGGTAAACACAGAGACCACAGACAAGGCTGCTACTCCTGAAGAACTGAAGAGCCTGCACAAACTCATCAAGAAGGTGACGCAGGACATCGAGGCCTTCAGCTACAACACGGCCATCTCTGCCTTCATGATCTGCACCAATGAGCTTTCTGCCCTGAAGTGTCAGAACAAGGAAGTGATGAAGACGCTGGTCATCCTCATTGCCCCGTTCGCTCCCCACATGGCCGAAGAGCTATGGGAACAGCTGGGTGGCGAAGGCTCTGTCTGCGATGCCAATTGGCCCAAGTGGAACGAGGAGTATCTGGTAGAGAACCAAATCAAGCTGGGCGTGCAGTTCAACGGCAAGATACGCTTTGACATGCAGTTCCCTGCCGATGCTGATAATGCCACTATTGAGCAGGCCGTCCGTGCTGACGAGCGTACAGCCAAATATACTGACGGCAAACAAATCGTAAAGGTTATCATCGTCCCTAAGCGTATGGTGAACATCGTATGTAAATAAATGACTATCAATCATAAACTGATTATCAAAGAGGTCGAGGATTATGTCATCATAACCCTCGGCCTCATCTTGTATGCTTTCGGCTTTACCGTCTTCCTATTACCTTATGAAATAGTGACGGGAGGCGTGACAGGTATATCGGCCATCATATTCTATGCTACAGGATTTCCCTTGCAATATACCTATTTCGGCATTAATGTCATATTAGGTATTCTTGCCTTGCACATTCTGGGGTGGAAATTTCTGTCGAAGACCATCTACGCCTTCACCATGCTGTCGTTCCTGCTGGGCTTGTTCCAATCGCTCATGCCTGTCGATGAGTCAGGACATATCGTCAAGATTCTGGGTGAAGGACAGAACTTCATGTCGCTTATCATCGGCTGTACGATGACGGGGTCGGCCCTGGGCATCGTTTTCCTGAACAATGGTTCTACGGGAGGTACAGACATCATTGCTGCATCAGTAAACAAATACCGCGATGTTTCATTAGGCACCGTGCTTACTTTCCTCGACCTCATTATCATTGGTTCCTGTCTGCTCATTCCCCAGTTCGGCGATATGATACAACGGGCTCACATGGTAGTGTTCGGCCTCTGTACAATGGTCATCGAAAACTTCATGCTCGACTTCATCATGAACCGTCAGCGACAGTCTGTGCAGTTCCTCATCTTCTCGGCCAAATGGCAGGAGATAGCCAATGCCATTGGTACGCAGATGAATCATGGTGTAACCATTCTCGATGGTCACGGATGGTACACAGGTAATGAACGAAAAGTATTATGTATTCTAGCTAAGAAAAGAGAGAGTGTCACCATCTTCCGCCTCATCAAGATGATTGATCCACAGGCATTCGTTTCACAGAGTGCTGTCATTGGTGTATTTGGAGAGGGATTCGATCAGATTAAAGTGAAAATAAAAGAACAGAAAGATGAAAATAGTCTTCGCAACGAACAACCAACACAAGCTACAGGAGATTCGCCACATCCTGGGCAATAGCATCGAGGTGCTTTCCTTGAAGGACATCGGATGCGATGTGGATATTCCTGAAACCGGTACAACGCTGGAAGAGAATGCCCGTCAGAAAGCAGAGTATATTTGGCAACATTTTCATTGTGATGTCTTTGCCGATGATACTGGCTTAGAGGTGGAAGCATTGGGTGGTGCTCCAGGCGTCTATAGTGCACGTTATGCTGGCGAAGGACACGACAGCGAGGCCAATATGGCAAAATTATTGCACGAATTAGCAGAAAATAACAACCGTAAGGCACAATTTCGCACCGTTATTGCGTTAATACAAAAGAAAGACGTGTGTCCATGTGGCTGTACCAGCATCAAGCAGGAACATCTGTTCGAAGGTATCGTGGAAGGCGAGATAACCCATGAACGTAGTGGGGTAGAGGGCTTTGGCTATGATCCCATCTTCCGTCCTGAGGGTTACGACAAGACCTTTGCCGATCTGGGCGAGGAAACAAAGAACCAGATTAGTCATCGGGCACGCGCTACAGCAAAACTGGCAGAATATTTTCTTAAACAATAAAAGCATGAAAAGACTGACGCTTATCATATTTCTCATTGCACGATTATTCATTATCAATGATCAATTATCAATTGCGCAAACAGGTACTTGGCGTGCCTACATGTCTTACGCCGAGCCCCAACAGATTGTGAAAGGCGGCAATCAGCTTTTCGTACGTGCTTCTAACGACCTCTACAGCTATAACCTCAACGACCACAGCATCACTACCTATGACAAGATCAATGGCCTCAGCGATACCTATATCACACACATTGCCTGGAACACTTCTACCAGTCATCTTGTCATTGTCTATAAGAATTCCAATATCGACGTGATGGACCACAACGGTAACATCATCAATATTAGTGCCCTCTATGCCCGTTCAATGACGCAGGACAAAACCGTGAACGGCATCTACATACACGATGCTTACGCCTATCTTGCCACAGGATTCGGCATTGTAAAACTCAACACGGCTGATGCTGAAATCAGCGAGACCTACATACTCAATGCCAACATCCAAGCCGTTGGCATCAGCAACGACAACATCTATGCACGGGCAGCCAATGGCACCGTCTATACTGCCCAACTTTCTCAGAACCTCATCGACAGCCATTACTGGACCACTACCTATACCTATCCCACTGATATCTTCAATACTGACAATAACACTTGGAACCAATATATCAACATCGTAAAGAGCCTGAAACTCGACAGCCCGAAATACAATAATTTCGGCTATATGAAATTCATCGATAACACGCTCTATACTTGTGGCGGAGGCTGGATGGCAGCAAATCTAGTCGATTTTCGTCGCCCTGCCACCATTCAGCTCTATCATGCCGATGATGACAGCTGGACATTTCTGCCAGAGGACACCACAACCATGTCTGATATCATTGCAAACAATGAATTCATCGACATGATGGTGCTTAGTGTTAATCCACTCGACCATAAACATGTGATAGGTACAGGCAGGACAGGCATGTTCGAATTCTACGACGGTCAGTTTCTGAAGTATCATAACAAGGACAACAGCCTGCTCAAGAGTGTTGTCGGCATCGATAAAAACACATATATCATGGCCCTTGGTAGTATTTTCGACTATCAGGGCAACTTCTGGTGCGTTGTCAGTCAGACCGATGGCGACAATTTGGTAGAATACACCAAGGATAAACAATGGGTATCCCACTCCAAGCCGTCGCTCTACATCAACGGACAAAGCTTGCCTGGAATGCTGTATATGATTGAAGACAGTCGCCATCTGCTCTGGTTTGTCAATAGCCATTGGACGAAGACAGGCATCTTCTGCTATGACCCTTGGACTGACGGTATCGTCAATGAATTCTATACCCTTACCAATCAAGATGGCACTTCCTATCAGGACTACCGTCCCTTCTGCCTTACTGAAGATTTGGAAGGTAATATCCTCATTGGCACCAACATAGGATTGTTCGTAGTCGAGAAAGACAATATCTCCAACAAAGACACCTATGTCACCCAAATCAAGGTTCCTCGTAACGACGGCACCAATTATGCCGACTACCTCATGTCAGGTGTCAATATCTCTTGTATGACCGTCGATGGAGGAGGCAGGAAATGGTTTGGAACGAGTGGTTCTGGCGTCTATCTCATTAGCGCCGACAACATGACGCAGTTGCAGCATTTCACCACACAGAATAGTCCACTCCTTTCCAATAATATTGAATCCATAGCCATTAATCACCATACTGGCGAGGTATTCTTCGGCACAGAAGACGGACTTTGTTCCTACATGAGCGATGCCACAGCCCCTGTAGAAGAAATGCAGAAAGATGATGTCTATGCCTATCCCAACCCTGTCACCCCAGAATACAACGGACTTATCACCATTGTAGGCCTCTCGCTCGATGCAGATGTGAAGATTCTATCATCAAGCGGCAAATTCATTGCTGAAGGACGTTCAAATGGAGGCACCTTCACATGGGATGGTAAAGATCGTAGTGGCAATCGTGTGGCTTCTGGCATCTATATGGTGGCAACAGCCACTTCCGATGGCAAAAAAGGAACGGTTTGCAAGATAGCCATTATCAGATAATGAAAAGAATCTCATGGATAGATCTTTTACGAGGATTCTGTATGATGGCCATTCTTTGGTTTCATACAGAAATGTACTATGCAGGCCGTGACGTGACAGCTTATGCCTTCTATGTAGGTGACGTGCTGGCCGTTTTCTTTTTCCTTTCAGGCTATCTTTTCTATCAGCCCATATCAATAGATTTGAAGAAGAAATCCATTTCTATTTTAAGATATATTCTATTACCATACTTCATATTCACAAGTATCATTGCCATTTTAAAATACTATGCCTATCAAGACAAAAGTATTGTCTCACTCGTAAATGATATTTTATTGGGTCACGCTTCGTGGTTTATAGCAGCATTGATTATATCACAGTTAATATTTATCTTATTCTTGAGGATAACAAGAGGAAAAATGATATATTTATCGATATTATCTCTATGCTGTCTGCTTTTATCTTATTACGTTGGTAATTCCTATCATCCTTCTCCACTATATTATCAACAAAATCTTTGGCATTTCAACGAAGCATTATTAACCTGTTTTCTGCTGTTTATAGGATATTTCTATCATCGATATGAATCGATAATCAACAGAATAAACACCATTACATATACATCATTACTCTTTATAGTTGTCTGTATCATTAAGTATATAATATACAAAAACAATATGCAAATGATACTTGGACCTATTGTCGTTTCCAACTATTTTCTATTCATCATAGACTTACTATGTTCAACTCTATTATTAATTAATATATTCAAGAAATTGCCCTCAAATAAAATGATAGAATGGACAGGCTCACACAGTATAGCTTACTATTTTATTTGTGGAGGTGTTCCTTTGATTATGAGTAAAGCATTCAATATAATAGGAATAGAATATAAAGGCTATTTTTCTTTATTTCTTGTTTTTATAGCAGTATATATAGTATCTACTGCTATTACCTGGCTCATTTATAAATATACACCTATCTTCAGAAAATAAAAAATGTTGGAGCTTAACTCAACTCCAGCATTCTTTCTATCGGCTTCACGGCATCTTGCGCAATAGCGGGATCTACCTCTACTGATGGCCACTCATACTTCAGGCAATTGTAAATCTTCAGCAATGTGTTCATTTTCATATATTGACATTCGTTACAATGACAACCTATGGTAGCCTCACTATATTCAGGAGGAACAGGATAGAGAACTGCTGCAGGACATTGACGCTGCATCTCATGCAGAATACCAGCCTCTGTAGCCACAATATATTCCTGCTCGGGATGTTCTACCACATACTTCAGAAGAACGGCCGTAGAGCCCACCACATCAGCTATACGTAGTACGGGTCCCTTACACTCGGGGTGAGCCAGCACAATAGCAGCAGGATGCTCTTGCTTGAGTTTGAGAATACCTTCAACGGAGAAACGCTCGTGAACATGACAACCACCGTTCCATAGCAACATCTGCCTGCCTGTGATAGCATTGATATAACTGCCCAGGTTATAGTCAGGTCCAAAAATTATTTTCTCGTCCTTTTGAAAAGTATCTACTATCTGCTTGGCATTGCCGCTAGTCACTACAACATCGGTAAGTGCCTTCACAGCTGCTGTGGTATTTACATAGCTGATGACCTGATAGCCAGGATGCTCATCCTTGAATTTCTTGAGATCTTTTGCTTTGCAACTATCAGCTAACGAACAGCCAGCATTTAGATCGGGACAGAGCACAAGCTTTTCAGGTGAGAGCAGCTTACAGGTCTCTGCCATGAAATGTACACCAGCCATGACGATAATCTTAGCATCGGTCTGAGCAGCCTTACGCGCCAAAGCCAATGAGTCACCAATGAAGTCAGCCACTTCCTGTATATCGCCCGTCGTATAGTAATGTGCCAGCACAATAGCATTTTTCTCTTCGCAAAGACGACGTATCTCTGCTTTCAAATCTACTGGTTCATCAATAAAACCTTGTTCAATCCACTCCTTTTTCAACATTTTATTATTATATTTTTTATTTTTCTTTTTTTAAAGAATAGTAATGATAGGTATAATATGACGTTGATAAGTTGATAACTTTCTGCAGTTTTTCTTGTTCATTCAGTTATTCTATTGTGAAAACGAATTATACACATTCATTGTGAATTATTTCTCGCTGATAATGAACGAAGTAATCACTTTATCCACCGTTTCATATTTTGGTGCAAAATTACGAAGTTTATATCTTTTTTCAGCAAAAAATGGTGGAAAAATTTTGTTTTTCCTGTAAATAACGGGGTTATTATCCATAGTGTCGATGTTGGGTTGTGTTTTTCAATTCCTTTTTCAAAAGTTATCCACACATTTATCCACACTTTTTTCACTATTCTCGATTCATCTTTCACCATTTTTTTGTACTTTTGTAGGCGAAATACGATAAACAACTAAAATATGAACCTGAATCTCACATCGAATATTACGTTCGACCATATTCCTAACAGAGGATTGCGTCGCGATGTCATCAATCTTTGCCTGATGACAGGAAAGCCTGTGTTGAAACTCTCGACCCGTGACTATGAGGAACACGGGATGATGCATTATGTGAAGGAATACGGCTCAGCAGGATTAGTAAATATTGAGGTATTCAACATTCTTCAGCATACAATTACGGGATGGCCTGGAGGAAAGCCGGATGCCGATGATACCACGCGTCCTGAGCGGGCATTACCCTATCCAAAGCGTGTCATAGTGTTCTCACCTCATCCTGATGATGATGTGATATCGATGGGAGGCACTATCCGTCGCCTTATGCAACAGCACCACGATGTGCATATTGCGTATGAGACATCGGGTAACATTGCCGTTGCCGATGAAGAGGTGAAGCTATATATGCACTTTATCAATGGTTTTAACCAACTGTTTGCCAATGGTAGCGACGAGGTCATCAAGCACCGCTATCAAAGCGTGATGCATTTTCTAAGGCAGAAGCAGGAACATCAGTCAGACATTCGCGACGTACTGACTATCAAGGGACTTATCCGTCGTGGCGAGGCTCGTAATGCCTGTGCCTATAATGGTATCCAGAAAGACCACATTCATTTCCTTGACCTACCTTTCTACGAGAGTGGAAAGATAGAGAAACTGCCTATGAGCGAAGCTGATGTGCGCATAGTACAGGAGTTGATAGCCGAGATAAAACCTCATCAGATTTATGTAGCAGCAGATCTAGCCGACCCCCATGGAACGCATCGTAAGTGTACTGATGCTGTGTTAGCAGCTATTGATGAGGAGAAACAGGCAGGTGCTTCGTGGCTCAAGGATTGTAGGATATGGATGTATCGTGGTGCCTGGGCAGAGTGGGAGATAGAGAATATCGAGATGTGCGTGCCGATGAGTCCTGAGGAACTGCGTGAAAAGCGTAATTCCATCCTGCGACATCAGAGTCAGATGGAGAGTGCACCCTTCTTAGGCAACGATGAGCGTCTATTCTGGCAACGTGCAGAAGATCGCAATAAGGCAACTGCCAAGTTATATGATGACCTGGGTCTCGCTTGCTATGAAGCAATGGAGGCTTTCGTAGAGTATCATCCATAAAAAAGCCTCAGAAAAAACTCTGAGACTTTATGTGCACCAGCCAGGGCTTGAACCTGTGACCTCCAGATTATGAGTCTGTTAAAATAAAATTTTTTGAGGTTTTATAAAATTTTTCTTGGCTTTGTAAGTTGTTGTCTCACAATTATTTTGTAACTTTGCAGCACAAAAGTGAAATTTTAATAAACCTCAATTAATGGGCGATTTTGTTCGCATTTTGTTCGCAAATTGTTCGCAAGATTCCCATGAACGAAGCAACAGACTA
>CAJOFE010000020.1 GCA_905233825.1 uncultured Prevotella sp. | reverse complement strand
TCTTTGTCCCTTGTATGCGGTATCAAAAAAGGGTCAAAACGGGCAAAACATACTAAAAACAGGTGATTTTGCCCTCTTTTTCATGAAAAACAACAGTTTTTTGCGAAGAATCCACGATAGACTCTGCAACTTCCACAAAACCTTCGTAGATACCTAACCGTCTTGTTTGCAAGCAGTTAAGTCCACTTGCAGATGACTTTGATTACACGAAATAGAGCTTATAGAGCTTATAGAGTGCTTTTTTTACCCCCCTCACCAGGGAATGAGGCTTTTCTTGAAGAACTTCTCGGCTTTCTCCAGGGTGTGGCGGTGGCAGAAGACGAGGACGCAGTCGCCAGCTTCTATCTGCGTGTTACCATTGACCAGCAGCCCCTGCTTGCCACGCACCAGTCCGCCAATGGCGATGCCGCCAGGCAGTCCGAGCGACTTCACGGGCGACTTGGTGACGCGCGAGCCCTCGGCAGCCACGAACTCGGCCACCTCGCTGTCGGCGAGCATCAGCGTACGCATGTTGCGCACGTCGGCCTTCATCATCATCTGGAAGATATGGCTGGCGGCCACCGTCTTCTTGTTGATGATGGTGCCGATGTCGAGGCCCTCGGCCATGCTGACATAGTCGAGGTTCTCGACCATGGCGATGGTCTTGCGCACACCCAGCTTCTTCGCCGTCAGACAGGCCAGGATGTTGGTCTCGGCATTGCCGGTGAGCGAGACGAAGGCCTGCGTGTTCTTGATGCCCTCCTCGTGGAGCAGGCCCAGGTCGCGGCCGTCGCCGTGGATAATCATCACGTTAGAGCGGTCGATGAGCTGGTTGAGGCGCTCGCAACGCTCGATGCTGCTCTCAATGATCTTGGCATGCATGTTGTCGGGCAGGGTGAGGGCGGCACGTACGGCGGTCTTGCCTCCACCCATGATGATGACGTTGTGCACGTCTTCGTATTCCTCTTTTCCCACGATGCGCTTGATGTGGGGGATATACTCCTCGGTGGTCATGAAATAGGCCAGGTCGTTGGACTGCAGCACGTCCATGCCGCCGGGGATGATGGTCTCGTTGCCACGCTTCAGGGCCACAATGTGATAGGGATCGTCGGGGCCGCAGAGGTCGCGGATGGGCTGGTTGAGAATCTGGCAGGTGTCGCGCAGCTTCACGCCGAGGAGCACCAGGGCACCGTCGTGCACGTCGAGGCGCTGGCGCACCCAGGAGAGCTTCAGGCCGCTGATGATGTCGCTGGCGGCCAGCACTTCGGGATAGACGAGGGAATCGACGCCCACGGCCTTGAAATAGGCTAGGTTCTGCGGTTGCAGGTACTCGTAGTTGTCGATGCGCGCCACCGTCTTCTTCGCCCCTAAGGCATGTGCCAGCATGCAGGCTGTGATGTTGCGGCTCTCACGGCGGGTGACACCCACGAAGAGGTCGGCATTGGCCACGCCGGCATCTTTCAGTGTCTTGATGCTGGTGGGCGACGAGCACAGGGCCATGATGTCGTAGTTGGAATCTACGCCTCCCAGACGCTCATCGTCGTCGTCGATGAGTACGCAGTCGTGATTTTCTGTTGACAGGAGTTTCGACAAGTGTGTCCCCACGGCTCCTGCTCCGGCAATGACTATCTTCATAAAGTCCCCCTTTCAGCCCCCGATGGGGCCATATCTGTTATCGCTTTTCTTATTGATTCCTTATCTAATCCCACGATTTCCCGTAGTTCATCTACCTCGCCATGCTCCACGAACTGGTCGGGCAGACCCAAGCGGGTGATCTGCAGCTGATAGCCGTGGTCGGCCATCCACTCTGTCACGGCACTGCCCAGTCCGCCGTTGCGTACGCCGTCCTCGATGGTGACGATGCGACGGAACTTCTGACCCACCTCGTGAAGTATCTTCTCGTCGAGCGGCTTCAGGAAGCGCATGTCGTAGTGGGCAACGGTACCCCCTACAGCCCCCGAGGGGGCTAATACTTCTTCCACGTCATTGCCTATGGGGCCGATGGTCAGCACGGCGACATCGCTGCCATCGCGCAGCTTGCGGCCGGTGCCCACTTCGACGGCCTCCAACGGACAGCGCCAGTCGGTGAGCACGCCACGGCCTCGCGGATAACGGATGACGAAGGGTCCCATGTCTTCCTGCTGGGCAGTGAACATGAGTCGGCGCAGCTCATGCTCGTCCATCGGCGAGCAGATGGTGAGGTTGGGGATGGGACGCAGATAGGCCAGGTCGAAGGCGCCATGATGGGTGGGACCGTCCTTGCCCACCAGTCCGGCACGATCGAGACAGATGACGACGTTGAGCCGCAGGATGGCCACATCGTGGATGATATTATCGTAGGCGCGCTGCGCAAAGGCGCTATAGATATTGCAGAAAGGCAGCAGGCCCTCCTTCGCCATGCCAGCGGAGAAGGTGACGGCATGTCCCTCGGCAATGCCCACGTCGAAGGTACGGTCGGGCATGGCCTCCATCATGATATTCATCGAACAGCCAGTGGGCATGGCGGGCGTCACGCCCACTATCTTCTCGTTCTGCCGTGCCAGCTCCAACAGCGTCTCGCCGAACACCTGCTGGTATTTCATCTTGTGCTCGTCGCCGCTCTTGATGAGTTCGCCCGTCTCGGGGTCGAACTTTCCGGGAGCATGCCAGACGGGCGTGTAGTGCTCTGCCGGAGCATAGCCGTGGCCCTTCTTCGTGTGTAGGTGGAGCAGCTTCGGGCCTTTCATCTCCTTCAGCTGACGCAGGATGCGCACCAGCTCCATCACATCATGACCATTGAAGGGACCGAAATAGCGGATATTCATGCCGTCGAAGATGTTCTGCTGATGGCTGATGGCACTCTTCAGCGCGTTGCCCAGACGGATAAGGCCCATGCGACGGTCGTCCTTCAGCATGCCGTGACGCTGCAGGAAACGGGCTGCACGGAAACGCAGCTTGTTATAGGTCTCGTTGGTACTCAGCCCAAGCAGATACTGACGCATGCCGCCCACCGAGCGGTCGATAGACATGTCGTTGTCGTTGAGCACGATGAGCATGTCGTTAGGACTCGACGAGAGATTGTTCAGTCCTTCGAAGGCCAGCCCGCCACTCATGGCACCGTCGCCGATGACGGCCACCACCTTGCGGGGTGAGGAGTCAGAATGGTGAGAGGAGGCAACAGCCATGCCCAGCGCCGCAGAGATGCTGTTCGAGGCATGTCCGCAGACGAACGAGTCGTACTCGCTCTCCTGAGGTGAGGGGAAGGGGCGCAGACCGTGCAGCTTACGGTTCGTAGGGAACTGGTCGCGGCGTCCCGTCAGAATCTTGTGGCCGTAGGCCTGATGGCCCACATCCCACACGATGCGGTCTTCCGGCGTGTCAAAGACATAGTGCAGGGCTACGGTCAGCTCGACCACTCCCAAGCTCGATGCCAAGTGACCAGGGTTCACCGACAGCTCCTCCACAATGGTGCGGCGCAGCTCGTCGCACACCTGTGGCAGCTGTTCCACTTTCAGCTGGCGAAGGTCGGCAGGAAAATCTATCTTACTGAGTAGTTCTATTTCTTTCGATTCCACAGATTGCGTTTTTCTTTTTCAAGTTATCGCAGTGTTTACGCCACAAGGACGATGCAAGCCGTTCTCGCAACTTTTGGTTGCAAAGGTACAAAGAAAATCTGAAACGACTGCAAATAATCCAAAAAAATTACATCCCGTCCCGCCATTCTGTTAATAACTACAAATAAATCGTTAAAAAATATTATAAAATTTGGAGGTTATTACAAATTGTAGTTATATTTGCACCGTCTAAGAATTAGCTTATGAAAAAACTGACTGACAAAGAGCTGGAGATCATGGAGGTGCTGTGGGAAAACGGTCCCTTATCGACACGTGACATCATACTCCATCTGCCCGATACTACGGCACATTTCAATACCATCGCCACCTATGTGCGACGGCTCGAACAGCACGGCATGATCGACCATGAGGAACTGAGTCCGCGATTCTACCGCTATCATGCGGCAGTTACTCGCGAACAGTACATTTCATACGTGAACAAAGAGAGTGTTGAACGCTTCTTCGACGGTTCCTACATGGACTTCATCTCCCGACTGGTGAAGCGTCATGAGGTGAGCATCGACGAGCTGAAAGAGCTCATCAGAGTGGTGGAAGAGGAATGAATTAGAAGTTAGGAATTATGGGGTCATTTATAGTATATATCCTTGAGTGGTCGGCATGTCTGTTGGCATTTCTGCTTCTTTACAAGATGTGCTTCAGCGGCTCTACGTTCCACAGGTTCAACCGTTTCTACCTGCTGGGCACGTTGGTACTGTCGGCCATGCTTCCCCTGATACACATCACTCCGACTCAGCAGATGGAGCCGATGGCAGAGACATGCAGGGTGGTGGTGCCAGTAGATGACGGTGAAATAGACAATTGGCTGGTGGCAATGGGCAATGGGCAAACGGCTGACAGCCAAGAGCTGAAAGCCGGAAGCCTCACCACGATGGAAAAAGGAGCAATTATCCTGCTGGTGATTTACGCCATCTACGTTCTGGTACAGCTCATAGGATGGGGCAAGTCGATCTTCAAGATGCTGCGCTTCCTTCATGGCAAGCGTCGCCACAGGCTGGGCCGATGGGTGCGGCTGGTGGAGCACGATGCCCAGTATGGTCCCTTCAGCTGGATGAACCTCATTGTCATATCGACACACGAGGAGGGATTCGGGCGCAGGGCAAGCGTGCGTCACGAACTGTCGCATATCACCCTGTTGCACCACATCGACCTGGTGCTGCTGATGGTGTGTGTCATCATCAACCCCACATGCTGGCTGGTCATGAAAGAAATCAAAATAGTACACGAATACGAAGCCGACGATGAAGTGATCAATCATTACAGGATTCAGAGCCGTGACTATCAGCGACTATTAATCTTGCGGACAGTGGGAGCGGAGGCCTACGCACTCGCCAGTTCGTTTAACCTAAACATTAAAAAACGAATAACAATGATGAAGAAAAAACAATCTCATTGGTGGCGCATCGCATGGATTGCTGTCACCGTCCCACTCGTAGGCTTCTCGCTCATGGCTTTCTCCAAGCCCAAAGAGGTGTTGAAAGAGGTCGTAGATAACAGCGTCAAGGCTGTAGAGCAGCCTCTGGCCGAGCTAACATCCGCCGTGCTCGACGCTCCTGCCGTCGAAACCAGCGAGGCTCCGAAACCGGAAAAGGCCGAAGAGCCCCAGCAAAAGGAATCCAAGGTAAAGGCCGGCAGCACGATTACCGGCACGGTGAAGGATGAGGACGGTCCGCTGCACTACGTCAATCTCGTCGAGATTGACCAGTACGGCCGCATCGTGGCTCAGGCCACAACCGACAAGGACGGCAAGTTCTCGCTGAAGGTGGTCGATCCTGGTCACAAAATCCGTATCTCGTACGTGGGATATAAGACTCAGACGATCGACATCGGCAGTAATCAGATAGACGCCATGCTGGAGCCGATAACGGGTTTCAGTAACGTCACGGTTGTCGGCCGTCGCGACAGCGTTGACCTCAAGAGTGCCCGCTATCAGGACCAGACCAACGCCGGCGACGATGACAAGACATTCACCCTGGTGGAGCAAGCGCCTACATATCCTGGCGGGCAAGGCGAAATCATGAAATATCTGAGCACTCACCTGCGCTATCCCGCTGTAGCCCGTGAAATGCAGGCTGAAGGTGAGATTACCGTTAAGTTCATTGTCGACAAGACTGGATTCGTACGTTCTCCGCAAGTTGTAGAAACAAATACTAAATCTCCACTCATTACGGTCGAGGTGGCAAAAGCATCCAAAGAGGGAGATGAGGAGGCAGTAGAAACCTCAAGGAACTACGACGACGCCGTAGAGGCCCTGAAGGAAGAGGCCATCTACGTGGTGCGCAACATGCCTCGCTGGGAGCCCGGACGCCAGAACGGCATACGCGTGGAAACCACTTATACCCTGCCCATCACTTTCAAACTGAACTAAGAGCAAACGGAATAGACGGGATTCCTTTCCCAAATGCCTTCCCTACAAAAACAAATGCCGTTTCTTAGCCCCAGAGATGCCGTTTCCAGAGCCTGGAAATGCCGTTTCCGGGGCTAAGAAATGCCTTTCCCAAAAACAGGACTTTCCCCCTTTGGGGGATTTTTTTTGCCTTTCTCTTTATTTTTTTAAGTTTTTTTGCAGTCGTTTCGTTTTTTATTCGTAACTTTGCACGCAAATAGCGTACGCATTTGCTTGCGTGAACCAGAGTGTGAACACTGAATGCTACTATTAAAACAACTAAATATAACAAAAAAGACTATGAGTCACCATTATGTAGAACTGGCGAGAAAGACCAGCCTGGCTGTCTTTCTGGCTCTTGCCTGCGGTGCTTTCACGGCATGTACGGATGACTACAAGCTCGACGACCCCGACAACTACCCGTCGTGGTTGGGCGGCAGCATCTATGAAGCTATGGAGCACCCCGAGAACCTAACTAACGCGCAGGGGAATGTGCTGAAAGGCACGTTCAAGAACTACCTGCGACTGATTGATGACCTGGGCTACGCCGAGACACTGTCGAAGACGGGATCGAAGACCGTCTTCCCTGCTAACGACGAAGCCTTCGACCGCTTCTATGCCAACAACCAGTGGGGCGTCAGGAAGTATGAAGACCTGACAGTAGCCATGAAGAAGCAGTTGCTCTATGCCTCGATGCTCGATAATGCCATCCTGGTTGAGATGCTGTCGAACATCAGCGAAAACCGTAACGGACTGACCACCATCTTGCAAGGACAGTCGCTGAAGCACACCACGGGTGCCAACGTCATCGACACCATCACCCACCTGCGAAGCCAGGCTGACATGCCCCCGAACAACAAGTACTGGGAGAAGTACTACGACAAGGGCATCTATCTGGTGATGGACGCTACGAGGCCCATGATGGTGCACTTCACCGAGGAGCAGATGACCACCAACAACATCACCACACGCGGAGACCTGAGCGACTTCGAAGTGGTGACGGGCACGCCCTACGACGAGGTGGAGAAGTCGGCCTACATTTTCCGCGACAAGATCATCAGTTCCGACGTGACCTGTAAGAACGGCTACATCCACCAGATGGAGGACGTGCTACTACCACCAGGCAACCTGGCAGAGGTGATTCGCAATAACGGCGAGAGCAACCTGTTCAGCCGCATGCTCGACCGCTTCTCGGCACCCTTCTATGATGCATCGACTACCCAGAACTACAACAACTATGCCGTGCAGAACGGTCTGCCCGAGATCGATTCCATCTTCCAGAAGCGCTACCTGAGCCAGCGCTCACAGGGCGGTACGCTGACCCGTGACCCCAACAACACGGTGGCTCCCTATGTACTTCCCTTTGACCCGGGTTGGAACAACTATAACAGCGGTGCTATGGGCGAAAACGAGCTGAAGGACATCGCTACGATGTTCGTGCCCACCGACCAGGCTTTGCAGGAGTTCTTCCTGCCAGGCGGTGCCGGCGAGTTCCTCATCAACGCCTTTGGCAAGAAGCCTAACACACTGGAGAACATTGAGGAGAACATCGACTCCATTCCCCTGCAGAACGTGCAGCAGATTATCGGCAACCTAATGAAGAGCTCGTTCGTGGGAACAGTGCCTTCGAAGTTCGGTCGCGTGATGGACGAGGCCAACGACCCGATGGGTCTCTCATTAGATGCTCTGAATAAGAATAGCAACGGCTCGTACGACGTAAAGATAGCCAACAACGGCGTGGCCTACATGCTGAATACCGTCTTCGCACCTCCCTCGCTGATTGCCGTCTCAGCTCCTGTAACGCTGAACAGCAACATGCGCATCATGAACGAGGCCGTGAACGACGGTAAGAACCGCTCCACGCTGGCTCTGAACCTGAACTACTACGCCTACTTGCTGGCCATGAGCGCCAACTACGCGTTCTTCATCCCCACGGACGATGCCTTCGACCGCTACTATGTAGATCCTGCCTACCTGAACTCCGATCAGCCCCGAGCTCTGAAATTCTATTTCGAGAACCGCTCGCCATACGTCTTCTGTTCAGCTTGGGCCTACGACAAAGACACAAACACCGTGGGCACCACATCGGCCGACTCGCTGGGACGCGTGGAGACCAGCCAATTCCGCTCACAACTCATCGACATTCTGAACTACCACACCATCGTGCTGGGTGAGGGCGAGAAACTGGGAGCCAACAAATACTATAAGACCAAGCACGGTGGCGAAATCTACTTCGGCGGCAACAACGTGATGAGCGGCTCACAAATAGAAGGCGCGACACCCGTTTCAAACGTAACGCAGGTGTTTAACCAGGCCAACGGTACGGCCTACGCCCTCGACCACGTCATCCAGCCTCCGCATCGCTCGGTGCTTGACATTTTGGAGAACGACGCCCGCTTCTCAGAATTCCTGGAACTGTGCACCGACTTCGACATGGACAGCATCATGGAGTTTGCCAGCGACAAACTGGCCGAAGTGAATACCGTGACGAAGAAAAAGCGCATGGACGCCTACCACACCTTCGCTAACAAGGGCGGCCTGACGGACAACGTGAACTATTTCAACACCTATAACTACACCGTCTATGCACCCGACAATGAGGCTATGCAGAAAGCCTACGAGCGCGGTCTGCCCCGCTGGAGCGACATCAAGAAGATCTACGACCAATACAACGAGCGCTTAGACGAAGAAAAACAGGCTGGCACAATTAGCCGCGAAGTGGAAATGGCCCGCAACCAGGCCCTGCTGATGGTGGAGGAAATCAATGCCTTCATCCGCTACCACTTCCAGGACAATTCCATCTATGCTGATAACATCATTGAAGGCGGCAAGGAGGTAATCTATCCCACGGCCTGCTCCGACACACTGGGTATCCGCGAGAAGCTGACCATCTGGGGTTCCAACGGTCGCATGACGGTAAAAGACAAGCGCGGTCATGAGATTGTGATCGACGCCAGTAACACGTCAAAGATCACCAACCAGATGGCACGCGACTATGTGATTACTGTCAAAGGTTCGGGTAGAACAGCCCAGCGCACGCTCTCGACCTCGTCGTTTGCTGTGATACACCAGATCAGTGAGCCTCTGAGCACCCATGCTGACACCGATCGCTACGACGGCAAGTGGACAGGACATGGTGCTAGGGAACGCATGGAAGCCTACCGCAAGCTATTTGATTCTTATTTATATAAGAGGTACGATAACGACAACAATTAGGAAATTAAAAACATTTAAGGCTATGAAACGACTATTTTTTGTAATAATCTCATTTTTTAGTTTTCTGATTGCTGCCCATGCACAGGAGGCCCGCATTTCGGGTACCATCAGTGATGCTATGGGACCGGTGATGATGTGTAACGTAGTGGAAATCGATGCTAACAACCGTAACGTCTCCTATGCACAGACCGACCTGAACGGTAACTTCTCGATGACCGTCAAAAACAAGAAGAACAAGCTGAAGATCAGTTATGTGGGCTACAAGACCCAGACCCTTCCCATTGGCGACCGTACGAAGTTCAACGTCACCCTGCAAGATGCCACTACCATCAAGGAGGTGACCATCGTGGCCAAGAAGAAATTCAACCAGGGCGGTCTGGCCATTCCCGAACGCGAGGTGTCGGTGGCCGCACAGACATTTAGCATGAGCGAAGTGGAAGGTCTGGCCTTTACCTCGGCTGACGAGGCCCTGCAAGGACAGATTGCCGGTCTCGACATTGTGTCAAACTCGGGCAACCTGGGATCAGGAACTTCAATGCGTCTGCGTGGTGTGACCAGTATTAACGGAAGCGCCGAGCCGCTCATCGTGGTCGATGGCAACATCTTCGACAACCCTGATGCCAGCTTCGATTTCCAGAACGCCAACGAAGAGACCTATGCCTCATTGCTCTCGGTGAACCCCGCCGACATTGAGGACATCCAGGTACTGAAAGACGCTGCCGCCACCGCCATCTGGGGCTCACGTGGTGCTAACGGTGTCATCAGCATCCGCACCAAGCGCGGTGCCCGTGGTAAGACAAAGGTGAACTACTCCATTCGCGTGACACCGAGATGGCAGCCTAAGGGCTACAACCTGCTGAACGGTGACGACTACACCATGATGTTGAAGGAAATGTATTACAACCCCGCTCAAAGCGCTAACGCCACCACGAACATCAACGAGGTGAACTACAACCGCTCATGGGCTGAGTTTGAGAACTGGAATAACAACACTGACTGGGTGAAAGAAGTACAGCAGGTGGGCTGGAGCCAGTATCACTACATCGATATTACCGGTGGCGGTGAGAAAGCCAACTTCCGCATCTCGGCCGGCTACGACCACGAGAACGGTACCATCATCACCACCCGTCTGGACCGCTTCTCGACGAAGCTGGCTTTGGACTACTTCGTGTCGGACCGTATCACCTTCCGCACCACCTTCCCCCTGACCTACACGTCGAACCACCGCAACTACGATGACAACATCCTGGGACGTGCACAGAAGACGGCGCCCAACATGGCACTCTACCGTCAGGATGCACAGGGTAACAGCACAGGTGAATACTACATCATGCTGCCCGTAGGTGCCAACGACAACAGCATCGGCTCGTCGGTTCCCGGAACTTCGGCATACCAGCTGCGCGACATCCGCAGCTTAGGCAACCCCGTGGCCATTGCCAACCAGGCCTGGCGCGACGAGAACACCTACCGTATCTCGCCTAAGTTCCAGCTGGACTACTACCTGCTGGGCAAGGACGACGACAAGACGCGTCTGGACTACTCGGGCGAGGTCTATATTGATATCTTCTCGAAGAGCGAACCCAAATATTGGCCTGGCTCTCTGAGCACTGACGGCTGGAACAGTAGCCAGTATAACCGTAGCGAGGTCTATGACTATAACTCACAGGCCTTCACCACCCGCCACACGTTCACCCTCACGCCTCATTTCAAGAACGAGGACTGGTTCAGCACCATGCTGATGCGTTGGGAGATGACCAGTGGCAACGACAACAGCCAGACAGTGGTGAACCGCAATGCCCCTAACGGCTCAACCTCTCCTACCGTCGATACGACCATCGAAGACATGAAGACCAGCAACGGCCAGTGGCGCTCAATGTCGGGCATCTACTCAGGACACATCTCTTATAAAGAGGGACGCTACAACTTCGACTTCTCGGTACGTGCCGACGGCACGACGAAATTCGGCGACTCGAAGAAATGGGGCTACTTCCCCGGTATCTCCGCTCGCTGGAACATCAGCGACGAGCCGTTCATGAAGTGGTCGAAATCGTGGCTGTCAATGCTGAGCTTCCGCCCCTCATGGGGTATCGTAGGCAAACAGCCCGACGATCAGTACCTACAATACTCAAAGTATAACACCTCGGGTGTGTATGGTACCATCGGCGACAAGCACAGCGTCAGCTATCTGGAAGCCCTGCAGCTTGACAACCTGAAATGGGAGCGTACCACACAGTATAATATTGGTGGCGACTTCGGCTTCTTCAACGACCGCATCACTGGTGACTTCAACTACTACTTCAAGCGCACCAAGGACCTGCTGATGAGAAACGTGCGCATCCCGACCTCTACCGGCTTCAGTTCACTGGCATGGGCTAACGTAGGCGAGATGACTAATAAGGGATGGGAGCTGAACATCTCAGCTAACGAGTTCCTGAAAATCGGCAAATTCAAGATGAGCGCCAATTTCAATATCGCACAAAACTTCAACGAGATTGTTGAAATGGACGAGAGCGTATTAGAAAGCATCAACGGCGAATGGAACCCCGAGGGACGCGGACAGTACCTGAACCGCATTCAGAAGGGTAACCCACTAGGCTCTATCTACGGCCTGCGCTATAAAGGCGTCTATCAATACACTTACGAGTACCTGACCAACATGAAGGATAGCAAAAATTGGACCGGCGAACAACTGCGCGACTATATCAACAATGAGTTCCTGGCCAAAGGAAAGACGGCCCCCATCGCTATCGACGATGAGGGACATGTGATGATGGACTCGAAAGGATTACCCATCCGTCAGGTATATTATTTCAATGACGGTCGTCCACTCTATGAGTTCCAAGGTGGCGATGCTATCTATGAGGACGTGAACCACGACGGACAGATCAACTCACTCGACGTTGTCTATCTGGGTAACAGTAACCCGCACTTTAACGGTGGTTTCGGCTTCAACATGCAGTATGGCAACTGGTCGCTGAAAACTAGCTTCGCTTACCGTCAGGGCATCAAGATCGTGAACAACGCCAAGATGAGTCTGGAAGAGATGTACAATGCCTATAACCAGAGCTCGGCCGTGAACTGGCGCTGGCGCAAGAACGGCGACGTGACGGAGATTCCACGCGCCATGTACAACTCCGGCTACAACTGGCAGGGTAGCGACCGCTACGTGGAGGATGCCTCATTCGTACGTATGAGCTACATCCAGCTACAGTACAGCTTCAAGCAGAAGGCACTAAAGCCTCTCGGACTGAGCCGTCTCACAATGAGTCTCTCTGGCCAGAATCTACTCTGCTGGAGCAAGTACAGCGGTACCGACCCCGAGCATGCACCTGGTTCATGGGGCATTGCTTACGATAATGAGCAGACTCCGAAATCGAAGAATGTTACGCTGTACATTCAAGTGGGATTCTAATATATAATAATGAGTAATTAGAAATTAGAAATTATGATTACCAAGATAAAGAAATATATTGCAATGGGGTCGGTATGCTTCGGTATGGCCGCAACCCTTGTCAGCTGCAACGATTTCCTGACCATCTACCCCACCGACCGCATCGTGGGCTCGGAGTTCTGGAAAACCAAGGACGACGTGAACCAGATGGTGGACGGCTGCTACCGCTCGATGCTCGACTACAACATTATGGAGCGAGCTATCATTTGGGGTGCTTACCGTTCCGACGAATTAGTAAAGCTGGACGGTTACAACGATAATACTCTCGATAATATTGCAGCCGTAAATCTGCTGCCCACTAACCGTTATAACTCGTGGGGCACTTTCTACAAAGTCATCAATAGTTGTAATATCGTACTTAACCATGCAGAGGACGTCATGGCTGAAGACCCAGAGTTCACACAGGGCGACTATCAGGTGGTACGTGCACAGATGCTGGCCCTGCGCTCACTGTGCTACTTCTATCTGGTGCGTACCTTCCGCGACGTGCCCTACACCACCCGCTCCTATGAGGACGACACCACTATCGAGCCCATTGAGCAGAGCACACCCGATGTAGTGCTACAACACTGTCTCGATGACCTGACAGAGGCCCGCCAGTACATTATGCGCAGCGGTGCCTACGGCCAGTACGACTGGCGCAACAAGGGCTATATGACCCGCGATGCCGTCGATGCCCTGATGGCTGACATCTACCTGTGGCGCGCTGCTATGACCCATAACACTAGCGACTACCAGCAGGTCATCGTGCATACCGACTCTATTATCAATGCCAAGCACGCATTCTATGAGTTCTACAAGGAGTACGACGTCACCGACATGGAGAAAGACCGCTATCATTTGGAAGACGGCGTCATGGCTTTGTATACCATCTTCAATACCAATGCCGGTAATTCACACGAGAGTATTCTAGAGTGGCAGTACAACGGTCGTGACAACTCAAATCAAGCCTTGGAGAACTACTATTATGAGTCGGGTAACGAGACCAGCCACAGTAACAATAGCATTCTCATGGCATCGCCAATCTTCAACTCCATTGACAAAGATGCCAACACCGACAAGGGACAGAAAGTCTATCTCTCGAAAGACGACTATCGTTTCTGGAACAACGTTTATAATGCTAACAACGAGGAAGCCCAGCAGCTGAGTATCCGCAAGATGGTGGAATCTTCAAGCACCATCGTCCCCGTCAACTCCACCGTTGGCGTTGAGAAGAATAACAGCCGTAACTTCCCTGAGTTCCGCCAGAACTGGATTGTCTATCGCCTCACCGACGTCATGCTGATGCAAGCCGAAGCCTACGTAGAGACGGCTGCCAACGACAGCGATGTGGTGGCCCTACGCAAGGCCTTTGACCTAGTACAGGCAGTGAATAAGCGCTCCATGAAGAAGAACTCGCCCGATACGCTGAAGTTCGGCAGCTTCAAGTCGAAAGAAGACCTGGAACTACTGGTGCTGGCCGAGCGCGAGCGTGAGCTTTGCTTCGAGGGCAAGCGCTGGTGGGACCTGATGCGCTATGGCTATCGCCACATGACAGGTGTAGACATTCACCAAAAGATGGCCGACCAAGGAGGCTGGCCCGAACTATACAAGCCCATGCTGAATATGATCATCCGCAAATTCGGCAGCGGTGGCAGTGGCGATGCCGTATCCTACAAGATGAAGAGCGAACCCTATCTCTACTGGCCCATCGAGGAGAATGAGACCAAGGTAAACAACCTGCTGAAGCAGAACCCGGTCTATATCCAAGAGAAAACGACTTCCAAGAATTAGTATTAATAATTAGGAATTATGGTTACCTATAATATAAGAAAATACATTGTAAAAGGTTTGGTGTGCTGCAGTGTTGCCGCAGCCTTCACCACAGTGGTTTCCTGTAAGGAAGACATCGATGAGTCGAACCTTTACACCTTCACGGGCGAGACCATTGAGGACTACCTGGCCAACCGTCCTGAGCGCTTCAGCGATTTCAACTATATCCTAGCGCGCATCGGCTATGACAAAATCCTTTCGGCTTACGGCACCTATACCTGTTTCGCCCCGACGAATGAAGCTGTACAGCAGTATCTCGACAGCCTGTATGATGATCCCGTCAATCTAGAGATTCCCCACAACGGCATGACACAGCGCGGACTAGAAGGTCTGACCGATTCACTCTGCGAAGACATTGCACTGTTCCATCTGTTAGGCACAGAAGAGCTGGGCGTGAACATGGGTAATGGTATGACCATTAAGACCAAGCTGGGACGTGACATCAATACAAGCATCGACTCTATAACGGGTGCTGTGATCATCAACCGTGCCTCATCCATCACCAGCATGGATAATGAACTGGAGAACGGCGTGTTGCATGAGATCGACTGCGTAATCCGTCGCTCGAACATGCTTATCGCTGGTGAGATGGATAGCCATGCCGACGAGTACTCACTTTTCTCACAGGCCTTGAAGGTGACTGGCTTGGCTGACTCGCTGACCAACATCAGCCGCACTGACTTCGACCATGTTGATAAACCCAACTTCTATCTGCCCGAGAAGTGCGAACTGGGATACACCATCTTTGCTGAGACCGACGATGTGTTAGCCGAGAGAGGCATTCACAACATAGACGATCTAAAAGCCTATGCTGATGAAATCTATGCAAAATGCGCCGAGCCTGGCAATGGCTGGTATGACTATGCACGTAACCACGGCATCCAAATCAGCACCGGTACCGACTACAAGAACCCGTGGAACACGCTGAGCATGTTCGTGCGCTATCATATCCTTGACTACAAAATTCCTTACGACAAACTCGTACACAATCACAATCAGATATCGAAGGTGACGCTCGTGGAATATTACGAGACCATGCTTCCCTATACGCTGCTGAAGATTACACGCAACAACAACCGCTTGTATCTCAACCGTCAGATTGCCAACAATTCGCTGACCGATCTGATTGCCGAGTTGGGTACAGCAGGCATGCATACCGTGCTGTTCAACGGCATCGAGATGGTTGGCGACAAAGGACAATACGCATCTGTGAACGGATATATCCATAGTCTGAAAGACATACTCGTCTATGACCAAGGCGTGCCGGAGAAAGCACTGAACGAGCGCATGCGCTTCGACGACACCGCTTTCCTGGGTGAGATGATGTCGAACTCATTCCGCCGTATATCCGATAGTGAGGTAAGAGCTCTGAACGGCGGCAAGGAAGGTGCCGACGGTAACCTGAGTGGCAACTACATCCGCATCCCGCCGGGATTCCTCAAAGATCTAGTCATTTACAATGGCGACGACACCCGTTTGTACTACCTTCCCGGTCAGAGCAGCGGCTGGAGTAACTATCAAGGTGACGAGTTCAACTGCAAGGGACGATTCGACTTTGCCTTCCGTCTGCCTCCCGTTCCTGATGACACCTACGAGTTGCGCATTGGCTATACCGCCAACGGTAACCGAGGCATGCTCCAATTCTATCTAGGCTCTTCGTCAGAACTCTCTGACATGAAAGCCCTCGACATCCCGCTCGATATGCGAGTCGTCCCTGACGGAAGTGCTACTGCCGATGCACCCGACGTGAACACCGGCTGGTGTAACTGGAATAGTTGTGATGACAAGGGTGTGGAAACCGATGCCAACATGCGCAACTTAGGCTATATGCGCGGACCACTCTACTATACCGTAGGCATCAACACTGGTAACTATGCCCGTAGCAACCGCGAGGACTTGCGACGCATCATCGCCAAGCAACCATTTGAACAAGGCGAGTACTGGCTGCGCTTCAAAACGGTGCTTGAGGGTGACGCCTGGCAATTCCACCTTGACTACATAGAGTTCTGCCCCGAGAATGTGTATAATAACTCTCAATATGCAGAGGACATGTATTAAGAGACCCACTCCTTACCCCTCCCAATATGGAGGGAAGAGGTCAAGCATGATCATTGAAAATAAAAACAAAACAGATAAAAGACATGAAACAGTTTATGTTTGAAAAAATAAAGGGGCTCTTCCGCTCTATGGTCTATGTGCTCCTCCCACTCGCGGGAGGAGGCTGGGTGGGGGTCTCCTGTTCCGATTGGGACGACCACTACGAGGCCGATAATACTATCCTCGACTCGCAGCAAGCCACCCTGTGGGAGAATATCAGCAAGAATGCGAACCTTTCGCAGTTTGCCAGCTTACTGAAGAAGGCCGGCTACGACGAAGTGCTCAATGCCTCGCAGACCTACACCGTTTGGGCTCCCACTGACGGCACCTTCGACTTTGAGACGCTGAATGCCTTTAGCAAGGAACGCTTGCAGAAAGAGTTTGTGCAGAACCATATCGCACGCAACAACTACCCTGTCTCAGGTGCTATCAACGAGCGTATCTACACGCTCAATGAGAAGCTGATGCTCTTCGGCGGCAATGGAAACTACACCATCCAAAACGTCGGGATCACCAATCCTAATCTGGCAAGCCGTAACGGTGTCATCCACATGCTCGGCGGCAAGATTCCTTTCATGGGCAATATCTTCGAGGCACTGAATAACAACGATTATCCGCTCGACTCCATCGCCAACTTCTTCCACAGCTACGATGTGAAGAAGCTGAACGAGTTGAAGAGTGTACAGGGCCCTATGCTCAACGGACAGATTACCTACCTTGATTCTGTCTTCGACGAGCACAACGACTTGTTCAGCCGCTATTTCGCCTACATCAACCGCGAGGACAGCAACTACACCATGATCTTGCCCACTAACGAGGCATGGAGCAAGGCTAAGGCCACGGTTGAGAGGTTCTTCAACTATGTGCCCTCGTTTGACTTCATGGAAGACACATCACCCAACGATCCCAAGAAGACTACAATCGAGATCAAGGACACGAAGTTTCTGAAAGACTCTATTGTGAACTACATGCTCACCAGCAGTCTGTTCTACAACAACAACCTTTACGACAACCGCAAACTCAACAACCTGCAGACGGGCCAACCCTTGCAGTGCGACTCGCTCTACAGCACGACCCTCACCAAGATCTATACTGAAGATGCTGCCGCCCTGTTCGAGAATGCCCAACGTGTTAATAAGAGCAATGGCGCCGTATGGATTACCGATACCATGCAGATTCATCCCTGGACCTCATGGAATCCTGAGATCAAAGTGGAGGGCGAGGCTTACCAGACACTGGCCAGTTCGGTCAATACCGCTGGCGACCCACAGCGCATCTATGTTACGCCCGGCACACAGAATCCCGAAGTGAGCGGTCACGTGTCGAACTTCTCTTATATCGAGGCGCAACCTGCCAGTATGAGTACGAACCCTGGTGTTGTCTTCTATCTGCCCGACGTCCGCTCCACCATCTACAGCGTCTATGTTGTCATGGTGCCTGCCAGCATTACCAGTAGCAACATCGAGGCCAAGCCCAACAAGTTCAAGGTTTCCATGGGCTATGCTCAAGCAAATGGAAAGAACAAAGACAATGAAAGCAGTTGGTGCATATCGAAGGACTACACTTCCGACTCCACACGTGTAGATACCATCTACATAGGCGACTTCACATTTCCTGTGGCTTATGCCGGTACTGGCGACTACTACCCCTACCTGCGCATCAACAGTGCCATCACCTCCCGCGAGCGCGCAATGTTCGATCGTACCCTGCGTGTCGATTGCGTCATCCTGCGCCCGAAGGAGCTTGACGACTATCTGAAAGCCCACCCGGACTACAAATATGACACTGGCATCTATTAATCTCAAAAACGGAAAGAACATGAAAAGATATTATATTCTTTGTTTCTCCATCCTCTGCGCACTCTGCATCGGCATGCCTGCCTATGCGCAGGATGATGACGCGATTGACGACGAGGAAGTAGTCAAGGCTCCGAAAAGGCCTGTGGTGAAAACACCCACCTACCCCACTATGGAAGTGAAGGGACTGTGCGTCGATGCCGTGACTAAGCAGCCGCTAGCCGGTATAATGATCCAGGCTTTGGGTCACGCCAGTTACACGGCTATGACTGAGGAAGACGGACATTTCACCATCAAGGTTCCTACCTTTGCCACGGCCCTCTACGTCCACGCTCCCGAATTTCTCGACCAGCATGTAGGTCTGGGTGCAGAAGGCACGACCGTACAGATTGAGATGCTCAGCGACAAGTTCCGTCCCATGTACGGCAAATCAACCACCATCGGTGCCCAGGCAGTGGCCAATGTGAATAACACAACCACGCAGACCATCGAGACCGACATTGAGAACCTCATTGGTGCCGACGTGCGCAGCATTACCCGCTCGGGTGGCCCTGGCTACGGCGCTGCCATGTTCGTGCGCGGTCTCAACTCGCTCACTGCCAACGCCCAGCCCCTCATCGTTATCGACGGCGTGGTGCAGGACATGCAACAGACGCGTTCCTCGCTGCACTATGGCGATTACAATAATCTGCTGCTCAACATCAACCCCGAGGACATCGACAAGGTCACCGTGCTGAAAAATGCTACGGCCCTCTATGGTGCCAAGGGTGGTAACGGCGTCATCATTATCGACACCAAGCGCGGCCACTCCATGGCTACCCGTATCGATGCCAACATCGGTGTGGGTGTGACCCTTGTGCCCCGTACTCCCGACATGATGGATGCTTCGCAGTATCGCCTTTATGCTTCCGAAATGCTCGGTACTTATCCCGAGATCTCCGAATACACCGACCCGAACACTTTCAAGTTCCTCATTGACGACCCCACGAAGTATTATTATACCAAATTCCATAACAATACTGACTGGAAGGATGAGGTCTATCACACGGCCCTGAACCAGAACTACAACATCAATGTGCAGGGTGGCGACGACGTAGGTATGTACAACCTGTCACTCGGATATACCGATGGCCAAAGCACAGCCCGCGAGAACGGCTTCAACCGTCTGAACGTGCGCTTCAACACCGATATCAATGTCATCGACCGGCTCACCACGCGCTTCGACATGTCTTATACGAAGCTCAACCGCGACGTATTCGATAACGGAGCCCCCCAGAGCCTCACCTCGGGAACGGTGTCCTCGCCCACTTTCCTGGCACTTATCAAGTCGCCGTTCCTCAACCCCTACACATATAATAATGTAACGCATCAGCTCTCTAGCACCCTGTCGGATGCCGACGACTATCTTACCGTTCTCGACCCCGACCTAACGCTGGGTAACCCCACGGCATTGTTGCACAATGGTAGTGCCATCAACAAGAACCGCACGGAAATGACCCACTTCAACACCGTCATCGCTCCGCGCTACGAGTTCAGTAGGAACCTCTCGCTCACCGAGACCTTTAGCTACACGCTCGACCGCATCTCCCAGCGCTACTATCGTCCGTTAGGAGGCATGCCTACCTTCCTCATCGAAGGTATCGGCCGCGTGCAGAACATGGCTATGTCCATGTTCTCGAAAGAAACCAGCGTACAGAGCGACACCCGTCTGGAGTGGAACAAGGAACTGAACGGCCACTTGCTCAACATCTTTGCTGGTATGCGCTATAACTCATTTGCCTTCGATGACAACGAGCCCGAGGGTCAGTACAGCTCTGCCGGTAACGACAAGACGCCAAATATCACCAAGGAAATGGACTTTATCGATGCCACCGGTACCGACGATTCATGGCGCTCGATGACATGGTATGCCAATGCCGACTACAACTACCGCAACCGCTACTTCGCCCAAGTATCGCTGGCTATGGAGACCAGCAGCCGCTTCGGCAGCGAGGCCGATGGCATTAAGATTGGCGGAGTGAAGTGGGGAGTGTTCCCCAGCGTCCAGTTAGGCTGGGCACTCACCAATGAAAAGTGGTTCCCCAAGATGAAGGGCATCAACTACCTGTTGCTGAAGGCCGGCTACGACATCAGCGGTAACGATGACATCAACAATTATGCCGCACGCACCTCGTTCGGCGTAACGAAGTACCTCTATAAATCGACGGCTGCCGTACTCGATAACATCGGCAACGAGACCATCAGCTGGGAGCAGACCAGCAAGATGAACCTGGGCATGAAGGCATACCTGCTGAATAACCGTCTGGGCGTTGATTTCGACTACTTCTATCACCACACCAGTAACCTGCTCACGCTGAAGAGCTTCGAGAACCCCGTGGCTGGTATCAACAACTACTGGAGTAACGGTGGCTCACTCGACAACCAAGGTTTCGAGCTTACCCTCACCGCCAAGCCCATCGTAGGCCGCAACGTGAACCTTGAGGTGGGCGCCAGCGTTGGCCACTATGTGAACAAGGTGAAGACTCTGCCTAACGACAGCCGCATCTATGTAGGCGGTCAGCTATCAGCACAGGGATACACCTCGTCGCTCTATGGCATCGACAACGTGGCTACCATTGTAGGCCAGCCCGTGGGCATGTTCTACGGCTATAAAACCGAGGGTGTCTTTGCAACCGATGCCGAGGCAGCTACTGCAGGCCGAGGAGGCTACCTCTACCTGACCGATGCCACCGGAGCCCATCAAAACTTCCGCGCAGGTGACGTACACTTCACCGACCTCAACGGCGACGGCGAGATCAGCGAAGCCGACAAGACCATTATCGGCAATCCCAATCCCGATATCTATGGTAACATTTTCGCCACCCTTACGTGGAAGGACCTGACGCTCAACGTGGGACTGAACTACTCACTAGGTAACGACCTCTACAACTATCAGCGTTCACTGCTCGAGGGAGGTTTCAACTTCTACAACCAAACAACAGCTATGACCAACCGCTGGCGTTCAGAGGGACAGCAGACCGACATTCCACGCATCAGCTACGAAGACCCTATGGGTAATTCTCGTTTCAGCGATCGCTGGATTGAAGACGGCAGCTACCTGCGTCTGAAAACTGTGAACCTTACCTATAAGGTACCCGTGCCTGGCACATGGACTTGGCTGCAGGGACTCGCCATCTGGGCAGAGGCCAATAACCTCTTCACCCTAACCCGCTACTTAGGCAACGATCCTGAAACCAGCGTTTCCAACGCCGTGCTCTATCAGGGCATCGACGCCGGTAACATCGCCCTCGGACGTACCTTCACCATGGGACTGAGAATCAACCTGTAATCGAATTGATCATTGAAAATTGAAAATTGAAAATTATGATTACCAAGAATATCAAGAAATACCTCGCTGCTCTTCTGGTAGGCTGCGGTTTTGCCGCAGCAATGACAAGCTGTCAGGACATGTTCGAGACCGACAGCGACCGACAGATCTTCGATCCCGCCTTGGACCAGAAGACCGACTCCATGTTCTACACCCTGGGCATCCTGAAGGGATTGCAGCAGGCTGCCGACCAGTATGTCATGCAGGGCGAGATGCGCGGCGACCTCGTATCTACCAATCAATACACTGAGACCGACCTACGCCAACTGGCCAACTTCTCAGCCACGACGGCCAACAAGTATGACTCGGCCTACGTGTATTATCGCATCATCAACAACTGCAACTACTACATCGCCCACCGCGACACCTCGCTGCGCACTGGCAGCCGACAGGTAGCCATCCCTGAGTATGCCGAGGCACTGGCCGTACGCGCCTGGACCTATATGCAGTTGGCTAAGACCTACGGCACCGTGCCCTTCTTCACCCATCCACTGGTGAACATCGGCGATGCCAACAGCCAGCACGATATGAAGGACCTACAGGGCATTTGCGACGCGCTGGCTCCCGAGTTGCAGCGCTTCAGTGGAACTCCCGTACCCGACTACCGCAGCGTCTCAGCCGGTGTGCTCAACAGCAGCGACTCTGAGAATCCGCAGGAAAAGACCGTACAATCAGCCCTCGCCATGCTACCCATCGACATCGTGCTGGCCGACCTTTACCTCGAGACCCACCAATACGAGCTCGCCGCACGCTACTATTTCAAGTACCTCCAGATGAACGAACTGCCCATGACGCAGGCCTATATCACCATCGACAGCTACCTGCGCCAAATACTCGACGACAAAGTGCCAGCCAGCATATCCTATGAAGTCAGCGGCTACTCTTGGAGCAACATCTTCAGTGTCACTAGCACCAACGACATCGTGACCTACATCCCCATGGCTGCCAACAAGCTACGCGGAGAAGTCACCGAACTGCCACGCTACTTCGGCTATGACTTCTACAGCACCACTGGAGGCTCAGCCTCCAGCAACGAGCGCTACCTCGTCGAGCGCCAGATTGATGCCTCGCCCAGCTACGTGGCACTCAGCAACGCACAGGAGTACTATTACACGCCGACAGCCGGCGGAGGTGGCTCCACCGTGGTACGCACGGCTGACTTTGGTGACCTGCGCCGACTCATCGCCATGCGCCAAGTGGCTAAGAACGACTCGGCCTTCTCTGTCATGATCAAGTTCACATCGGCTAACGTGCCCATCTACCGCACGGCCACCATCTACCTACGACTGGCTGAGGCCATCAACCGCATGGGCTATCCCGATGCAGCCTTCGCCATCCTAAAGGACGGCATCAACGAAGACCTCGAAGCCTACGTGCAGCACGGCGACAGCACCGACCTCGATGCCCACCGCTACATCCGTCCCGAAACCTTGCAGATGCTCCAGAACACCGTGCCCTTCCTCGCACCTGAGTACGTTAGTATCTTTGAAGACAACTGGGGTATCCACTCGCGTGGCTGCTACTATACTCAGGGAGGCTTCTCACCCTACCAGTACGAGACAGAGATTGGCAAGAAGCTGGCAGAAATCAATACGACACAGTTCACTATGGCCGACACCATCAACGCCATGGAGGACATCATCTGCGACGAGATGGCGCTTGAACTCGCTTTCGAGGGTAACCGCTTCGGCGACCTCACCCGTATAGCCCGCCACAAGAACCATGCAGCCTACAACGGTAGCGACTTCGGTTCGCGATGGCTGGCCAAGAAGCTCGCCTACAAGCATCCCGTGGTCGATCTCACAGACGAGAAGAACTGGTTCCTACCTTTCAAGTAAGCGCAGCACCCATCAACATAAAGGCAGTCAGGAAGCAACCGCTCTCCTGACTGTCTTTTTTGCTGCGTCTAAAATCATTTTTGAAGCCTCCAAAAACTTTTTTGAACGCTCCAAAAAAGATTTTGGAGCGTTCAAAATACTAATATGAAGCATGCATCAATAGGCCTCGTCGTGCGCTATCTCGTCTTGGGTCAGTTTGCGACTGTCAATCTTGCGCCAGCAATAGACGATGTACGCCAAAACAAAGGGAACGACGAGCGACACCCAAAACATGGTACGCAGGGTGAATTCACTACTGCACGAGTTCTCGATGGTGAGCGACATCTGTAGGTCGTAGGTCGAGGGATAATAGGCTGTGTTGTTCCATCCAGCTATGAGCAACAACACGAGCACGGTGACAATGGTGCCAATACCTGCAGGCCAAATGCCCTTGTTGGTGAAGCGTGAACGGGTAGTGAAGACTTCCACAGCGATGCCCCAAAGCACAAGAGCCACGCCGACAAGCAACAGGATAAGGAGGGGCCACATCTCCAATAGGTTATGCAAGTATTTGTTGGGCTCCATGAAGATGGCGCCAGAGGCATCGTATGCATAGCCGTCCTTCAGCAACAGGTGCACCAGATAGGCCACGAAAAGCACAAGGAAGGGTACGGCACAACCCACCAATCGCACACTGGCACGCGAGCGGATGTCTTCGTCATCTACATTATTAATAATATAGAGCGTGCCCAACGTACGGGCCAAGAACATCACGGCCAGTCCGAGTACTAACACCCAGGGATTGAGCAGAGCATCAAGACCATGAGAGGCATTTCCCCAGTGGCTGATGACAGGCGTCAGCGCAGTGGCATCGAGGATGTTGCTCTTCTCCACTACGAAGTTGGAACCCTCGAAGAATGTGGCTACAGCACCACCAAGCAGAAGCGGGCCGAGGATACCATTGAGCACGAGGAACCACTGGAAGATGTTAGGGCCGAGTATATTACCTAACTTGTTCTGGAACTCGTAGCTGACAGCTTGCAGTACGAACGAGAAGAGGATAATCATCCACAGCCAGTAAGCACCTCCGAACGAGGTACTATAGAACAGAGGGAACGAGGCGAAGAAGGCTCCGCCAAAGGTGACGAGCGTGGTGAAAGTGAACTCCCATTTGCGGCCTGTGCTGTTCACTACCAAGCGACGGCCTTCAGCTGTCCAACCCAAAGAGCGTACCATGCTGTTGGCTCCCTGCACGAACATCAGGAAAACAAGGATGGCACCGAGCAGGGAAACGATGAGCCACCAGTAGTGTTGTAAGAATGCGTATGTCATTTTGAATTGAGATTTGAGGTTTAAGAATTCTCCGGTCCTTTCTTGATTTGTTTCAACATGATACTAATCTCCACAGCTAGCATGGTGGTGAAGAGGATGAGGAAGAGGATGAAAGTCAGGGCGACAGAGCTTGCACCAAGGTCGCTGACAGCAGCCCACGTGGGCAACATGTCCTGGATAGTCCAAGGCTGACGTCCCAGCTCAGCTACCAGCCATCCGCTTTCAGATGCGATGTAGGACAAGGGTACCATGATAATGGCTGCCCAATAAAGCCAGCGTGGCATCCGGGTGGCGCCGTGCACGTCGGCATGGGCTTCGTCCATCAGTCCGATGGCAGAAAGCAAACGTCGTGTAAAGACTGAGAAGAACGGAATCTTGAAGGCCAACATGGCCACCAAACCGAAGAAGAGAATGAGCAGACAGCCCACGCCCACCATCGTACGGAAAGCCCAGAAGTTCAACCCAATGGGAGGCACCAGCTGGCTCTTGTCAGTGACGTAGCCATAGCCGAAATACTCCTTGTTGGCATTGAAAATGGATAATTGGGAATTGAGGATAGAATCAGAAGCGCCTTCAGCCTTGGCCTGACGGTAAGCTTGTAAGGCAGCGATGGCCTGCTTGCCACGTGCAATCTTCTCGTCGGCTGAGGGCTCACGGGTGCCATCAGGTCGTGTATAGCCATTCAGAATGTCGTTGATGCCTGGCACGTAGCCGTCAGCCGAATTAGAGACCATGATTGAAAGGAAACAGGGCAACTCAATCTTCAATGGCGGCTCCTCTCCATTGGCGTAGTCGGGCTGGCTGAGTGGATTCAGCAGCGCGAAAAGGGTGAGCGGCTGTTCAGTACCTCCATCGTTCAGGGCTTCCATGGCAGCCATCTTCATGGGTTGCGTACGGGCAACGTCCTGACCAGAGATATGGCCTGTAAAGGCTGTGCATACGGCAGCGACGATGCCCACAATGGTAGCAATGCGGATGCTCTTCACGGCCAGCTCTGTGTGGCGTTTCTTCAGCAAATACCAGCACGAGACAGCCACCACAAAGACAGCGCCGATGATCCAGGCAGAGAGGACCGTGTGCAGGAACTTATCGACAGCCGAGGACGAGAGAGCCACGTCGGCAAACGATGTCATCTCATTGCGCATCGTGTCAGGATTGAACTCACAGCCAACGGGGTTCTGCATCCACGCGTTGGCCACCAGAATCCACCAGGCCGAGAGCGTCGCGCCGATGCCCGTCAGCCAGGTGGAGGCCAGGTGGAAGCCTGCGCTCACCTTCTTCCAGCCAAAGAACATCACAGCCACGAACGTTGACTCCATAAAGAAGGCCACGATACCCTCGACGGCCAACGGAGCACCAAAGATGTCGCCAACGAGCCAAGAGTAATTACTCCAGTTCGTACCAAACTCAAACTCCAGGATAATACCCGTAGCCACGCCCATGGCAAAGTTGATACCAAAAAGGCGCTGCCAAAATTTGGAGGTGTCCTTCCAGAAGTCCGTGCGTTTCTTGTAATAGATCGTTTCACAGATTCCCATGATAAGGGCCAGACCCAGCGTCAATGGGACGAAGAGCCAATGATAGATTGCCGTGAGAGCAAACTGCGCCCTCGACCAGTCAATGGTTCCGGCATCAATGTTTAACAGAATGTTTTGCATAAGGAACAGTTTTAGCCCCCTAAGTTAGGGGGTTGGGGGTCTGAACTATGTTCATCTTCCCATCGGTTAATAATATGGTTATTATTGTCTCTTTTCTTTTGTTCAGCCCCCCATCCCCCTAGCTTAGGGGGCTCAGCTACCCTGTCCAACAGCTCCGTAGCAACGAAGTCGGCCTCCTCCCCCTTCCCTGCATGACTACTGAGGAAATTGGGGAAGAAGAAGATTTTCAGCACCACAAAAATGATGAAGAGTTTGATCAGAATAACGGCCCAGAGCGTCTTCCCCAGCGTCATGCTACGGAAGCCATCGTAATAGAGATGGAACGTACGGTTCCAGAAACCCTCTTTGGCCATAAGTTATTGGTTTTATTGCTTGCAAAGATATGAAATTTTTTCCAAACAGCCAAAAGAAATGCTAAATTCTTTTGCCATTTCGCTGAAAACTCGTAATTTTGCAGGTTGAACAAAAAAGACTAAATGAAGAAAGGATATGTCATCGCCGGCTTAATATCGGCATTAGTAGTGGCAGCAGCACTGGTGTTTCTCATCATCCTGCCACAGAAAAGCGACAACGAACAGTTGGAACAGAAAGTACAGGCCGTGCAGGAGCTGGCCGAGTTGGAGAAAGAGGAAATGGCCAACGACTACGAGCAGTTGGGCCAGCAGTATGGCGAGATGATGAGCCAGCTCACCAACGATTCACTCATCGCCCAGCTTACTCGTGAGCAGATGCGCGTGCATCAGCTCGAGGAAGAGCTGAAGCAGGTGAAGAGCGACGACCTGCGCGAGATTGCACGCCTGCGCAAGGAGCTGAACAGTGTGCGAGCCGTGCTTCGTGACTATATCCGTCAGGTGGATTCACTGAACCAGATTAACCAGAGCTTGCGCAATGAGAACACCCAGCTGACAGGTCGTCTGGAAGAGAGCCATCGCGAGAACCAGAATCTGGTGCAGCAACGCGAGCAGCTAACGGAAAAAGTGACCATTGCTGCCCAACTCGATGCCACCGCCATCAACATGACGGCCCTGAACAAGCGCAACAAAGCCTCGAAGAAGATGAAGGACGCCAAGACGTTGCAGGTCAGCTTCAACATCTCACGCAACGTTACTGCAGAAAACGGCCAGCGCACCCTCTACGTCCGTATACAGACGCCAACGGGCGATGTCCTCAATGGTGGTGGTACCTTTGCCTACGAGAACCGCCAGTTAGAGTACTCCATGAAGAAAGTCATCGAATATAGCGGCGAGGAGACTGCCGTTGTCACCTATTGGCAGGTAGGCGAGTTCCTCGATGCTGGCGAATACCGTGTCAGCATCTTCGCCGACGGCAACATGATTGGTTCACGCACATTCAGTTTTGAAAAATAAGAGATATGAAGAAAAGTCATGTGATAGGCTTATGGCTTCTAGCACTCCCACTGATGTCTGCTTCAGCACAGCAGCTGTTGTCACTTGACAGCTGTCGTGCCATGGCTCTGCGCAACAACAAGCAGATGGGCATCTCCGAGCTGAAACAGGACGTGGCGAAAAACCTGAAGCGCTCAGCCCGCACGAAGTACCTGCCCCACGTATCGGCCATCGGCACCTACCAATGGACAAGCGAGGAGTTTTCGCTGCTCAACGACGATCAGAAGACCTCGCTGAGCAATATTGGCACCACCATGGCTGGTAGTTTACAGGGCATGGGCACAGGGCTTCAACAACAGCTGGGACAGTTCGGACAGGTGCTCGGACAGCTTGGCTTACCCATGGAAGCCTTCCAGCAGATGGCTGGACAGATGCAACAGCAAATGGGACAGACACTGACTAACACAGCAGGTCTGCTGAACACGGAAGGACAGAAAATCGTTGATGCCTTCCGTACAGACACGCGTAACATCTTCGCCGGCTCTATCTTGGTGACACAACCCCTCTTCCTCGGTGGCTCGCTCATCGCCCTGAACCGCATTGCCGACATCAACGAGGAGATGATGGTAAACAGCGCCGATGTCCGACGTCAGGCAATCCTCTACGCCACTGACCAGGCCTACTGGCAGGTCGTATCGCTGAAACACAAGCAACGACTGGCTGAGAGCTTCTTGGCCGTTGTGCAGAAGCTGGACAGCGACGTGCAGAAAATGATTCAGGAAGGCGTGGCTACCCGTAGCGAGGGACTAAGCGTCAGCGTGAAGGTAAACGAAGCCGAGATGGCTCTGCAGAAGGTGAACGACGGACTCGTACTGTCGAGAATGCTACTCTGCAAACAGATAGGCCTTCCCATCAATACGGAGATTACCCTTACTGACGAGGATGTACAAGAGCTGGCTACCGTCACCCTGCATCCACAATTCAACGTGGAGCAGGCCGTGGAGCATCGTCCTGAACTGAAGATGCTCGACAATGCCGTGAGCATCAGCCGTCAGGCCACCAACATCCTCCGTGCTGCCAACCTTCCGCAGGTAGCACTGACAGGCGGCTATGCCATCAGCAACCCCAACGTGCTGAACGGCTTCCAGAAGAAGTTCGGAGGTTTCTGGAATGTGGGCGTGCTCGTTCGCGTGCCCATCTGGAACTGGGGCGACGTAGCCTATAAGGTGCGCGCCTCGAAGGGAGCCACTGCCATCGCTAACCTGGAATTAGACGAGGCTCGCGACCTCATTGAGTTGCAAGTAAACCAAAGCACCTTCAAGGTGGATGAGGCCAACAAGCGCCTGGCCTTAGCCCAGAAAAGCATCGAGCGCGCCGAGGAAAACCTGCGCGTGGCTAACCTGGGATTCCAGGAGGGTGTCATCACTCCTACCACCGTCATGGAGGCACAGACGGCATGGCTGCAGGCACAGTCGCAAAAGATTGATGCTGAGATTGAGGTTCGCCTCTCACAGGTCGATCTGCAGAAAGCCCTGGGAACCTTAGAATGAAAAAAGTGAATTGCAAATCCGTAAATAGTAAATAGATATGGCATCAGAGAAAGAACAAGCAAAAAAGCAGCATAACAACATTCTGTTGGCCATCCTCGGCTTCATCATTGTGATAGCCATTGTGGCCATTATCGGATTCTTCGCCCTCGATCGCGACCCAGAAATCATTCAGGGACAGGTAGAGGTATCCGAATATCGCGTATCGAGCAAAGTGCCTGGCCGCATTCAGGAGATTCGTGTGAAGGAAGGCGACTTCGTCCGTGCTGGCGACACGTTGGCCATCCTCGATGCCCCTGAGGTACATGCCAAGATGCACCAGGCACAGGGAGCAGAAGGTGCAGCCTCAGCCTTAGAGCTGATGGCTCGCAACGGTGCACGCAAGGAGCAGATACAAGGAGCTTTCCAGCTGTTGCAACAGGCAAAGGCCGGACTGGAGATTGCCGAGAAGAGCTACCAACGTGTGCAGCGCCTCTTCGACGAGGGTGTGGTGAGCGCCCAGAAACGCGATGAAGCCGAGGCGATGTTCAAGGCTTCCGAGGCTCAGGTGAAAGCCGCCCAGAGCCAATATGACATGGCCGTGAACGGTGCTCGTCAGGAAGAGAAGTTGGCAGCACAGGCACAGGTAGAACGTGCCCGTGGTGCTGTGCAGGAGGTGAACGCCTACATCGATGAGACCGTGCAGGTAGCCCAGATGGACGGCGAGGTGAGCTCTATCTATCCCAAGGTGGGTGAGCTGGTGGGCACAGGCAGTCCCATCATGACCATCTCGATGATGGATGACCTCTGGGGCACCTTCAACGTGCGCGAAGACCAGTTGGGAAAATTGCAGACAGGCACGGAATTCGAGGCCTTTGTTCCTGCCTTCAACAAGACCATCAAGATGAAGGTCTACCACATGAAGGATCAGGGTTCGTATGCCGTATGGAAGGCCACGAAGGCTAACGGCCAGTACGACTTGAAGACCTTTGAGGTGAAAGCCCGTCCAGTTGAAACCATAGAAGGACTGAGACCAGGAATGAGCTTAGTAATCAAATAACACTTCAACCATCATTCATCATTATTCACTCATCACTATTCACTAACATGGGGAGGGTCTTTCTTCGCGAATGCCGCATCTTGGTGAAGAACCCCATCTACGGGTTCTGCATGGTGGTATTCCCATTGTTAGTGGTGCTGTTCTTCACCTCGCTGATGGACGAAGGGCAGCCACTCAACTTGCCCGTGGCCGTGGTCGATCAGGATAACACCTCTACCACACGTGCATTGACTCGCAGCCTCGATGCCTTTCAGAATTCCGAGGTGGTGGCTCACTACCCCACCCTGACGGAAGCACGACGGGCCATCCAACAGAACAAGATCTACGGTTTCCTCTATTTCCCCAAGGGCACTACTGACAAGTTGCTGGCCAGCCGTCAGCCCAAAATCTCCTTTTACTACTCTCTGACCAGCATCACAGGTGGCTCACTGGTGTTCAAAGACCTGAAGACCATCTCCACGCTGGGCTCGGCTGCTGTGGGACAAGGCACCATGCGTGCCAAGGGCTTTACAGAAAAACAGATACAGACCTTCCTGCAGCCCATTCGTTTAGACCTACACCAGATCAGCAATCCACAGACCAACTACAACGTCTATCTCTCGACGATGCTCATCCCTGGCCTGATGATGCTCTTCATGTTCCTCATCACAGCCTACTCATTAGGCACGGAGCTGAAGTTCGGCACATCGAAGGAATGGCTGCAGACTGCTGACAACAATATCCTTGTGGCGCTCATCGGCAAGCTGTTGCCACAGACGCTCATTTTCCTGGCCATCACCTTCATCTACGAGTACTATGTGTTTGGCGTGCTCCGCTTCCCTCATCCAGGTGGCGTGTGGATGATGACGCTGTTGGCCGTGCTCCACGTGCTGGCCTCGCAGGGCTTCGGAGTATTTGTCTTCGGCCTGATGCCATCGCTACGCATGTCGATGAGTATCTGCTCGCTGTGGGCAGTGCTCAGTTTCTCCATGGCAGGCTCGGCCTTCCCCATCATTGGTATGGACAGCCCGTTACAGGCCCTGTCGTGGCTGTTCCCCCTGCGTCACTACTACATGCTCTACCAAATCTGCGTGTTCAATGGCTATCCGTTGCTCGAGGCATGGTTCCACCTGGCAGCCCTTGTGGGCTTCGCACTCCTGCCTTGGCTGGTACTGAAGAAAATCAAGAATGCAATGCTGACGTATGTCTATATTCCATAATCTGAAAGAAGCGATACAGGACTGCTGCTTCATCTGGTGGGACGAGATGAAACAGGTGGTGAAGGACGAGGGAGTGCTCATCTTCTTCATCCTGGTGCCATTGCTCTATCCTTTGCTCTATTCGTGGATATACAACAACGAGGTGGTGCGCGAGGTGCCTGTGGTCGTTGTCGATGACAGCCATTCCAGCCTCAGCCGCCAGTTCATTCGCCAGTGCGATGCCTCGCCCGATGTGGAGATACTGGCCCATGCTGCCGACTTAGACGAGGCGAAATCACTGCTCAGCCGACAGGTAGCACGTGGCATCTACTACATCCCCTCCGACTTCGATGCACACATCAATCGCATGGAGCAGGCTACCATTAGCGTCTATTGCGACATGAGCCTCATGCTGGCCTACAAGGCAGTTTTCCAGACGGCACAGACCGTGACCATGCAGATGGGAGCAGAGATACAGACCAAGTTAGGACAGCACTATACGGCCCGTGAAGAGCAGATTGCTGCTCGCCCGTTGCAGTTCGAGGAGGTGCCCATCTTCAACCCCACGGGTGGCTACGGCTCGTTCATCATTCCTGCCGTGCTCATGCTCATCATCCAGCAGACGCTGGTATTGGGCATCGGCCTCAGCGCAGGCACGGCCCGTGAGCGCAACCGCTATCGCAACCTCATCCCCATCTCGCGCCACTATAACGGCATGTTCCGCATTGTGGGAGGCAAGGCGCTGTGCTACTTCATGGTCTATGCCATCATGACGGCCTACCTGGTGCTCATCATACCACGACTGTTCAACTTCACGGTCATAGGCCATTGGCAAGACCTGCTACTATTCCTACTGCCCTACCTGCTCGATTGCATCTTCTTCGGCATGGTAGTGAGCTGTATGGTGCGCTATCGCGAGAACGTCATGCTGCTCATGGTCTTCGTCACCGTGCCACTGATGTTCCTAACGGGAGCCGTCAGCTGGCCACAGAGCAGCATCTCAGGTTTCTGGCAGGCCGTCTCGTGGTTGTTCCCCAGCACCTTCGGCGTTCGTGGCTACATTCGCATCAACGAGATGGGTGGCACGCTGGCCGATGTGCTCCTTGAATATCAGATTCTGTGGATACAGGCACTTATCTACTTCATCATTGCCTGCCTGGTCTATCGCTATCAGATATACCTGGCCCGCAAGGATGCCCGTGAGCGACTGGCAGAGATGAAAACAACAAGCAATAACCTTTAACCCATTATATGCATGATGAAGAAATTACCTATTCTAACAACCATCTTCGTAGCTGCACTGGCCACTACAATCGTCAGCTGTGGCACGACACCTGGCGCCCAGACAGGTAACCAAGGCCAGAAATCCTATCACCTGCAGGTGCAGGGCGCTAATGGCAGGCAGGTGCAACAGGGCTCGCGAACCATTCACGTTGCCTCACCCACAGGAGGATTGTATGTGCCTACTGACAACAGAGGCACCACTTCTGGCGGAGGAACTGCTGCCAATGGAGGCACTCCCACTAACAGAGGAGGAGGTACCACCACCGTAGGCACCTCGACTACTGCTACCCACAACTACCAGTCGCTACCCACCAGAGGCACCAACAGCAATGGTGGCTCCAACAGCGTAGGCGTGAAGCAGTCTAACAGCAACAAAGGCTCAAAGAAATAACGACGAAGTCAGAGCTGCACGCTCGTGGCCTTGCCGTTGTACTTCACCATCGTGCCCTCAGGGTTCTCCAAGTTGAGTGCCTTGGGGGCATCCTTTGTGATGAGCACCACGTTGAAGCGACGCTCCTTCAGCATGCCTGGGAACTGTCCCTTACGCTTTGAGAAGCTGACCGTACGCGTAGCATCGTCGTAGCTGATGTCGATAGTAGCCCACTTGCCCTTCTCATAGTTATAGTTCGTGCCCTCGTCCTCATAGAGCTGGAACGTACCGTTCTGACCGGCATACACGTAGAGATTGATGAGCTCAGCAGGTTTCTCGTCGCTCCACTCCATCGCCGGACCGAAGGGGATGATGGCACCCTCGCGCACGAAGACAGGGATGCGCTCGTAGGGAGCATCGGCCACAAGAATCTTTCCACCCTCCTTGTACTCGCCCGAATAGAGGTCGTACCAACCACACTGCTTGGGGGTATAGACCATACGGTTGCGAGCCTTGTAGTAGCCCACAGGACAAGCCATCAGCGCAGGGCCGAACATCCACTGGTCGTAGATATTCTCTACATTCTTGTCGCCGTTGAAGTCCATCACCAACGGACGCATCAGGGTATAGTCCTTGAAGTGAGCCCATCCTGCCATTGAATAGAGATAAGGCATCAGGCGATAGCGCAGCTTGTCGTAATAGACGAACGACTGGTAGGCAGGATGATTGTCAGGGGCAATGTTCCAAATCTCTCGCAAAGGCCACTGTCCGTGACTACGGAACAGAGGAATGAACGTGCCAAACTGGTTCCAACGGGTCTGTAGCTCACGCCACTCCTTCAGGTCTTCGTTCTCCTGACCCGTACGGTCGAAGAGCTGCTGGGCAGCCACATAGCGGTTCTCCACGCAGAAGCCTCCCTGATCCATGCCCCAGAAGGGAATGCCGGAAATGGAGAAGTTGAGTCCTGCCGTCATCTGGGCACGCATGTCCTCCCAGCGTGTACCTATGTCGCCACTCCACGTGGCCGTAGAATAGCGCTGTTCGCCAGCAAAGCCGCTACGGGTGAGCAGGAACACGCGCGGCTCGTCCTTCTTGCCCTTCCACACGCCACGCTGGCCGTTGTAGATGGCATCGGCATTCACCGTCGAGTAGGCATTGAAGTATTCCGTCGAGGTGCCCAGAGCCGTAGGACCGCAGAGCGCCTTGCGATACCACATCGGCGTGCAGTCGCGCACGTTAGGCTCAGAGGCATCCATCCACCAGGCATCTACCTTCCGGCCCAGGTTCGTGTATAGCTTCTCGTCCATCTGGCGCCAGAACACCTTGCGGGCCTCAGGGTCGTAGGCATCGTAGAAGCCGTTCTTGTAGCCAGGCCCCACCCAGTCGTGGATGTCGTCAGTGGGCGACTGGTTATACATCCAGCCATTATCGTTAAGCTCCTTATAGTTGTCCGTGTTCACGTAGAACTTCGGCCATACGCTGATCATGAAGCGACCATGCATCGCGTGAACATCGTCGAGCATCTGTTGTGGATCAGGATAGCGCGAGGCCTCGAACTCATGACTGCCCCACTGATCCTCGGGCCAGTAGTTCCAGTCCTGCACAATGTTGTCGATGGGAATATCCCGCTTGCGGAACTCAGCCAGCGTAGATAGCAGCTCCTCCTGGGTCTTGTAGCGCTCACGGCTCTGCCAGAAGCCCAGCACCCACTTGGGATAGAGGCTGGCCTTGCCTGTCAGCGTGCGATAGCCACTGATCACCTCGTCCATCGACTGTCCGGCGATGAAGTAGTAGTCCATGTCCTGCGCCATCTCGCACCAGATGGTCAGCGACTCACGGTCATAGACATTGCGCGGCTCGGCCACACGCAGGCCACAATACGACTCGCCGCCATCGGGTTGCCACTCTATGCGCAGGTGATACTTCTTGCCAGGCTTCATGTTCACGTCGAACTTATAGGCGTTGGGGTTCCATGCCGTGCGCCAGCGCTCAGCTACCACCTCCTCGTCGTCAATATACACCTTGATATAGCCGGCATAGTAGAGGATGAACTGGTATAATGCCTCCTCAGGAGTTTCACCTGAAGGCAGAGAGGGAACAGGAGCCTTTGGCTCTATAAATCCCTCGTACACCACGTTGGCCCCAGCCAGATTGAAACCTTTCGGCAGGTTCTTGATGCCACCGTTGTCCGTACGGTTGGCAATCTCCGACTTCGCAGGCGTGCCATACTCATAATAGATGCTGTCCTCGTCGCGCACAATCTTGCGGCCACGCGCATCTGTGTAGGTTCCCGTCAGGTGACCTTCCTTGCCCTCCATATCGTAGAGTTTGAAGGCATGGTTCAGTTGCAGGTAGTCGTGCGGATTGCCGAAGCGACAGTAGCTGTAGGCATCCCACAGCAGGCCGTAGTTCTTCGTGGAGAGGACGAAGGGGATGCTGACCTTCGTGTTATACTGGAACAGGTCCTCGTTCTTGCCACGCATGTTGAACTCCTCGCTCTGGTGCTGACCCAGACCGTAGAACGACTCGCTGCCTGGCTCCGAGAAGAACTTCAGCTGCCACGACAGGCCGTGCTTCTGCTCCTCCGTGGGTTGCACCCCACCCTTGATGCCCAGCTCGCGTTCAGGCACGGTATAGTCCCAGAACTGCTTGCCTTCCTCCAGATGTGTCTCTTTCAGAAGCGGGCGACTGTTGCCGTCGTAGAAACGTATGATACCGCTCTCTGTATAAACCGAAGCGTGAACGTTCTTGGCCTTTACGGAGACGTATGCTGGCATATCGAGGTGTGGCGACTGCGTAGCAGGCACCTCCGTCACTTTCACCTCACCCTTGAAGGGGGCTTGTGGCACTATCATCAGGCTCTGCGGCTTCACGGGCAGCTCGTCTTTGCTGGTAGCCCGCACGCGGATGATGTTGTCGTTGATCACCTCCAGCTGGATGACCTTAGCCTGTCCGCCGTCAGGACGGATGGTCACAATGTTGCCTTTGGTCTTCACATCGGCAGCCTGCGAAGTGATGAGCGATGAGTGATAAGAAAAGAGTGTAAGCAGCCCGAGGGCAAGAAATTTTCTGGTTTTCATTTTTAGTATTTTGCTATTGTCAGTTATTCTTCTGCAAAGTTACTCATTTTTATTGAATCGGCAAAGGCTTTTCGCAATTTATTTTTGAATTATTTTAAAAACAAGCGGCATCTCCGAGCCCTGGAGGCGGCATCTCGATGACCTCGAAACGGCACCTCGGCGACCTCGAAATGCATCCTTTCTTTCATGCTTTCCGGTACGCCTGCAAACGGTATAGTACCATAGTACCATAGTACCATTTGCTTTTTCAGTATTCGTCCGCCAGTCCTGCAAACGGTATAGTACCATAGTACCATAGTACCATTTGCATTTTCAGTTTCGCATAGTACCCCCCAAAAAACTAAGCATATATATTTATATTATATATATTATTATAATAATATATATAATATAATATTAATATACTGTTTCAGGACGCTAACACTTTGCCTTGCCCTGAATACGGTTGACTCTCTCCGTATTGTGTTTTTCGATTTTCGAAATGGTACTATGGTACTATGGTACTATACAGGGCAAGACAGTGTCTTTTCCTGAATATGGTTGACAGTTTTTTGCTTATTTCCTGATGTGGTACTTAAGATCGCAAATTGCGACATCCAATTTCACAAAGATGGGATTAAGGAAAACGCCTTATGCCTTTAACGATGAGGAAGGCTGGGATTATGAAGAGTCATGCAGTCTAAAACTTGCCGATAGAGCAGAGATCTTAGACTATCAGAGCGGAGTCTTCGCCTTCATCTATGGCGTCGGCGAGGCGAAATTAGTCTATTTCAACCTCACGATGCCGACGGAGTTCTGTGGCATGACGATGGTGAAATGGTCTGACACCTTTCCGAGGCGTTGCGTCTGTGGCGTGATGGCCTCGTGGTAACTAAACGAACTGTCAACATCAGGATGACTTGAATAGTAATTCGCATCGCCTTGATTCTTGACGCTGGTATCTGCAGATGTCATGTATTCCATCTCGGCATCATACTGTCTGCCGCCTGTGATGCTGATGGTGACACGCTTGTCAGCAGCTTCCGCATTGACGAACTTCAGATAGAGACGGCCCGTATTCGTGTCGATGGTGGTAGAGGTATATACCTTCGTGTCGGCTTCATTGCCTTTGAGCACATCGGCAGGGAGCAGGGCACGGTTGCCACCCTCAGAGAACAACTGCTGATAGTAGTAGTTGGTGGTGCGCCACAGTCCGCGATTGTCAAACCAGATGAGGTTGGCACCCCATTTGTTGAAGCCTTTCTTGCAGAACAACGGCGCGTAGGCTGCCATCACCACCATGTCGGAATTGCGCTCCAGACTCAGCCAGTAGGCGGCTTCGGCCAGGGTGGAGTGGTAGGCGTTGTTGGTACCGTTGTTGGCAAACTCACCTACAAACACTCGGGTAGGACGGCTGCGGTCGTATGTCAGTCCTGCGCCTCCACGCTTGGCTCCTGGTGCATAGCGGTTACCCTGACTGAAGAACCAGTCATCGCCCTTGTAATAGTGCTCATCGACGTAGGTATCGGGATATTTTGTGTCGATCTCGGCATAGTTGGCATCGAACTCCCGTCCTGCATCGCGTGCGCCAGCCGTCGAAACGATGATGATGTCAGGATACTTCGCCTTGATGGCCTTGTACATGATGTCGAACCGCTCCCAGAATTCTTTTCCCTGATTCTCATTGCCCACGCCGAGGTATTTCAGGTTGAACGGCGCAGGATGTCCCATCTCCGCACGCAGTTTGCCCCACTTGCTACTCACAGACCCGTTGCAGAACTCTATCAGGTCGAGGGCATCGTTGACGAAGATATCGTGGAATCGCTTGCGATCGGCCTCGGTCTCTAACGGCGCAATATATGAATGGCCTACAAACTGGCAGGTCACACCATTGTTCAATACGGGCAGTGGACTGGCCCCCAACGACTCTGCCATCAGAAAATACTCGTAGAAGCCCACGAATTGTGAAGTCCAGTAGCCCCAGTGGTTACGGAAGCCGATACGTTCTTCGGGTTTGCTTACCGAGTTCTTCCAGAACACCTGTCCGAAGTAGTTGGGCCCCTCCGAGGCACATCCGCCAGGGAATCGCATAAACGTAGGATGGAGATTGGCGAGTGCCTCCATCATGTCCTTACGGAAAGGCCCAGACTTCCCGTTGTTCCACAGATGCGACGCCTCGGGCAGCATCGTGACGAAGTCAAGATAAAAGGTTCCTGCGGAATGTCCCACAATCATCAGCCGGCTGTCAACTGTCCGCAGGGCTTTCAGTGTCCCAGTATATTTCTTCCAACTATCCGTCACCTTCTTAATAGTTATCACGTTCGAGTTGACAGCACCGTTGATGTCTTCGAGCCACACGCTGACCTTTCCTTTATAGTTATCGCCCTGTAGGTAAAGTCCCACGTCATATTTCACCCCACTCTCGACAGCCAGCGACGGACGCTGGGTATTGTTCGAATAGATGGCTCCACGCTCTCTTGTACTGGGCGTAATGCCGTAGCCGTTGGCAGCAATACCGTATCCCTTGCCAGCCTTCTCAATGTCGAACTTCACGCAGTACTGCACATATCGCTGTTCGTCATCGTACTTGTCGTTGGGGTCGTAATCGTATTTCCGTTCGAGCGGAGTCACCAACGGACGGTTGCTGACAGCATGTGCCTCGCCAACGGCTCCATCCTTCTGCACAACTGTCCAGCCGAAGAACACCGTGTCGCTCTGCGAGAACTCGTTGGCAGGTCCGTCGGGCACGTTGTAGGCCTGGAAGGAGTTATTCTGGATCATCTGCGCACAGATACCCCCGTCGAGCGACTGGTTGATGTCCTCGAAGAAGATACCACTGAGAGTCGGACTAATCTCGATACCTAATTTGTTTACATCAAGGGCTAATGTACGCTGCTCCGTTTGGGCTGATGCTGAGATGCAGAGCACTGCAAGACAAAGCATCGTTTCGATTATTCGTTTCATAACTAGCTCTATTTTTAGTTTCATTTTGCTACTATTAATGCGCGCGCTTTTTATCTTGTGGAAATGTCCTCAATGGCATCCTTATGACTGTTGAAGGTGGCACGAGCGAGATCTACGCCACCACTCATCTCCGATTCCAGCCGCGTTAAAGTTCATTTTTATAAGCAACCTTTAGTTGCTGTTAAGTAAGTAGATACCTCAAGATTCAATTCACAATTCTCATTTTACCTAACCCAAATCTTCTTGATCTGGCCATCAGCGTGAACAATATAGCAGCCGGTGGGAACGAAAGCCTCACTGCTGTGACTGACAATCTGTCCCTGCAGGTTATAAATACTGATATCTTGGGCACCATCCACCCGGATATAGCCATTCATCGTGCGAATGGCAAACAGTGGCTCGGCATGCTCCACCCTATACGCAAACTCAGCATCGCTCAGCTTCAACCCCGTTTCCAGGTCTAGGTTTAGGTGCAGGTCGTCGGTACGGTCTTCATGGTCGGTTTCCACGTTCGTCAGATCCTCGAAAAAGCTTCTCAGCATGGGTGTCAGCCATTCCATGATGATGTCGCGGGCCTTTCTGCGGCCCATGGGTCGGCCCAACACAGAGACATCGTTCTCTATGATCTCACCCAGGATACCGTAAACGCCGCGTTTCAGCTCCTGATACAGTTCCCCATAGGCATTATGCGTAGGTTCGTTTCCTTCGTGAAGCGTTGTCCATCCCCTGATGATGAACCTTTCAAGATGACGATAGACTAGGTTCACCAGTTCGTCAGGGCTTTGTGGCATACGGAAGGTGACGGTGGCAATGCCGAGATTGATGTCCTTGGAATATTTCTTCAGGTAGTAATCGATGGTCTCCCAGCGCTGGCTCACCAGACTCAGGAGAATGGACCGCATGTTGTTCTCCACCCATTGGCGGCCATATCCCTGATAGTCGGGCTGTGAAGGAAGGCTGAACATACGGTGCGTATCGATGGTCATGCACGAGCAGTCGCTGCTCAGCGTCACCACTCGATAGTACGACGGCCAGGTGATGGTAGAACCGGTGGTAACATCGGTCAGCGGTGACGTACGGTCGGCATTCCACGTTGTCGCGGCATCGGAATAGTGCGTATGTCCAGTGAAGACGAGGTGAATGCCATATTCGGCAAGTTGGCTGGCAAGGTCAAGGTCGTTTTCAATAGCAATATTGCCCATGATATCATTGATACCATCGGCATGTTCCATGAGCGGCTGGTGCATCATACCCACGACCTGCTTTCCCCGCGCCTTTGCCTGATCGGCCTGTGTCAGCAGGAAGTTTAAAGTTGGTGAGGGGTAAGGGGTGAGGGATGAGGCGTCGATGCAAAGCAATACCAGACCCGGCACAGGTTCGCAGACATAGGAAAGGGAATGAAGGTCACGCACGGCCGTATTGCTATAGCCGAAGTGGCGATAGATGGCAGCAAACTCGTCGCACGTCACGCTTGCGGCCGGATAGGTCCTGTCGCCGTCGTAGTAACAAGCCTGATGATTGTCTATGTCGTGATCGCCGGGTATGACGAAAGTCCTAATGCCAGCCCGTCGTGCCCTCTCCAGTGTGCGAGCCACACGCTCATGACTTACCCGCTCGCCGTCCTTTGTCAAGTCGCCACAGATGAGCAGCGCCTCAGCACGATGGATCACGGCACTATCGACAAGGGCTTCCAGTGCCTCGATGCTCTCCCTGAGCATCTTCCGGTTACAAGCGAGGGAAAGGCTCAAGGCCTCACCCTCACTCACTACCAGACTGGAATCCATGACATGGATGTCAGCAGCGATGTAGATGACTTTCCCATTTGCTGATGCCGCCAGAGGAAGAATCGACATCAGCAATAGGAAAATGCCACGCATCATTTCTTGATGAATTTGCCGTTACCTGCGGGAGTCTTGACAACATACACGCCGTTAGGCTGCGAAGAGAGGAAAACGGTGGCACGGCCGTCGGAACCGGCTACGGTTCGGCTGCATAGGCGACCGCCAACGGTGAACACCTCGATCCGTGCGCCAGCCTGTAGACCCGAAAGCGACAGCTGCTGTCCGTCGAACGTCATCTTGCCGGCAGCCACTGCAGGCTCGCTGATGTCCATAGCATCATCGTTCATCTTATTAAGGTCTTCAGTTACCGAAGCTGCCAACTCCTGCAACTCAGTGATGATGTCACGTATGCCGCTCACGACGTCGGGGAAGTTCTCCTCAGAGAAGTATTCCTCGAGGGCGTATGTCGAGTTGTCGCTGGCAAAGGTGATGGTGGGACGGCTTGTCCACTCCCACTCCTCTTCGTCATAGTAAGCCTCAAGACCGAAGCTGCCCTTCGACTGCGAGCCGTTGTTATAGTACATGTTGCCAGTTATCTGCTTACTCAGGCTGGCAATGATGCTCTTGGCCTCGGCCTCACTCTCACTATCCTCGAGCTGGTCCATCAGATCGGAATAGGTATCCATGTCGGCAATGTTATACTTGGCCTGGATGCGTCCCATGATATCTACGTCGAAGTTCAGCGACTGCAAGCCGATGCCGCCTGCACGTGTCATGTCAAGACTGCCGCCAATGGTGCCGGGAGCAGTGAGGTTCCAGGCCACGAGCGTCTTGCCGTCTTTCTTGGCGCTGAACGAGAAGCTAACGCCGATACCTGGCTTGTAGCCCACATTGTTCAGGCCGATGTCGAAGGTGCCCGAGCCAGTACTCTTGGCAAACGACGAGTTGATGCTCACCATGAAGCCATTGTCAATGATGTTCCAGTCATCGACGAAACAGCTCAGGTCAAACTCCACGGTAGTCAGCATCAGCTGTTTGCTGCCCTGGGTCATCGTCATCTCCACGCGCTCAGGAATCTCGACGGTTACGAACTTCACGTCCTTCGACAAATCGTCTATCACTACGTTGCCCTCGTCAGCGTCTTCAAAGTCATCGTCGTCCTCATCCTCATCCGCCTCCAGGGTGATGCTCCTCGTGCTACCCTTGGTCACGAGCTTGAACACACAAGAGGTACCATTCTCATCGGGAAAAGTAAACTGCACGTCATCGGCGTCGCTTTCCTTCACCCAGCTGTTGCCTTCTACCTTGAAGTGGCCGGTGAAACTCGACGGACGCAGATAGAGCATATAGCCGTCGGAAATGCCGTGCCACGGCTGAGTAATGGTGTGCTTCATTGCCTTCAGGCTGTTCACGCCCCACACTGTGATGGCATGCTGGTCGAAACTCATGGCGCGTTTCAGCAGCGCAGCCACATTGCTATAGCCATCGGCATCCCACTGATTCAGTAGCTCGGTACCCGTTTCATTGATGAAATCCTTGTCCGACTGCGCACTGGCAAAGCTCCAGCAGCCCGACAATAACACTACGAAAAGAAGTAAACGTTTTACCATAGTCATAATAGTTTATTGTTAGTACTAAATAATATCTGTGTGCAAAGATAATGCATTTCTGTGGAAACACCAAATTTTTCTTCTACAAATTACTTGCGTCCCCGCTGGCTGATTCAAAAAGCATAGACATACCCTTCGCATATCTAGGCACACCCAAATAGTATGGGGCTTCAGGATACGTCTGACGCTCTCATTGATGCGCTCCTCGCTGATGGTGCGTTGTTGATGGCGGCGATGACGGCATCGAAGGTCTAAATAGCCCTGCAAATTTTCTTCTGCTAAGAAATATTAATGTGGGAAATAATAGCCGAATCGATTTTTCGATTGGGCAGTCTTTATGAGAGGTTGGCAGAAATGTCCCTGTTTTCCTGTCTGCTCGAGAGGATGGGCAGGTTCTTATGATTAAAAATCGAGGATTCACGGATAAAACTAAAAACAAAAATAATTTTGAAATATTTTCGCCTCGTCGGTCTATATTCCAGAAAAATTTGCTAACTTTGCACAAAATAGATATGCAAATGGATTGTTTTATGAAAAGACTATTGATAGTATTGCTCACTTTGGTTTGTATCATGCAGACCACAGTGCAAGCACAGACGAGCCAAGGACAAGGAGCGAATCTATCCGACAGAACTTTCACCGTCAACGGTGTATCCTTCAAGATGATCGCCGTTGAGGGCGGCACCTTCACCATGGGTGCAACGAGCGAGCAGGGCATCGATGCACACAAAGATGAAAAACCAGCCCATCGGGTGACGCTCTCTGACTATATGATTGGCGAGACGGAGGTGACGCAGGCCTTGTGGAAGGCGGTGATGAAGGGCAACCCGTCGGAGTACTCGGGTGACAACCTCCCAGTGGATCGTGTCAGCTGGAGCGACTGCCAAACGTTCATCCGCAAGCTGAACAAGAAGACCGGCATGAATTTCCGCTTGCCCACAGAGGCGGAATGGGAATATGCGGCCCGTGGCGGCAACAAGAGCAAGGGCTACAAGTTTGCGGGCAGCGACAGGCTCAGCGACGTGGGATGGTACTGGCAGAACAGCGGAGACCGCTATTTGCCGGGTACGGACGATGACTATGACGGGTACGTTATAGAGCGCAATCTTTGCCGCTACCATGAGGTGGCTCAGAAATCGCCGAATGAGCTGGGCTTGTATGACATGTCTGGCAATGTGCGGGAGTGGTGTCAAGACTTGTATGGTGATTACGGTAGCAGTCCCGAGACGAATCCTACCGGTGCTTCCCGGGGCTATTCCCGTGTGTATCGTGGCGGCTGCTGGGGAAGCGGCATCAGTGGCTGTCGCGTGTCGGTCAGGTACTTCTACACGCCGAACGACTACAGAAGCGGTCTCGGCCTCCTCTTCAGCGACTTCGGCCTACGCCTCGCTGCCTCCTTCCCTGCCCGATAGAGAGGCGAGAGGTTAGAGAAGCTCGGCAGGAAAAAATCCGAAAAAGATTTGCAGTTTTTATGTTTATTACCTACCTTTTCAGGCAGAAACTAACCTTTGCTGGTTTGCAAACATTGAAAGTACGCATCCTTCTACTCATCTGGATGACCGTCAGCCTGACAGCTGCATGCGACAATAACGACAGCAACAGCCCCGAGGTCATCACCGACTGCCACACAACACTACAGTCGGCCTTTAAGCCACATGCCGTGTGGATGAAGAGCGTGCATCATGTAAGACTACTGGACGGCATCGTCACCACCGATGGCCGACGGGTGAAAAACGGACTGCTCGTCAGAACCGAAAGCCTCGACAACATCACCGAAAGCGACCTTATCCGTCTCGCCGACAGCTTAGGCGTGCGCAACGTGCTCGACCTGCGGACACACCACAGGACACACCACAGGGCACACCGACATCCCGACACGCTCTACCCCGCCTACGGCATCACGCTCACCCGTCTCCCCCTGCTCAATACGGCAAATGAGGTTTATCTGAAACTGAGATTCCCCGACATGGACGAGGAGCACCTGCTGAAAGCTGCCACTGATGCACGGGCCGCCGCGATGGCATCGGCCCTCTACGAAGAACTGCTCACCAGCCGTCACTGCCAACAACAGTTGGCAGGCTTCATCAGGTACGTTGCTACTATAGACAACGGCGCAGTATTGTGGCACTGCGACATCGGACGAGACCGTACCGGCGTGGCCTCAGCCCTGCTGTTGCTGGCTCTGGGCGTAGACAAGAGCACCGTCATCGCCGACTTCGAGTGGGGCGTGCTACTGGCTTCAGGCTATGATGCTACAACCCGGCCAGACACCCTTTCACTCTGCACTCAACATTTCAGCCAACTGCTATACACCATAGAACAGCGTTATGGCACCCTTGACGCCTACCTACGACAGATCGGCATCACCGAAGGCGACATTCGCTCCCTGCAACAGCATTTCCTGGAGCCCTACTGACGGACGACAAAAATGTCCCTATTTTCTTTGCCGGTATCGGCAAAAAGTTGTATTTTTACAGCAGGAAACGGCACAAAGACTTGCCGATAGATTAGAAAAAACAGATGTGAGCGCAAATCTGCGCCCACATCGGAAGGGGAATACGTCACAGGGACGTAGGGATGATATCACTTCACCTTGGCATTCTTCTCCATGGTCCAGTCAGGACGCTGCAGAATGGCAGGGCTGTCGCCACAGAACATCTTCGAGGCCTCCTGGTCGCCCTTGAGTTGCCAGTCGAGCCAGGCACGTGCCACGATGGCAAACTCGCCACCATGAGGCTGGCTGTAGGTGCCACCATGACCCACAGGCAGATTGACGGCGATAGCCGGCACATGCTCGATGCGCTTGTAGTCGTCCATGCCATTGGCATAGGCGATGTCCTTATCACCACCGAGGATGTAGATGATGGGGCAGTGGATGTCCTTCAGCTTGTCCTTGGGCACGCTGGGCATGCCACCCATACGTGGAGCGCCACCCTCCTGGTCGAACAGTCCGCTGTTGCAGATCATGATGGAGGTGACACGAGGGTCGAAGCAGTTGAACAGTGCCTGCAATCCACCACATGACATACCTGAGATGCAGATGTTCTTCGTGTCGATTTTCTGATAGAACGGACTGTTCTTATCGGCATTCTGAGCGAAAGCCCAGTCCATTGACTCTACCTGCTGCTCTGAGCGCGACTGACGTCCCATGCCCATGCCGCCTCCCATGCCACGAGGTGCATCCTCTTTGGGCATGATGCCTGTAGCCAGGACGAGGTAGCCATAGGAAGCAATGTCGTTGAGGAACTTCTCATGTCCGCGAGGCGAGTTGGCACAGCCTCCATTGCCCCATACCAGCACGGGCAATGCTTTCTGGGCACTGAACACAGACAGGTCTTGTGGAGCAAAGATGGTGTGCTCGGCAAAGCCTTCCACTTCGTACATCACTGCCTTGTAGGGGCCTGTTCCTCCCTCTTCGAGGGTTGTAGGATTGGTTTGGGCAAACGTGCTTGCACTCATAGCGAAGGCAAGCGTCAGAGTCATCAACAGTTTCTTTTTCATCATACGAGTTGTTAGTTAATTATTAAGTGAAAGATAGTTCTTCACCGATTAAATTGGGTCAAAACAGACCGAAACAAACCTAAAATCGAATCGCGTAAATCGCTGTTACCCCTTAACTTAGCTTAACTTCTTCCGTTAAGCGCCTATTGCCAGTTTTCTTCTTTTAGCGTAAATTTGTACCGCGATTGTACCTCGGCAGATTGACGGCATGAACAAAAGAATTGCACCGACCTGCACTCCGTTGCACCATTCTGCACCATCTAGCACCTTCCGTGTCGCCTCTCCCGAAAATCGCAGATAATTCGATTTTTTAACTGCAAATTTACGCTGGGTATGGCACAGAATTTTGAACAATTTTCACAATCCGATTCACACCTCCTTACCATCAAGGAGGCAGCAGACTTCCTGCGCATAAGCAGGAGGTCTTTGTTTTATCTTATCAGCAACGGCAGATTACAGACCGTCAAGCTGTCACCAAGGATGACACGCATCTCTCTTAAAGAACTTCAACGACTGACAGAGTCCACGTTTGTTGCTTCGGCTTCTCCTTTCCCTCCTTTTAATAATGACAAAAGGGAAAAGAATAAGCCAAATGTCTCCGCCAAGCCAGAGACAGGCAAAGCCCCTGAAGGTGTTACCCACAAAACCCATTATACAATGGCAGAGGTGATGAGCAAGTTCAACATCAAGTATGGTCGCCTTTATGAGATACGTAACCGCTATCAGTTGGCATCCATCCATGCCTGGGGTACAACTGCCTTCAGAAAAAAGGATGTCGAGAAAGCTATTGCCAAGTATAACGAGGAACAGGGCAAGGCACAGCAGGAGGCATACTACACCTGCTTCAACATCATGCAGAAGTACGGCCTGGGCAAGACGCAAGTACGACGCTTTGCCGAGACTCATGGTGTCCGTATCAAGAAAGCCAAAGGCGGCAGGGCTAACCTCTACCTAAAGGCTGACTGGGAAGCAGCCCGAAAGAAAGCCGAAAAGACAAGTGCCAACACTAAGGCGAAAAGGTCATGATATTACTAATGTTGGTACTACTTGCATGGATGGTTAGAACCAATCCTGTAATCCGAGGCTCAAAACAGCTGGTTTTAGACCATTGTACCCCGATTGTAGCTCTGCTGTCTGTAACTTTGCATAGTCAATCGGGAAAAAGTGTATCTCTCCTTTGGAAGTGTCTTGAAACCAATGGCAAGAATGAATGCAGGGCAACTGTTAACCCCGTTTATAGTATGATTTTCGCTGCAATTTCATACTCGAATGCAAAGTCTGGTTAAATCCGATGCATTGAGGGACAATATTTTAGGATCGACCCAAACAAAGGGTGTACCTTTGCAGACGCTTGAAGTCCAGACCGCCCATGAAGGGCAAGGCAGGACAACCGAAAATAGACAAATATAATACAATATAAAAATAGAAGATATGACGAATTTATGTACCAAGGTCACAGTACGGAAGCGACCCATCAAGAACGGGCAGACATCGCTCTATCTCGATTTCTACCCACCCATCCGTAACCCGAAGACAGGCAGACTGTCTCGCCGTGAGTATCTGGGATTCTACATCTACACCAATCCCACGGAGAAGTTTCAGCAGGAGTATAACCGCAGTATGCTCCAAAAGGCGGAACTTGTCAAGTGCCGCCGTACCGAGTCTATCATCAATGAAGAGTTCGGTTTTCTCGACCGCTCCAAAGGTCAGGAGAGCTTTCTTGACTACTTCAAGATGCGCATGAACGAGTCCACCAACAAAGCCAACTGGAAGGCTGCCTACAAGCATTTCGAGAACTATGCCGGTGGAGAGTGCCGTTTCTGCGACCTCTCCGTGGCTTATTGCCAGAAGTTTCTTGACTACATGCTGTCGGATAAGTGCAAGCGCAATGACAAGCTGATGATGAGCACGACCGCCAACAATCATTTCGTCAAGCTGAAAGCCGCCCTCCGCATGGCATACGAAGACGGACATATCAAAGAGAACATAGCCAAGAAACTTGTCAAGGCAAAGGGACACGGCAACAAACGGCAGTACCTGAACAAGGAGGAACTGTTTGCGCTTTCGAAGGCAGAGTGCAAGAGTGACGTGCTTCGCCGTGCCGGACTGTTCTCCTGCCTGACAGGACTCCGCCTGTCCGACTGTATCCTGCTCCAATGGGAGAACATCAAGAAGTCGAGCGACGGCGGTTGGGTACTTGACATTACAACCAAGAAGACAAAGACCGATGCCATCCTGCCCATCAGTGATGAAGCACTTGCCTTGTGTGGTGAGCACGGAGAGGGTCAGGTGTTCAAGAAACTGACTCCGAACCTTGTTGCCGCCCACCTCAAAGACTGGATAGAGGCAGCTGGCATCACCAAGCATATCACCTTCCATTGTTTCCGTCACACCTTCGCCACCTTGCAGCTGGCAGGAGGTACGGACATCTACACCGTGAGCAAGCTGCTTACCCACAGCAATCTTGCCACAACTCAGGTGTATGCGGAGGTGGTCAGTGAACTGAAGCGTGACGCATCCGAGCGCATTTCATTGAAGGACGATGCCAAGGAAGATGCCACTTCAGAAGAAGTAAAGAACGAAGAAACACTTGCTCATTGATATTATTGACGTTTAACCCAAAAGAAAAATTCACATGGATAACGAAACTAATAATCTCTCGTTCGACCAGCTGCCCAAGGCAGTCGGCGAACTGCTGACCAAGGTGGACTATGTGATTAGCCGCCTTGACGAGAAGAAGGATGCCGACGGTGCATCACCAACCCAGGACGATGACCAGATGATGACGATGGAAGAAGCCTGTCAGTTCATTGGCAAGAAACGCTCCACGATGTACTCCCTCACATCTGAGCGACGCATCCCATACCGCAAGCGTGGCAACAAGCTCTACTTCTTCAAGAAGGAACTGGTGGAATGGATTCAGAGCGGAGGCGCATACGACAAGCCCTATACACTCTCCGAACAGGAACAGGCAGAGTTCGATGCCCATCTAGAAGAACTGCGTGAGAAGAAAAGGCACAAGCCATTGTCACTTACTGAATCATCCGATGCGCAAGCCGCAAATCTTTAGTGTTATGATGGGACGCAAGCTTATACCCTGTTCCACAGGCGAACAGCCTTTCAGACACTTTACAGTGCTGTCAGCAAAATGCAGCCAGTACCCGAAGGGTGTTTTTAAGGTGTTTGGGGGAGCAAGTATAGGTTTTGCGTCCCACAAAACCACGGCTCAGAAAGCCGGAATTAGCCAGATGTCCCATCCAGCAATTTACAACGTATGAATCCCCCAACACCCAAGGAGAAGAACAGCAAGGGCGGTCGCCCGAAGAAGCCAGAGAACGAGCTGCGCCTCTATCCTGTGAAGGTCTATTTCGACGAAGCGAACCATCGCAAGCTGATGAACCGAAGTCGCAGGACGGGACAGCCGTTGTCAACCATCGTCTATGAGCTTGCCATCAACGGCTATGTCCGTGAACCCTTCACCAAGGAAGAGGTGTCAATGCTTCGTTCCCTTTCAGGCATGGCGAACAACCTTAACCAATTGGCACGACAGGCGAACACCTACGGTTTCCAGCAGATGGCAATTGAGGTTGCCAATGTGGTGAGGAAAGTCGATGACTTGCTCATCAAGATAAGCGAGAAGTGACCAGATTGCAGGACAGAAGGACGATGCAGGAACAGAGCCTAACATGTTGGGAAAGATGTCTTGCAAGGAGGTGGGGACAATTCAGTTTACAACCAATAAAGGATTTTCAGATGATAGCTCAGATTTCTACAGGAGAAGGATTCGGTGGACTGGTCAACTACGCCAATGACATCATCAAGAAAGATACGGTGATAATCGCATCCTATGGAGTGAACCTCTCATCGAATGCCACTATCACTGCCAGTTTCAAGGCACAGGCGAAAGCACGTCCCACCATCCAGAAGTTTGTCGGACACATTTCACTCAGCTTCTCTCCTGATGACCAGGAGAAACTGGATGACGAGAAGATTGCCGAGATAGCGAAGGAGTACATGCGGCGCATGGGCATCGTGAACACACAATATGTCATATTCCGTCACTTCGACCAGCCGCACCCTCATATCCACATTGTCTATAACCGTGTCGATAATGACGGCAATGGCATCAAGGGTGATACCAGCTACACGAAGTCTGCCGCCATCACCAAGGCTCTGACCCGTGAGTACGGTCTGACCTTCGGCAAGGGAAAGGACAAGGTAAGACGTGAACGTCTGAAAGGTAAGGATGCCGTCAAGTACCGTCTGTTTGATAACATAACCGCTGCCGTCAAGGAGAGCGTGACTTGGGACGAGCTACGCAAGTTGCTTGCCACAAAGGGCATATCATTAGACTTTGTGAAAGACAAGGACGGCAACATTCGTGGCGTGACTTTCACGGACAGCAAACGCAACGTCACCTTTGCTGGCAGCAAAATTGATCGTTCGCTGTCATTCGCTAATATCGACAGGCACATGTACAATGTGATACACGTTGATGACCATCAGGACGATGAGCCATTACAACTCCATCAGGAACAGGAGAAGCCCTTCGACATCAACGATGCCTTTGACTTCTCGCTCATTTCAGGTGGGACACGTCAACCTTCCGAGGATGCCGTGGAACAGGTGACCACACCTTCCGATGGGTCATCATCTGGCAGCGGTATAGGCGAAGCGATTGTTGACGTTTTGCTGCAGCCCAATATCGCACCTATTTCCTCTGGCGGCGGAGGTGGCACATCTGGTGGCTGGAGAGACGATGATGATGACGATGAAAAGAACAAGAACAGTTATAAACCACGTAAACGCAGATAACTATGGCAAAGAAACAAGCCCCATTGAAGGACGAATCGATATACTCTGTCGATGACATATTCAGCAAGCTCGATGAGATACTTGATGCCGTCAAAAACAATAATATGCAGAAGGCGCATGAACTGTTGAGTGGTCGTGCTGGCTGCAACTGGGAGTGCGTCACCGATTCGGCGAAGTTCACCACATCCGTGACCAATGCGATGGACACATACTTGAAATCCCATCAGGTCAAGATTACTGGGGACGGTGAGGAATCAGCCATAGAAAAACTCAAGACCTTGTTAGAGGACTACCGCACTGAATTGGTACAAATCAAGGAAAAGCCAGCCACCCCAGCTGTGACAGTCATCGACAAGAATGTAGTGGAAGCAGCCGTAACTACGGTGATTGGGAAGGGTGGCACCCACGCCAGAATCCTCGCCAAGCCAGTTCGCCCAGCTCTCTGGAAGTACATGCCCAGTTACTTGTTCTTTTGTGTGCCGTACTATTACCTGCGGACGTTCTTTGCTTCGCCATACGTCCGTCGATGGTTCAGGATTGTCATGTTCTGTCTTTGGCTGACCTCTATCTTCCTCACCTGCATTATAGCCTATGACAATGCCAGGCTGAACACCATCGAGAAGAAATATGTGCTGCTCCGTGAGTATGCCAGACCTGATAAGGAATGGGCTGAGAAGGCAGATTACATTGAGTTCCTGTACACCGATGAAGCGGAGCATCAGGAAGAGATACAGAGGCTTTGGGAGAATCGGCGCAAGCGATTGGAACGCCGATAAAACAGGATGTAGAATAGGATTCTATAGACCATTAACACCATATAATCTTTTGTAGTTTCATCAAGCAGCCCCGTCACGTCATCACGACG
>CAJOFE010000019.1 GCA_905233825.1 uncultured Prevotella sp. | reverse complement strand
ATTCACGACTATTTTTACCCCCTATGGGATATTTTGAATTTAGAATTAAGAGTTCTTGGCAAGCCAAGCGGCATAGCCGAGCGAAGAAGTAAGATGTGTTGCCTTCGGCAACTTCAAAAGTTTTTGCCCTTTTTCTCTCTCTTTCTCTTTGTTTGGCACACTTTTTGCAGAACATTTGGAAAAGAAAAAAGCAAAACAATAATCATTTTAAAAACAAAAACAACTATGAACATCAAACCATTAGCTGACCGCGTGCTCGTACTTCCTGCACCGGCTGAAGAGAAAGTTGGCGGTATCATTATTCCCGATACTGCAAAGGAGAAGCCCCTTCATGGCATCATCAAGGCTGCCGGCAAGGGAACGAAAGACGAAGAAATGATTCTGAAAGAGGGCGACGAAGTGCTCTATGGCAAATACTCAGGCACTGAGATTGAGCTCGAAGGTGTGAAGTATCTGATGATGCGTCAGAGTGACGTACTCGCTATCATTGAAAAATAAAAAGGTAAAAAAAGTAATACAACCATGTCTAAGGAAATTAAATTCAATATTGAGGCCCGCGAGTTGATGAAGCAGGGCGTTGATCAGTTGGCAAACGCAGTGAAGGTGACCCTCGGCCCGAAGGGTCGCAATGTCGTGATTGAGAAGAAGTTCGGTGCTCCCCAGATTACCAAGGACGGCGTTACCGTAGCCAAGGAGATTGAGCTGGAAGACCACTTCGAGAATACTGGTGCACAGCTTGTGAAGAGCGTTGCCTCGAAGACGGGCGACGATGCCGGCGACGGCACCACCACCGCTACGCTGCTGGCTCAGGCCATCGTCAGCGAGGGCTTGAAGAACGTCACCGCCGGTGCCAACCCCATGGACCTGAAGCGCGGCATCGACAAGGCCGTCAACGCTGTGGTCGATTACATCAAGAAGGATGCCGAGTTGGTCGGCGACAACTACGACAAGATTGAGCAGGTGGCCACCGTTTCTGCCAACAACGACAAGGAGATTGGCGAGTTGCTGGCTGAAGCCATGCGCAAAGTGTCGAAGGACGGCGTGATCACCATTGAGGAGTCGAAGAGCCGCGACACCCACATTGGCGTGGTCGAAGGCATGCAGTTCGACCGTGGCTATCTCTCTGCCTATTTCGTCACCGACAGTGAGAAGATGGAGTGCGTCATGGACAATCCCTATATCCTGATCTACGACAAGAAGATCTCCAACATCAAGGACTTCCTGCCTATCCTGCAGCCTGCTGCCGAGAGCGGACGCCCCTTGCTCGTCATTGCTGAGGATGTTGATTCAGAGGCGCTGACCACCCTCGTGGTCAACCGTCTGCGTGGCGGTCTGAAGATTTGTGCCGTCAAGGCTCCTGGCTTCGGCGACCGTCGCAAGGCCATGCTCGAGGACATTGCCGTGCTCACCGGTGGCACCGTCATCAGCGAGGAGAAAGGCTTGAAGCTGGAGCAGGCTACGCTCGAGATGCTTGGCACCTGCGAGAAGCTCACCGTTTCTAAGGACAACACCACCATCGTCAATGGTGCAGGTGACAGCCAGGCCATCAAGGACCGTGTGAACCAGATCAAGAAGCGACAAGGAGAAGCTGCAGGAGCGTCTTGCCAAATTGGCAGGTGGCGTGGCAGTGCTCTATGTCGGTGCCAACAGCGAGGTGGAGATGAAGGAGAAGAAAGACCGCGTCGATGATGCTCTCTGCGCTACCCGTGCAGCCATCGAGGAAGGCGTCGTGGCAGGTGGCGGCACCACCTACGTCCGCGCTCAGGAAGTCCTTGCCCAGCTGAAGGGCGACAATGCCGACGAGCAGACTGGTATCAACATCGTGTGCCGTGCCATCGAGGAGCCCCTGCGCCAGATTGCCATTAACGGTGGTGCCGAGGGTGCCGTCGTCGTGCAGAAAGTGCGTGAGGGCAAGGGTGACTTCGGTTACAATGCCCGCACCGACGAGTACGAGGATCTGCGCAAGGCCGGTATCATCGACCCTGCCAAGGTGGCTCGTGTAGCTCTGGAGAATGCCGCCAGCATCGCCGGCATGTTCCTCACCACCGAGTGCCTCATCGTCGATAAGCCCGAGAAGGAGCCCGCCATGCCGATGGGCAACCCCGGAATGGGTGGAATGATGTAATCCGTTAAGACATAGAATCATGAGCAGTGGGTGATGCTTTCTGGCATTGCCCACTGCTTTTCTTTGTACCCAGCAGCAACGGAAAATCGTAAAGAATGTTAAGACGCAGGGACGTTGTTAAACTATTTGTGCTGGTTGCCGTCGAAAGTAGGTGAAAACCTAAATGGTAATACCAATGCAACAACTGGTAAGAAAAGTATTTACACTGATTGTTTTCTCTCTGGGCGTGATAACAGCACATGCTCAGGGAGGCGGACTGCAAGGTCGTGTTATTGATAGTGAGAATCGTGAGGCGCTGGCGAGAACGACGCTTCAACTGTATAGAATTAGTGGAAAAGACACTACGTTCGTGAGCGGAGCTTTCTCCGACGGACGTGGTGCCTTTGCCTTTAATGGGGTAGGGCAGGGCAGCTATGTGCTGAAGGTCAGCTATCTGGGCTATAAGACATTGATCAAGAGCGTGAATGTCACGGGCAGAAGCGCCTCAAGGGCATTAGGCGAAATCGTCATGGAGCCCGATGCCGTAGTGCTCGACGGAGCCGTGGTCACGGCAAACATCCCGAAGATGGTCATCAAGGACGACACGGTGGTCTATAATGCCGATGCCTTCCGCGTGCCCGAAGGTTCGGTCATCGAGGCACTGGTGGAGATGCTGCCTGGTGCCAAGATCGACGACGACGGCAAGATCAGCATCAACGGTAAGGACGTGAGGAGATTCAAGCTTGACGGCCGCGACTTCATGACGGGCAACAACGATGCCGTGATGAAGAACCTGCCCTCGTATGTCATCGACAAGGTGAAGGCCTACGACGAGAAGAGCGACGTGAGCCGTATGACGGGCATCGACGACGGCAACGACGACTTCGTGCTCGAGTTCACCACCAAGCGCAGCGCCCGCAACGGCATCCAGGCCAACCCCGACGTGGGTTACGGTACTGACGACCGCTATGGTATCCGTCTGACGGCCATGAAGCCCTTCGGCGCCATGCGCTACACCTTCATGGGCAACGCCAACAACGTGAACGACCGTAACTTCTCGGGTCGTGGCGGTCGTGGACGTGGCAACGGCAACGGACAGCGCGAGACGAAGACCGCCGCATTGGACGCCAGCTATGAGAGCCAGCGCAAGCCCAATGGTGAAAACCTGAGGATGAGCGGACGCGTAACCTGGACACGCAACGATGCCGACAACTGGAACCGCACAGGGTCAGAGAACTTCGTGAATACCCGAGGCGGCGCCTTCTCAAACAGCATCAGCCAGAGCTACTCGCGCAACAACAGCTGGACGGGCAACATGAACATCCAGTGGCAGATTGACACGCTGACCAACGTGTCCTTCCGCCCCAACGTCAGCATCTCAAACAATGACAGCCGATCCTTCTCTGACAATGCCTCGTTCAACGCCAATCCCTTCGACTACGTCACCGACGCCCTCAGCGAAGCGAGCATCCGATATATGGACGAGCAGGACCTCGTGGTGAACAGGCGCCAGGGAAAGTCATTGGGGCATGGCTCTAACCACAACCTCAGCACCCAGGCGCAGCTCTATCGCCGCTTCGGCAACCGAGGGCGCAACGTTTCCGTCAACGGCAACATCAACTATAGCGATGGCGACAACCGCAATGCCAACCTCTCTGCCGTTCATCTCTTCCAGCAGCTCGATCGTTTCGGCAACGACTCCACCTATCAGACCAACCGCTACACGCTCTCAGCCAACAATAACTTCAGCTATTCACTCGGAGCCACCTATACCGAGCCGCTCTACACCTTCAAGCCAAAGCCCGAGCCAGAGGATACCACCCAGCAGGCCCGAGGCCCCTTCGGCAACAGAAACCGCACACGCTCGTTCGGCTCACAGGGCATCTTCCTGCAAGTGAACTACCGCTTCAACCACAGCTATCAGAAGAGCGATCCCTCCACCTACGACTTCCCCGACTTGGGCGAAGAGGCTTTCCGCGACGTGCTCAACGACTATCAGGAGTGGGCCCGCCTCTTCGGCTATCTCGATAATCCTTACGAGATGTACCTCAGCAACGACCTGAGCCGCTACTCCGAGCGCACCGAAGACGGCCACAACATCGACCTTCAGCTGCGTGTCGTGCGCGACAAGCTCAACATGAACGTCGGTGTCACCGCCCAGCCCCAGCGCTCACACTATATCCAGCAGTACCTCGGCATCCCCATTGATACCGTCCGCACTGTCACCAATTTCTCGCCCACGCTCAACATGCGCTATCGCTTTAACCAGCAGACTAATCTGCAGGTGCAGTTGCGCGGAAACACCTCGCAGCCTAACATCACCCAGCTGCTCGACATCTACGACGACACCAACCCCCTCAGCATCTCAATGGGTAACCCGGGACTGAAGCCCTCGTTCACCACCAACCTCAGTGTCAACTTCCAGAAGCAGCGCGCACCCAAACTGGTGGAAGACAGCCTGGGCTTCCAGATTCCCAAGAACGAACGCCACTGGAGCTATAGCTTCAATGCCAGCATGCGCCGCACCAGCAACTCCATAGGCAATGTGGTCACCTATAACGAGACCACCGGCGGACGCATCTCGCGCCCCGAGAATATCAATGGCAACTGGAGCGTCAATGGCGGCGGATCGTTCAACATTGGACTCGACACGTTGAACCGCTGGGATGTCAGCGGCGGCATCAACGGTAGCTACAACCATCAGATAGGTTACGTAAATCTGAACCGCACAGCCATCCCCGACCGTAATGTCACACACACCTACAACTTCTCGCCCGACATGTCGCTCAGCTATCGCAACCGCTGGTTCAACTTCTCGCTGAACCTGCGAGCCACCTATGCCCGCACCGAGAACCGGCTGCAAGCCTCGCGCAACCTCACTACTTGGAACTTCAACTATGGCGGCAATACCCGCATCGACCTCAACCAGCTGAATGGTCGTCAGTCCTCAAATGCTACCCAGTGGCCCGTCCTCTCCACCGATTTCCATGTCTATAGCAAGCGTGGTTATGCTGACGAGACGCTGAACACCAACGAGCTCATCTGGAATGCTCAGCTCAGCTATAGCTTCCTGCGCGGCAGGTCACTCACCGTAATGCTGCAGTGGTACGACATCCTGCACGAGCAGACCAACTTCAGCCGTACTGTCAATGCCAACGGCTGGCGCGACCAGGAGGTGAATGCCATCACCAGCTATGCCATGCTGCACGTCAGCTATCGCCTGAACCTCTTTGGCGGCAACAACAACCGTGGCGGTCGTGGCGGCTTCGGCAATGGCGAGATGCCTGAAGGCATGCCACAAGGTGGCCCGCGTGGCGGCGGCGGTCGTGGTGGCTTTGGTGGCGGCGGCTTCGGCGGAGGCGGCGGCTTTGGTGGCGGCGGTGGACGTCGATAGGAATCAAAACGAGGGAAAAGCTCAATTATATTTGGCTTTTCCCTCTTTTTTTCGTATCTTTGAGCTACGCTCGAAAATACTCTCGCTCGGAAAACTGCAAATTTATTTGCATTTTCCCTCACTTATTCGTATCTTTGCACAAAATTATAGTATTTATGGCAACAGTTGACGACAAGAAAGTGATTTTCTCGATGGTCGGAGTGAGCAAGACCATTCAGCAGAACCAGAAACAAGTGCTCAAGAACATCTACCTGAGCTTCTTCTACGGAGCGAAGATTGGCATCATAGGACTGAACGGTGCGGGTAAATCGACACTGATGAAAATCATCGCGGGGATTGACCAGCAGTATCAGGGAAACGTGGTGTGGAGCCCGGGCTACACGGTGGGCTATCTGCCACAGGATCCGCCGCTCAACGAGGAGAAAACGGTGAAGGAGAACGTGATGGAGGGCGTGCAGCATGTGTATGACGCGCTGGCGGAGTATGACGAGATCAACGTGAAGTTCGGACTGCCCGAATATTATGAGGACCCGGACAAGATGGACAAGCTGATGGCGCGACAGGCGGAACTGCAGGATATCATCGACGCTACGGATGCATGGAACATGGACTCGAAGCTTGACCGCGCGATGGCTGCACTGAACTGTCCTCCCGGCGACTGGAGCGTGAAGACGCTGAGCGGCGGAGAGCGGCGCCGAGTGGCGCTGTGCCGACTGTTGCTGCAGAAGCCCGACGTGCTGCTGCTCGACGAGCCTACGAACCATCTCGACGCTGAGAGCATAGACTGGCTGGAGCAGCACTTGCAGCAGTATGAGGGAACGGTGATTGCCGTGACCCACGACCGATACTTCCTCGACGACGTGGCGGAGTGGATTCTGGAACTGGATCGTGGCGAGGGCATTCCATGGAAGGGCAACTACTCGTCGTGGCTGGAACAGAAGAGCCAGCGGTTGGCACAGGAGGAGAAGACGGCCTCGAAGCGACGTAAGACACTGGAGCGTGAGCTGGAGTGGGTGCGCATGGCACCGAAGGCCCGGCATGCCAAGGGCAAGGCTCGTCTGAACTCGTATGATAAGATGCTGAACGAGGAACAGAAGGAGCGCGAGGAGAAGCTGGAGATATTCATCCCCAATGGTCCGCGACTGGGCAACAAGGTGATAGAGGCTTCTGGCGTAGCCAAGGCTTTCGGCGACAAAGTGCTCTTCACCGACCTGAACTTCGTGCTTCCTCCTAACGGCATTGTGGGCGTCATAGGGCCCAACGGTGCTGGCAAGACGACGCTGTTCCGCCTCATTATGGGACTGGAGCAGCCCGATGCCGGCTCGTTCAGCGTGGGCGAGACGGTGAAGCTGAGCTATGTTGATCAGCAGCACAAGGATATTGACCCGCAGAAGAGCGTCTATCAGGTGGTGAGCGGCGGCAACGAGACTATCCGCATGGGTGGCCGTGACATCAATGCCCGTGCCTATCTCAGCCGCTTCAACTTCAGCGGCGTGGATCAGGAGAAGAAGTGTGGCGTGCTCTCAGGTGGTGAGCGCAACCGCCTGCAGCTGGCCGTCGCCCTGAAGCAGGAGGGCAACGTGCTGTTGCTCGACGAGCCCACAAACGACATCGACGTGAATACGCTTCGGGCATTGGAGGAAGGTCTGGAGTCGTTTGCAGGCTGTGCCGTCGTTATTAGCCACGACCGCTGGTTCCTCGACCGTATTTGTACGCATATCCTGGCTTTTGAGGGGACTTCCACCCCTCAGCCTTTGGCAGCTCCCCTCAGGCAGGGGAGCAGTAGGGTGTTCTTCTTTGAGGGCAACTACTCGGAATACGAGGCCAATAAAGCACAGCGCTTAGGCCTTGAAGAACCTAAGCGCCAGCGCTATCGTAAGTTGATGGAGGAATAAAAAGGGATTCCTCTCCTTATTTTGACTATTGGTTTCCACCGCCGTTCATCATCTGCTGCAGGATGTACTGTGGAATTTGCGGCATTTGTGTCTGCTGTTGCGTGTTGGGGAACGGGTTCTTTGGCTGTTTCTTCAGCTTCTCTAAGTAGTATTCGCGCACCTCACTCCATTTGTAGTAGGGGAACATGTCGGTTTCAACGGGCATGGTCACCTCGTTCTCGTTGAGCAGGGCCTTCACGAGGATGTCGCCCGTCTTTCCCTTCTTTGGACGATAGAATATGAGCTGAACGTTGCAGGCGGTGGGGATGACCATATAGCTACGGAAATACTTGTCGAGCTCGTCGAGGTCGTCAATCGAGCAGCCCATGCCGCCCAGCTCCATCAGCGACACGATGGGCAGCACCACGGTGTCGTGGCCGAAACGCAAGGTGGCCTGCTTCTGGGTGACGGTGTCGGCCGTCTCAATGATGTTCTTCAGCAGGTTGGCTTGTGCCCAGGGCATCACATGGTCGGTCTGAGGAGCGTTGGCATAGTTCAGGTACCAGTAGAGGTTGTTGTTGATCCACAGCTTGTAGAGTTCCTCGGGGGTGAAGATGTCGAGCAGTTCGGTATCGTTGTCATCGCCGTCATGACTCTGCTGGTTGGTGGCGATGTCGTAGAGGCTTCCCATCAGCTGACGGGGAGTGAGATTCATATATACCCAGTCCTGGTCGGTGAATAGTACCTGCATGAGCCGGTGAGGGTCGCGCATGCGGGCTTCATAGTCGTTCTGAATGGGGCGGGCCTTGCCTTCGTTGGCACGCTGCAGACCGTCTTTCGAGGCATTCATATATTTCATGATAGCCTCGTTGGCCTCATTGTGGATGGTGGCAGTGGGGTTGGCTTGCATCAGCTCCTCGCATTCGGCAAGCATGGAGAGGATGGCGCGTACCGAGGTGGTGCCACGAGCATCGAGTAGCAGGTTAGGAGCCTTGAAAATCTCGGGGAAGTTGGCTACCATGCGCTTGGCAATGCCGTGGTGCTGCTTCTCACCCACATCCGACAGGTCGCCGAGGCGTCCTTTCGATGTCTCCTGTATCGCCTCTAATTTGGCCAGCACTTTCTCGCCGGTGGCACTCAGCACTCCAGCTTTCTTGGCGTCGCGCAGGGTGTTGATGGGCGATGAGTAGTCGCGGTCGTTGAGCAGCCAGCGTGCACCGTGACGTCCGTAGTGGCTCATGTAGTAGGGTTCGTAGCCCTTGGGGGCAGGAGTGAGCGCTTGACGTGGCAGACGGTCGTAATCTACGGCATTGCCGCCAGCCAGGAATCTGTCGGCTGTAATTTCCTCTAAGGCACTCTTCTCGTAGGCTTGCTTGGTCTGTGCTGACAGTGTCAGCGAAAAAGCCAGGCTCAGGGTAGTGATGATAGCTTTCATTTTTATTGATTAGGTTTATGTTAAAGTTGTTTTTTCTCTTTCGGGGTCAGCGGCGCTTGCCGGTGAGCGTGATGAGCGGCACGATCATCTCTTCCATCGAGATGCCGCCATGTTGGAAGGTGTCGCGATAGTAGGAAACGTAGTAGTTGTAGTTGTTGGGATAGGCGAAGAACGAGTCGCCGATGGCAAAGACATAGCTGGTGGAGAGGTTGGGCGAGGGCAGCTGCGCCTTGGCAGGATCCTTGATGACGAAGAGGTCTTTCGCATCGTAGGCCAGGCTCTTGCCCAGCTTATAGCGCAGGTTGGTGTTGGTGTTGCGGTCGCCGACGATCTTCACGGGCTTGGTGCAACGTATGCTGCCGTGGTCGGTGGTGACAATGACGCGATAGTCGGTCTGTGCCAACAGGCGGAAGAAATCGCGAATGATGCTATGGCGGAACCACGACAGGGTGATGCTGCGGTAGGCTGATTCGTTGTTGGCCAGCTCGCGCACCATGCGGCTCTCGGTACGTGCATGCGACAGCATGTCGATAAAGTTGAACACGACCACGTTCAGGTCATTCTTTTTCAGGCTGTTCAGCTGCTGGATGAAATGGTCGGCCTCGGTCGAGGTGTTGATCTTATGATAGGAGAAGGTGTCGTGTCGGCGATAGCGCTCTAACTGGGTGCGGATGAGTGGCTCTTCGTTCAGGTTCTTTCCTTCCTCTTCGTCCTCATCGACCCACAGGTCGGGGAACATCTGGGCTATCTTCACGGGCATCAGTCCGCTGAAGATGGCGTTGCGGGCATATTGCGTAGCCGTAGGGAGAATGCTGAAGTAGAGGTCTTCGTCGATGTCGAACTGGTCGCCAATCTCCTGTGCCAGCATGCGCCATTGGTCGTAGCGGAAATTGTCGAGCACCACAAGGAACACCTTTTCCTTCTTGTCGAGCAAAGGGAAGATGCGACGGGAGAAGAGTTGGGGGGAGAGTAGGGGCTGTTGGCTGTTTGCTAAAGGCCAAGAGCTTGGAGCCATGATCCAGTCCAGATAGTTTTTCTTCACGAACTTCGCAAAGCCCAGGTTGGCCTCTTCCTTCTGCATGGCCAGCATCTCGGTCATCTGCGAATCGGTGGAGCTGAGCTGCAACTCCCAGTGTACCAGCCGCTTGTACAGCTCTACCCAGTCCTGCCATGTGCGGCAGTCCATGATCTGCATGGCTATTTGCTGGAACTGCTGCTGATATTGGCTTTGCGTCACCTCGGTTTCTATCTCCTTGCGGTGGATGTTCTTCTTCAGCGTCAGCAGTATCTGGTTGGGATTGACGGGCTTGATGAGGTAGTCGGCAATCTTCTGGCCGATGGCCTGCTCCATGATGTTCTCTTCCTCGCTCTTGGTTACCATCACCACGGGAGTGGCGGGTGTGAGCTCCTTGATGCGTTGCAGGGTCTCTAAACCACTAAGACCTGGCATCTGCTCGTCGAGCAGTACCAGGTCAAACGAATGGTCGCGACACAGGTCGATGGCGTCGGTGCCATTCGAGGCCAGTGTCACCTCGTAGCCTTTCTTCTCTAAGAAGATGACATGGGCTTTCAGCAGCTCCATCTCATCATCCACCCACAGCAGTTGCCCGTTTGTCACGTCTTTTAATTACCTTTTGACTTTAATCGCTGATGGCTTCTAAGAGCTGCTTCAGGCTCTCTTCGCGCTGCCAGCTGAAATTGGGCTGTGCCATGATGCGTTTCATCATCGTTTTCTTCTCCTTGGGGAGCACACGTCCCAAATCGCGCTCATGCACCTTCACCCAGTTGTCGTTCAACCGCATATAGAAATGACGGAACACAGGCAGCTTGAAATCTTCCTCATTATTCATATCTACCGTTGTGGTCGAGCCGACGATATCAACGCTCGCATTCTGGAATGAACTGGGATTCATGTTCAGGAAATCGATGTTCGAGAAGTTGATGTTGTTGCGAATGTTGCGCTCGTAGGTCTCCTGGTCGAAGAGCTCAACGCAATACAGCTCGTTCTCCTTCACCTGCGCCACCCGATAGGCAAGTTTTTTGTCGATGGTCACGAAATGACGGTCGTCGAAATCAACGGCCAGGATGTTATCCATCGTAGCCTCCATCACGTTGTCGCCTTTGAAATAGAGCAACGAGGAGTTCTTCAGGAATACGTTGGTCAGCGGCTGGCTGCTCTTGTGACCATCGGTAAATGTAATGACCGACGGCTTGAATTCACCGTACATAGTGGCCGATACCCTGCGTTCCTGGGCCATGCTCACCACGGCCATCATCAGGGCAAAGATAATAGTTAGTCCTTTCTTCATGTTTTTGTAATTTAAAAAGCTCATTGATTAGACGTAATCAATGAGCTTTGGTTTAAATCTGTAACAATTTTTTTTGCGGTGCGTACGAGGCTCGAACTCGTGACCTCCAGCGTGACAGGCTGGCATTCTAAACCTACTGAACTAACGCACCAAATGTAGGCATCTCCTGATTTGCGGATGCAAAGGTACAACTTTTCCTTGACTTACCAACAAAAGGCGTTGATTATTTTTCAACGCTTAATATTCTTTAACGTTTACAACTTGGTACCTGTATTACTTTTCTTTCTTTTGGTCAGTTTGATGGGGCTTTTTCGTTATTATTCGTTCATGAAAGCTTGCATGAACTGGTTTAGGCGTAGCAGGCCGTAGCCACCATTGACGCACGACAGCTCGTCGTAGGTTTGCACTTCGTCGGGCTCTATACCATGATAGTATATCAGGAAGGGAACGGGCTCATTGACGTGGATGCGCAGCTCAACAGGTGTGGGATGGTCGGGCAGGACGGCGATGCTGACGGGCTCCTGCATCTGCTGGGTGGCCTCGTAGATAGGGCGGATGAGCCGCTGGTCAAGGTAGTTGATAGCGCGCAGCTTCAGGTCGAGGTCGCCGTCATGGCCTGCCTCGTCGGTAGCCTCGACATGGACGAAGACGAAATCGTCGTGTTGCAAGGCCTCGATGGCGGCCTGTGCCTTTCCCTCATAGTTGGTATTGGCCAGTCCGGTGGCGCCAGGCACCTTGATGATGCGCAGTCCGGCGTACTTGCCAATGCCTTGAATGAGATCGACTGCCGAGATGACTGCGCCAGTCTTGATTTGCGGGTATTGCTCCTGGAGCGTCTGCATCGAGGGGCGGTAGCCGCCGCTCCAGGGCCAGATGCTGCTGGCTTGACGCTCGCCGCGAGCAGCTTTGGCAAGATTGTAAGGGTGCTTGGCAAGGAGTTCCTGCGACTTCAGAATCAGCTCGTTAATCAAATCTGCTGTTTCTTGTGACGAGAGCTTATCGGATTGCAAATCCTTATATTCATCGCAACCGGATTGCATATCCGGCTGAACTAACAAGGGCTTCCACTCTTCGTTGGGATGATCGTGGGGTGGGGCACACTCGATGTGCTTGTTGCCGCCTTTGATGACGAGGAGATGGCGATACTGGATGCCAGTAATGAATTTCACCCGCTCGCAGCCTTCGCGCTCATTGATGGGCTTAGCCAGCTTTTCATTCAGGTAGTCGATAAGCACGCGGGCATCTTCTGTCTCCAGATTGCCGCCGTTGTGGGTGATGATCTTGCCATTGGCTATGGTGATGATATTGCAACGGATGGCGAAGTCGTCGTCGGCCATCTCGTAGCCTATGCTGGCAGCTTCCAACGGGCCGCGGCCTTCATACACTTTGTTCAGGTCATAACCCAGGATTGCGGTATTGGCCACTTCGCTGCCGGGAGGAAAACCTTCGGGCACGGTGATGAGGCGCCCCGTGCGGCCTTCTCGAGCCAGCATGTCCATCATGGGCTTGTCGGCTGCCTGCAGGAGTGTCCTGCCTCCTAAACGCTCAACGGCGTGGTCGGCCATGCCGTCCCCCAATATAATGATGTGTTTCATTAAATATTAGCGATTGACATGATATTGGCGAAGACACCGGCGGCAGTCACGGCTGCACCGGCACCATAGCCTTGTATGAGCATGGGGTATTCTTTATAACGCTCGGTGGTGAGCAGCACGATGTTGTTCGAGCCTTCGAGTGGGTAGAACGGGTGGCTCTGCGGCACCTCCTTGAGGGCGACGTTGGTCTTACCGTTTTCCATCGTAGCCACGAAGCGCCAGCGCTTGCCCTCGGCTTCAAGCACTTTGCGGCGAGCTTCGAAGTCGGCGTCCAGCTCAGGCAGCTTCTTCCAGAAGTCATCGATGCTGCCCTCGAAATAGCTGTCGGGCACGAAGAGGTGCTTCTCTACGTCGGCCTGCTCCACCTTATAACCGGCCTCACGGGTGAGGATGACCAGTTTGCGGATGACATCGGTACCACTTAGGTCGATGCGCGGGTCGGGCTCGCTGTAGCGCTGTTCCTTGGCGCGGCGCACGGTCTCGGAGAAGGGCACGTCAGTAGCTATCTCGTTGAAGATGAAGTTGAGCGTGCCGCTCAGGATGGCTTCAATTTTCAGGATCTTGTCGCCTGAGTTGCAGAGGTCATTGATGGTGCCGATGATGGGCAGTCCGGCACCCACATTGGTCTCGTAGCGGAACCATACGCCACGGTCGCGGGCCGTCTGCTTCAGCTTCAGGTAGCTGTCGTAGTCGCTGGAGGCAGCAATCTTGTTGGCGGCCACCACGCTGATGTTGTGCTCAAGGAACGTTTGGTAGAGCTGAGCTATCTGCCTACTGGCGGTACAATCGACGAAGACGCTATTGAAGATGTTCATCTTGATAATCTCGTCGCGCATGTGCTCGGTGTTGGCAGCAAAGCCGGCACGGAGAATCTTCTCGTAGTTGTCGAGGTCGATACCGTCGCGGTCGAGCACGAAGTTGTCCACATCGCTAATACCCACCACGTTCAGCTTCAGGCGCTTGGTTTGCATGAGGAACTGCTGCTGGGTACGTATCTGTTCGAGCAGCATGCCGCCCACGGTGCCGATGCCACAGATAAAGAGGTTAAGCACCTTGTATTCCGACAGGAAGAACGAGTCGTGGAGCACGTTGAGTGCTTTACGCAGGAAGCGGGCTTCAACGACGAACGAGATGTTGGTTTCGGAGGCGCCTTGTGCACAGGCGATGACGCTAATACCGCTGCGACCCAGGGTGCCGAACAGCTTGCCGGCGATGCCTGGTGTGTGCTTCATGTTCTCACCCACGATGGCGATGGTGGCCAGGCCACTTTCTACCTGCATGGGGTACATGGCGCCCGTCCCTATCTCCTTGGCAAACTCCTCGTTGAGCACCTCGACGGCGGCATCGGCATCTTCGTCGCGCACGCCGATAGAAGTAGAGTTCTCGGAAGAAGCCTGCGACACCATGAACACGGAGATACCGCGGTCGGCCAGCGTCGTGAAGATGCGGCGGTTCACGCCAATGACGCCCACCATCGAGAGACCTGTCACGGTAATCAGCGTGGTGCCCTTGATGGAGGAGATGCCCTTGATGGGTTTCAGGTCATCTTCAATCTTATCCTTGATGAGTGTGCCCGGATGCTCGGGGTTGAAGGTGTTCTTCACCTTGATGGGGATATGCTTGACGCAGACGGGATAGATGGTTGGCGGGTAAATGACCTTAGCGCCGAAGTTGCAGAGCTCCATCGCCTCGACATAGCTGAGTTCGTTGATGGTGTAAGCACTCTTGATGACCTTCGGATCGGCGGTCATGAAGCCATCCACGTCAGTCCATATCTCAAGTATGTCGGCATCAAGTGTGGCGGCAATAATAGAAGCCGTATAATCTGAGCCACCGCGCCCTAAGTTCGTAGTCTCGTGGGTATCGCGGTCGCGGGCAATGAAGCCAGGAACGACATAGACCTTCTTGCTCGTTGCGGCAGAGTCGTCGCCTAATGAGCTGAAGGCTTCCTTTACCAACTGCTTAGTCAGTTCTGTGTCGAGTACATGATGGCATTGTTGAAGATTGGTGCTTACCATCTTCTTTTCCGTGCGAATGAAGTCGCGGCTGTTCATGCGAACGCCGTTTTTAACAATCGCAGCTACGATGTGCGAACTGAGCCGTTCGCCATAGGATACAATGGTGTCCTCCGTCTTCTTCGACAAGTCGTGAATCAGGTACACGCCATAGAGAATGCTCTTCAACTGGTCGAAGAGCTGATCTACACTATTGAATAAATCTACGCGCTTTTTGATGTCCTGAATGATGGTGTCTATCATCAGGTGGTGGCGTCTTACCATCGCATCGAATTCCTCGCGATAGTGCTCGTCGCCCTGTTTTGCCATCTGCGACATGGCAATCAGTTTGTCGGTGATGCCGTCGACTGCCTCCACAATTTCTTTTAAGCTCAAAATGCTTTTTACGGAACCTACGGACGTTCCGCCGAATTTCATTACTTTCATATTTCTATGCAATTTATCTTTCCGAATGGTACCCCTTAACAAGCAGGGCTTCATCCATTGGCGGTGCAAAGGTACTGTATTTTTTTTATTCGACCATCGTTTTCTGTCATATTTTTCGATTTTGGGAATGAAATAATATCCCAAGGAGGTGCAAAAAACATTTTTTTTCGTACCTTTGCGTTAAAAAATAACGCGAAGGTAGGCTGCACCTCTGAAAAACTCAAATATTTTTGGTTTTTCGCTCGGTTTGCACTACCTTTGCACCATGATACAGGAAATTCAGCTCCGTGTGCTGCCTCAGGTAGCGGCCGATTCCGACAATTTGCGTCGATACATTTCAGAAGAGAACGGCATTGCCCTCAGCGCGCTGAAGGGTGTGCGCATCTTGAAACGTTCTATCGATGCTCGCCAGCGCACCATCTTCGTCAATCTGAAAGTGCGTCTCTACATCAACGAGCCCCCGATGGACGATGAGTACGTCCATATAGAATACCCTGATGTTTCAGGAAAGCCGCAAGTCATCGTGGTTGGCGCAGGGCCGGGGGGACTGTTTGCTGCCCTTCGTCTGATAGAATTAGGATTGCGGCCTGTTGTTTTAGAGCGTGGCAAAGACGTGCATGAGCGGAAAAAGGATTTGGCGGCTATTTCCCGTACGCAGCAGGTGGATGCTGAGAGCAACTACTGCTTCGGCGAGGGTGGGGCAGGAGCCTATTCCGACGGCAAGCTCTATACGCGCTCGAAGAAACGTGGCAGTATCGAGAAGATTCTCCATGTGTTCTGTCAGCATGGGGCCTCGACCGCCATTCTGGCCGATGCCCATCCGCATATCGGTACTGACCGCTTGCCACAGGTCATCGAGGCCATGCGTAATACCATTATAAATAGTAGTGGCGAGGTGCACTTCCAGACGAAGATGACCAGACTGCTCTTTGATGGCTCTAAAGTGGTGGGATGTGAGGCTAATGGAAAGGAGTTTAGAGGTTCCGTCATTCTTGCCACAGGTCACTCAGCCAGAGATGTTTACAGATATTTGGCTGAAGCAAAAGTAGAGATAGAGGCAAAGGGCATTGCAGTAGGTGTTCGTCTGGAGCATCCTTCGCAGCTCATCGACCAGATTCAGTACCATTGCAAGGAGGGCAGGGGACAATGGCTTCCAGCCGCCGAGTATTCTTTCGTCACCCAGGTGGAGGGGCGTGGCGTCTATTCATTCTGCATGTGTCCGGGTGGCTTTGTCATTCCAGCGGCTACTGGCCCCGAGCAGGTGGTGGTGAATGGCATGAGCCCAGCCAGTCGTGGCACGCAATGGAGCAATAGTGGTATGGTGGTGGAAACACGCCCCGAGGACATCGAGGGCGACGATGTGCTGCGCGTCATGCGCTATCAGGAGGAGTTGGAGCGTTTGTGCTGGCAGCAGGCCAACATGAAACAGACGGCTCCTGCCCAGCGAATGGCCGACTTTGTCAATGGTAAGTTGAGCTTCGACTTGCCTCGCAGTTCGTATGCCCCGGGGTTGGTGTCATCGCCGTTACACTTCTGGCTGCCTCGCCCTATCGCTTCTCGTTTACAGCAGGGCTTTAAGACCTTTGGCCGTCAGGCACATGGATTCTTGACCAACGAGGCCGTGATGATTGGCGTAGAAACCCGCACCTCGTCGCCTGTGCGTATTATCCGCGACAACCTGACGTTGCAGCATGTGCGCATTGCAGGTCTCTTCCCCTGTGGCGAAGGTGCCGGTTATGCGGGGGGTATTGTCTCGGCGGGAGTCGATGGTGAACGCTGCGCAGAGATGTGTGCGGAATATATGCGCAATATTTAACACCGATTAACGCTAAAACAACACTCTTTTCGTTTTTTCTTCGTACCTTTGCACCCCAAATAGAGAAAGCTTTTATAAGATTTATGGAAATTGCGAGTAAATACGACCCACGCGAGGTCGAAGGTAAATGGTATCAGTACTGGTTAGATAACAAACTTTTCAGCTCAAAGCCCGACGGTCGCGAGCCTTATACTATCGTCATTCCGCCACCCAATGTAACGGGTGTGCTCCATATGGGGCACATGCTCAACAACACCATTCAGGACATCCTGGTGCGTCGTGCCCGTATGGAGGGTAAGAACGCCTGCTGGGTGCCTGGCACCGACCATGCTTCTATTGCTACGGAGGCCAAGGTAGTGAAGAAACTGGCTGGCGAGGGTATTAAGAAGCACGACCTCACTCGTGAGCAGTTCCTGGAGCATGCCTGGGACTGGACACACGAGCATGGAGGCATCATCCTGAAGCAGTTGCGCCGTTTGGGTGCCAGCTGTGACTGGGACCGCACGGCCTTCACCATGGATGAGAAACGTAGTGAGAGCGTCATCAAGGTCTTTGTGGATCTCTACAACAAGGGACTCATCTATCGCGGCTTGCGTATGGTGAACTGGGACCCGAAAGCCCTCACCGCACTTTCTACGGAGGAAGTGATTTATAAGGAAGAGAAAAGCCATCTTTTCCATTTGAAGTATTATGTGGATGGGCTGAAAGTCCTTGACAATGAAGAGGCCCTGAAGGCAGAAGGCAACATCATCCACAAGGATGAGAAGGGTTACTATGCAGTAGTGGCTACTACCCGTCCTGAGACAATCATGGGCGATACCGCCATGTGTATCAACCCCAAGGATCCGAAGAACCAATGGCTGAAGGGCCGCAAGGTCATCGTGCCTTTGGTGAACCGTGTCATCCCCGTCATTGAAGACCGCTACGTGGATATTGAGTTCGGTACAGGCTGTCTGAAAGTGACACCCGCTCACGATACCAACGACTACATGCTGGGTAAGACCCACAATTTGGAGACTATCGACATCTTCAATCCCGATGGCACGATCTCTGAGCAGAGTTCTATCTACGTCGGTATGGACCGCATGGACTGCCGCAAGCAGATAACCAAAGATTTGAAGGAGGCTGGGCTGATGGAGAAGATTGAGGACTATACCAACAAGGTGGGCTATTCGGAGCGTAATCCTGATACGCCCATCGAACCGCGTCTCTCGTTGCAATGGTTCCTCAAGATGCAGCACTTTGCCGACATCGCCCTACCGCCAGTAGTGAATGGCGAGATGAAGTTCTATCCCCAGAAATATGTCAATACCTATAAGAACTGGCTCGAAAACATTCAGGACTGGTGCATCTCGCGTCAGCTGTGGTGGGGACATCGTATTCCAGCTTATTACTATAATGAGAACGATGATTACGTCGTAGCCACTACTCGTGAGGAAGCCCTGAAGCTGGCTCAGCAGAAAGACTCGAAAGTGACGGATGCTGATCTTCGTCAGGACGAGGATGCGCTTGATACATGGTTCAGTTCGTGGCTGTGGCCTGTCAGCCTTTTTGATGGTATCAACAATCCAGGCAACGAGGAAATCAATTACTATTATCCTACCAGCGACCTCGTGACAGCTCCCGACATTATCTTCTTCTGGGTGGCTCGTATGATTATGGCTGGCGAGGAATATATGGGCAAGTATCCTTTCAAGAACGTATATTTCACGGGTATTGTACGCGATAAGCTGGGTCGTAAGATGTCGAAGAGCTTAGGAAACAGTCCTGATCCTATCGAACTGATTGACAAATACGGTGCCGATGGTGTGCGCATGGGTATGATGCTCTCTGCTCCGGCTGGTAACGATATTCTCTTTGACGAGGCGCTTTGTGAACAGGGCCGTAATTTCAACAATAAGATATGGAATGCCTTCCGCTTGGTGAAAGGTTGGCAGGTGGCCGACAGTTCTGTATGCAGCATCGCAAACAAGACGGCTGTGGCTTGGATGGACGCCAAGCTGAAGCAGGCCAATGAAGAGTTGCAAGACCACTTCTCGAAGTATCGCATCAGCGATGCGTTGATGACTGTCTATAAGCTCTTCTGGGACGAGTTCTCACAATGGTATTTGGAGATGGTGAAGCCCGCTTATAAGGATGGACAGCAACAGCCTATCGACCGTGAGACCTACGAGGCTACCCTGCGTTTCTTCGAGACGCTGCTGAAGATGCTCCACCCGTTCATGCCCTTCATTACCGAAGAACTGTGGCAGGCACTCTATGACCGCAAGTCTGGTGAGAGCATCATGCGCGACCAACTCGTTCTTGGTTCTTTACCCGCTGAAGACAAGCAGCTCCTCGCCGATATTGAGCAGGTGAAGCAGGTGGTTAGCGGCGTGCGCACAGTACGTAGCCTGAAGAACATCGCTCCTAAGGAACAGCTCGAGCTTCAGGTCGTTGGAAGCAATAGGTACGAGTCCTACAACGACATCATCATGAAGATGGCCAACCTGAAAGCCATTACCGTAGTTGAGACTAAGGATTCGATGGCCAGCGCCTTCATGGTAGATACCGACGAATTTGCCGTTCCTCTTGGCGACCTCATCGATGTGAATGCTGAGATTGAGAAAATGGAGGCTCAGCTGGCTCACCTCGAAGGCTTCCTGACTGGTGTGCTGAAGAAACTCAGCAACGAGCGTTTTGTACAGAATGCTCCTGAGGCTGTCGTAGCTATGGAACGCAAGAAGCAGAGCGATGCCGAGGAGAAGATTGCCGCTTTGAAGGAAAGTATTGCAGCATTAAAGAAATAAGATGCTATGGAGTGGCTGACTAATCTTTTCACCAATACCGGTTCGGTGGCGCACATCGCATTACTCTATGCGGTGGTGATTGCCGTCGGCGTCTATTTGGGTAAGATTAAGGTGTTCGGTATTTCCTTAGGTGTTACCTTCGTGCTTTTCGCAGGTATTGTGGCCGGTCATTTCGGTTTTACCGCTCCAATTGATATCTTGACATTTGTTCAAGACTTTGGTCTCATCCTCTTTGTCTTTATGATAGGCTTGCAGGTGGGCCCAGGCTTCTTTGAGAGTTTCGGTGCGGCCGGTGTAAAGCTCAACGGCTTGGCAGTCACGGCTATAGCGCTCAACATTCTTGTGATGTTCGGCTGCTATTTCATCTTCTTCGATACCAACAATAACACAACGTTGCCCATGATGGTGGGTACGCTCTATGGTGCCGTAACCAACACGCCTGGTCTTGGTGCTGCCAACGAGGCGTTGGCTTCGGTCTATGGCGAAGGTGCTCCGCAGATAGCATCTGCCTATGCATGTGCCTATCCTCTTGGTGTGCTGGGTATCATTGGTGCCATCATCCTTATCCGCTATATCTGCAAGGTACGCTTGGAGAAGGAAGAGGCTGACTTGGAGGCGCAAGCCAATGCCAACGTGAACAAGAAGCCTCATAAGATGCACTTGGAAGTGACCAATCAGTATCTGGAAGGCAAGACGTTGCTGCAGGTTCATGATTTCCTGAACCGCGACTTCGTGTGTTCGCGTATCCTGCACGATGGTCATGTGGCTATTCCCAACCGTAATACTGTTTTCCACATCGGCGACCAGCTCTTTATTGTCTGTTCCGAAGCCGACTGGGAAGCTATCATGGCTTTTATAGGCCCTGTCATCGAAGTCGATTGGCAGCAGACTGACCAGCCTATGGTATCGAAGCGTGTGGTGGTGACCAATCCCAATGTGAATGGTAAAACGTTCGGACAGATGCACTTCTCCAGCGTCTATGGCGTGAACGTCACCCGTGTCACCCGTCATGGAATGGACCTCTTTGCCTCGCCGTCGCTTCCCTTGCAGGTGGGCGATCGCATCATGGTTGTAGGTCCTGAGGACGCTGTTGATCGTGTGGCTAATAAGATGGGTAATAGTGTGAAGCGCTTGGATGCGCCTAATATCGCCACTATCTTCGTGGGTGTTTTCCTGGGTATCATCTTCGGTTCGCTGCCCTTCATTCCTGGCATGCCGCTCATGAAGCTGGGCATTGCCGGAGGTCCGCTCATTATTGCCATCCTCATTGGTCGCTATGGCTATAAGATCAAGCTCGTGACCTATACCACCACCTCGGCCAATATGATGCTGCGCGAGATAGGACTGGTGCTCTTCCTCGCTTCGGTGGGCATCAAGGCAGGTGCAGGCTTCTTCCAGACGGTAATGGAAGGCGACGGGCTGCTCTATGTACTTACAGGTTTCTTCATCACGATCATACCTATATTAATAGTAGGTCCCATCGCCCGCATGAAGTTCAAGTTCAACTACTTCACCATTGCTGGCATGATTTCGGGTACCTATACCGATCCCCCTGCTCTGGCCTATGCCAATAGCATCTGCTCGAAAGAGGCCCCTGCTGTGGGCTACTCTACGGTCTATCCGCTCTCGATGTTCCTGCGCATCCTTACGGCACAGCTCATCGTACTCTTCTTCTGTCAATAACATTATTATTAATACACGTAAACCAACAATGAACAACTTGAAACTACTGCTATCGGCTATGTTGCTGACCGCTTCGCAGATGGTTTTTGGTCAGGGTGCCAAGAACATCGTCATCAGCGAGGTGCTGACCAACAATGCCAATAGTGTTGTGGATGAGTTCGGACAGCGCGAAGCCTGGATTGAGTTGGAGAACACGTCTTATACCACATACAATGTGCGTGGCATGTTCCTTACCACCAATCGTCAGGTGCTCGATGAGCGTATGAGTGCTCCCGATCGCATCAAGCTGATGAGTATCATTCCTTCTGGTGATGAGCGTACCAATATGGGCGCGCGCCAGCACTTGGTACTCTTTGGAAATTCCAGCCCTGCACAGGGCAAGTTACACCTTCAGGTGCAGATTCCTGATTCGGCAGCCGTATGGGTGGCTCTCTACAACGGCAACGGCGTGGAGCTCATCGATTCGGTCAGCGTGCCTATCCTTGGTGCCGATTGCTCCTATGCCCGCATGGGTAAGGGATGGGTGGTGAGAAACCCGCAGCAGGTGACGCCTGGCATTGAGAATACGGCCAGCGAAGGACAGCAGCAGACGGGCGTTGATAAGTTCAAGGAGCAGGATCCTCACGGATTTGCCATGGCTATCATGGCTATGGGCATTGTGTTCCTCTGCTTAGCGTTGCTTTGGCTGTTCTTCACCATCTTCGGCATGGTGATGCGCCACATGGATACGGCTAAGAAGGTGGCCAACACACAGCCCATTAAGCCTATCACCAAGACCGTGGAGGTCACGAAGGAACTCGCTCACAAGACAGGCAACGTGCTGCAGGAGGGCTTAGACCTCAAGGGTGTTGACATGGAGGTCTATATGGCCGTCATTGGCTTGGCCCTGCGCCAGTACGAGGACGATGTGCACGACGTGGAGAGCGGCGTGATTACCATCAAGTCGAAGGATACTGGCTGGGACGACGAGTACAGCCAGATGACTCATTGGCACGACCCCTTCCTTCCTTCTGACCATAATGCTCCGTCCATTCCCACAACTCCAGAACTTCATTAAAATACAGACAATCACATGAAAACTTATCAATATAAAGTAAAAGGCGTCGATTACGAAGTAGAAATCGCCGAGGTAGAAGGCAAGATTGCCAAGGTCAATGTCAATGGTATTCCCTTTGAGATTGAGATGCAGAAACCCATCAATGCTGCCAAGCATCCTGCGCTGGCCGCTACCAAGAAGGCTGCTGCTGTTGCTCCAGTAGCTGCTGCAGCTCCCACTCCTGCCGCAGCACCAGCCGCACCTGCTGCTGCTCCTGCCGCTGCTCCCGCTGGGGCTGGCAATGGTGTGAAGGCTCCGCTGCCTGGTACCATTACCGAAATCAAGGTGCAGGTAGGCCAGCAGGTCAATGTTGGCGATACCATCCTTGTGCTCGAGGCCATGAAGATGCAGAACAACATCGAGTCGGAATATGCCGGACAGGTCACTTCCATCCTTGTGAAGCAGGGCGAAACCGTCATGGAAGGCGCCGTATTGCTGACAATAGGGTGATAAAGCCCCTTAAGTTAGGGGGTTGGGGGTCTGAACAAGCGCAGGCTTCTGGCTCTCTATCAAGGAACAATTAACCCCTAAAATAGGTCTGGTTTCCGCTTGTTCAGACCCCCAACCCCCTAACTTAGGGGGCTCGAAACAATGTTTGACTTTATAGCTGAAAACTTCAACGAGTTCCTCACCTACACAGGCTTTGCCAATGCTACTGCGGGGAATCTCATCATGATAGTGGTCGGAGCCCTTTTCATCTATCTGGCCATTAAGAAGGACTTCGAGCCGTTGCTGCTCGTGCCCATCGGACTGGGTATCATTCTCGGAAACATCCCTTTCCGTGGTGATGCCGGACTGGAGATTGGTCTTTACGAAGACAACTCCGTGCTGAATATCTTCTATCAAGGTGTGCGACAAGGCTGGTACCCGCCACTCATCTTCCTCGGCATTGGTGCTATGACCGACTTTTCGGCCCTGCTGGCCAATCCGAAGCTGATGCTCATCGGAGCTGCCGCCCAGTTTGGTATCTTCGGCGCCTATATGATTGCCTTGGCCTTCGGTTTCGAGCCCAACCAGGCAGCTGGTATCGCCATCATCGGTGGTGCCGACGGCCCCACGGCTATCTTCCTCAGTTCGAAACTTTCGCCCAACCTCATGGGAGCCATCGCCGTCTGTGCCTATAGCTATATGGCCTTGGTACCCCTCATCCAGCCGCCTATCATGCGCCTGCTTACCACGAAGAAAGAGCGTGTCATCAAGATGAAGCCTGGACGTGAGGTCAGCCAGACCGAGCGCATCCTGTTCCCCATCATCGGACTGCTCATCACCACTTTCATCGTGCCCTCGGCGCTGCCTCTGCTGGGCATGCTGTTCTTCGGCAACCTGTTGAAGGAGAGTGGCAAGACCACCCGTCTGGCCAAGACTGCCGGTACGGCCCTCAACGATATCGTTGTCGTGCTGCTCGGCCTCACCGTGGGCTGCTCTACGCAGGCCAGCGAGTTCCTCACGTGGAACACCGTCTTTATCTTCGCCATCGGCGCCTTTGCCTTCGCTATTGCATCGGCCAGCGGCGTCTGCTTCGTTAAGCTGATGAACCTCTTCTTGCCGAAGGATAAGAAGATTAACCCGCTCATTGGCAATGCCGGCGTAAGCGCAGTACCTATGGCTGCTCGCATCAGTCACAACATGGGACTGGAGTACGACCGCCACAACTTCCTGCTCATGCATGCCATGGGTCCGAACGTGGCTGGTGTCATCGGCTCGGCTGTTGCAGCCGGTGCCCTGCTCGGATTCCTGTCATAAACCAATCCATACAAAAGGAAGGAGGTCGTCAACAACTGATGACCTCCTTTTCTTTTATGATAGCCTGGAGCCTTCGAGCAGCTTGGGACAAAGCTTTTCAAGATTGCAACGGTCACAATGGGGAGCTCGCGAGGTGCACACGTAGCGCCCATGCAGCAACAGCCAATGGTGGGCTCGCGGCACGTCGGAAGCGGGAATATGCTTCATCAGCGTCTGTTCCACCTTCAGCGGCGTGTTGGCTGTCTTGGGAACAAGGCCCAGCCGATGGCTCACGCGATAGACATGCGTATCGACAGCCATCGCAGTTCGTCCGAAAGCCACAGCTTGCATCACGTTGGCCGTCTTACGACCTACGCCAGGCAGTTCCAACAAGGCGTTCATGTCGTTGGGCACCTCGCCGTCGTGCTTCTCCACGAGCAGACGCGACAGCTCTACCAGATGGCGGGCCTTGGCGTTGGGATAGCTCACGCTACTCACATATTCCAGCACATCCTCCGGCTCGGCCTGCGCCATGCTCTTCGCGTCAGGATAGTGACGGAACAGCTCGGGCGTCACCATGTTCACGCGCTTGTCGGTACATTGTGCGCTTAGCACCACGGCCACCAACAGCTGGAACACGCTGCCGAACTCCAGTTCGGTGTTCACCTCGGGCATCTTCTGTCGGAAATGCTCCAGAATGAGTCGGTATCTTTCTTCTCGTTTCATGCTGCAAAAATAGTGAAAACATTTGAGATTTCCAATAATTTTGCTTACTTTTGCACCAAATAATCAATAACGACTATGGATTCAAAGAAAATACAGACATTCCTGCGCAACGTGATGGCGAACAACAATCGCGAGTGGTTCCATGCCCACAAGGCGGAGTACGATGCTGCCCGCGACGAATGGGAACGTGGGGTAGGGCAGGCGTTGGAGCGCATCGTGGCCTTCGACCCCGAGGTAGGCACGCAGACCGTGAAAGACTGCACCTACCGCTTCTATCGCGACACACGTTTCTCGGCTGACAAGTCCCCCTACAAGAACCATTTCGGCGCCTATATCAACGCCAAGGGCAAGAAGGCGCTACGTGGCGGCTACTATATCCACATGGAGCCCGGCGCCTGCCTGCTGGCTGTCGGCAACTACTGGCTTCCCACGAACATTCTGACGGCCTGTCGCAACGAGATCATGGCCAATACCGATGAGTGGCTGAAATGTGTGGAGCGTGCCGACTTCAAACGCTATTTCCTGAGCGATGCCAACAGCGAGAATCCTTTCTGGGGCGAGACCAAAGGCACAGCCTCGTCGGGCTTTGGGCTGGAGAAGCTGAAGACCTGTCCGTCGGGCTTCCCCAAGGACTGGGAGCATGTGCAATGGCTCCGTCTGAAAGACTACTGCGCCTGGCATAGCGTGGCTGAGGATTTCTATGAGGGCGATGCCTGGCTCGACCAGATGGAGCACATCTTCCGTGCCGCCAAGCCCATGATGGATTTCATGAATGCCGTCATCGACGACTACGAATAATCCTTTAGAACTTCCTCCTCCTCCTGAGAGGATCAGGGTAGATGCGTCCAAAATAAACTTTTTGCGGATTTTTCTGTTTTTTGTTGATTTTTTGAGATTTTCTGTCACATTTTTGCTCTCAAACGCCGAATTTGGGGGTAAAAACGGGGCTGTTTGGCTGTTTTTCAGTCCGATTTTGAGTATTTTTGAACTTTTTTCATCGTTTTTCTTCAAAAAAATGCAGCCTTTGAGGCTAAAAATCAGAATATCTGTCACTATTGTCACCATATCTGCACCTATCTATCTCATTGTCAGGCAGCAGTTTACAACGATCTGTAACAGAAGTGCAGATTTTTCTTTGAAAAAATTTAAGTGTGCGCGCGTGCGTACGCGCGTAATAAGTCAAAAAACAGATGCCTTCTCCAAGGCATAAAGAAGGCACCTTTTGGCCCTGAAGAAGGCATCTTTTTACCCCAAAGAGGCCATCAAAACGAAACAAGCACGTCGCTCGTCGAAATTAGCAGCCTCCTAAATGAGAATAGCAGGCCGCTCGTTTAAGAAAGGAGGCAGCTATCCGTTTAACACATAGTTACGGTGATTAGTAATAATTAACAGGACAAAGTGACTCGATTTGCTCACTTCTTCGTGTCTCTGAGATAAATCTCTAAGATACTCTCGTTCGAAACAAAAATCCGCAAATAAGTTTTGCTTTTGTTGCGTAGTAATCAATTTTCTCTAAATAAACTTTAAAGGCACTACGATATGGGGAATACCATCACTCGCGGTACTAACTATAAGACAAAACTCCCCGACATCTGCAAGCAAATGTCGGGGAGTTCTTTTGGAAATAGCCCTAAAGGGTTTATGCCAAATTATACTTTTTATAATTATCGATTTGAAGGCAAATATGTGCAAGATGGCGCGCCGCCCTTTTTCTAATTCTTCATTCTTACATCTTACTCGGCCTTGGCCGACACCTCTATATTCTAAACTCTTAATTGTCCTAGGCCTGTCCTTCTATGTTGCGTCATTGTCACAGCCCCCTTATCCAATCCACCACAACCCTTACAGCCATCACTACCTGTAATACTATCCAAGCCACGCACAGCAGGCACACCATCCCGATAAGAATCCAAAACAGCACCTTCAGCAGCGCAACAGGCCCCCATACAACCATCGTCAGCAGAAACCCGCCAACGATCACCACCACAACCGTCGCTTTCACCCACGCTGGCCACGAATCCACCCATCCCCAGAAGTCATCACCATCGCCTCCCGATGCACCACTTCCAGAGAATAGTCCCGAGTGTCGCCTACCGAACTGCCACGCCCGCCACTGCCTGTGCCTCGAAATCATCATCACGTCCATACTCGCAAAAATGTTCAATGTTTTTTCAATTTTCTAACAAGAGCTGAAAGCTCAAATCTATGTAATAAGTACGAACAGGAACGCTAACCTGTAAGTTAATAATTATTGGTTTGTTAATTAAAATCTCTGTGGCCCGTGAGGCTGTGCCTCATCATCAGGTCGTAGCGTTGTTCGTCCTGTTTTACTTCATAGGCATTTCAGGTTTTAGGGGTTAAACATTTTGTTTGTTTGACTGATTCGCCTGCAAATATACGAAAAGTTTTGAACCACAAAAATTTTGGGGGGAAATTACTTTGGTAATGTGTAAATTTGTCTTGTTTTATAATTATAATGGAGGTCTCGTGCTCAGCCTGCTGATTGAACAGAAAGGTAAAAAAGGAAAGGGAACCCATCGGTTCCCTTTCTTATTCTGATGCCTTGGAATTTACTTGCTGACGAACTTGGCTGGCTCTACGTTGTCGTTTTTCAGCACGTCGGCGAATTGCTGAGGCGTGATGGTGACGGGGCCGCGCATGAACTCGGGAATGTTGTAGCTCTTCATGAATTCATGATGATAGTTCGGGTCGCGTTGGGGCAGTTCGAAGGGCTTTGAGCCGTGGCCGTCCTTGTCGATATGGGCGATGAACGGACGGGTGAAGTTGCCATCGACGCGACGACTGCTGAAGATGACCCAGCGGCTGTTGCTCGACCAGGAGTGATAGCTTTCCGTGTCCTTGGAGTTGATTTCGTTCATGGGGCGTACGCGGCCTGTCAGCAGGTCCTTCATCCAGAGGTCGGCCTCGTGGTGCCAGATGTGGAACACGCCATAGCGTCCCAAGGTGAAGAGCAGGAAACGGCCGTCGGGTGAGATGCGCGGCAGGGTGGCGCTGAGTCCCAGCGTGTCGGGTCTGTGGTTGACAATTCTTGATACGGAGTCGAGCCTCATACCCAGCACGTCGGCGGTCAGCGAGTCGGCCTGGAACACCATCTCGCGGGGACCGAACTGGCGTGTCTCGGGGTTGAAGGCTTTCTTGTAGATGTTGTATTTCACGTCGCTGGCGCGCTTATAAACCTCGAGTGCGTGCTCGACGGTATCGCGGAACTCGAAATGGGCGCTACTGTAGTAGAGCGTCTTGCCGTCAGGGGCCCAGAAGGGATAGACTTCAAACTCCTGCGGGTCGTTCTCCACGTTGGCCACTTCGTCCTTCTCGACGTCGTAGATGATGAGGTCGCTGGCGGCATCGACCACCTCAATCTTGTTCGCGTTCAGGGTGTGGAAGCTCTGGCTGGTGTTGTTGGTGGAATAGACGATGAGGGGCAGGGTGGGGTGCCAGGTGGGATATACGCCAGCCGAGATGGTGGAGTCGTTCCTCATGTTCACCTTCTTGATCTGTCCGTCATAGACGATGACGGTTCCACCATGGTTCTGACGGGCATGGAACTGCATGCGCTGGGGGTTGTACATCTGATAGTTGTGACAGTTTACGCATTGGCCGTTCTTCTCGGTGGCGCAGAGCATGTTATCGACCATCACCTGCTCGTCGTAGTTCTCCAGACAACGCTGGTTTAGCGTCAGCTCCTCGTAGGTGACATAGCTTGGCGAGATGAGACGGTAGCTGATGTAGGGGTCGATGCTGTCGGCCGATACGTGGATGGCAAAGGGCTGGAAGTGTGTCCAGCTATCGCCCTGACGGGCATACACATCGACGGTTATGTCGCCGTCTTTGGCCTTGTCGCAGAGGGCGTGCCAGTCGTCGATGGCGGGTTCTGCCTTCAGTCCGCCGCAGAGTATCTCCTCGTCGCCGTAGCTGAAGCGTACCACCGCGTCGGTGGCGTTAGCATCTTCTATCTGGAAGGAGAGCGGGGCTATGTTAACGGGTATCGTCACGTCGGCATAGTCGGGATAGATGGTCGGCAGGCCGTCGGCCTGGGTATAGCTTTCGGGGATGCTGGCACCTGAGCATGCACTCAGCAGGAGCGCCATGCTAAATGATAGACTATAAATAACAAATGATATGCGTTTCATAATTCTTGTCTCTTATTTCTAACTACTAACCTCTCACCACTAATACAGTTTCTGATTGCGTATGAGGAAATACTCATAGTAGAAGGTCTTGCCGAACTGTGGATAGAACACGTCCTTCATCTGCTCCTCGGTCATGCCTTGCTCTTGGCAGCGCTGGGCCAGTTGCATGAAGGCGTCGTAGGTCTGCTTCACCTGTGGGTCGAAAGGCATGTGGGCGATATCCACGCCGTTTTCCAGATGCCCATAGAGGTAGGCTGCCTCCTGATAGTGAATAGGCATGTGCTCGGAACGATGGTTGCGTGCATACTGGTTGAAGAACGGCCAGAACATCTGAATATCCTTCATCCATAGGGCCGCATTTAGCGACTGGTCCTGATAGAGCTTGTCATCGCTCTTGTCGTGTACGAAGTGTTCCATCAGGAACTTCTCGACGATGGACTGGTCGGAGCTCAGGTTGTCGTTAAAGTTCATCAGATGGAAGATGGGGCCGTAGAGGCTGTCGGCACGGAGTGCTTCGTCCTGGCCGAGGTATTTCTCTTGCTCCATAGCCCACTCGCGGTGGTAGCGTGTCTGCTTCAGGAGGTCGATATATTTACGTGCCACGCGATAGTCGCCGTTCAGCAACGAGCAACGCGTCAGATACTTCAGGTATTCGGCTCGCCATCCGTATTCCACGCCGTCCTCCAGGCACCAGCGATAGCAGTAGTTGGCCAGACCGTAGAAAAAATAGACGGAGTGACCCACCACTTGTGTCATGCTGACGGGTATCGGCGTGTTGCTGGCCTTGGCTCCTGTGCGATAGTGATACATCTCGTCGCCCTGACGGCCCAGTCGGAACAGGGCCAGGTTCTTCATCAGCACGATGGCGCGTGTGGGTTCGTCTTGCAGATCGGTTGCTTCTTGCAGAATGCCGTTCCAGTCTTGCTGTTCCATGCAACGTTGCATGCGCAGCTCCTTGTGGAAATTGTAGTCGCGATACCAATAGTTCTTCACGCCGATGATCAGCACGACAAGCAGCAATACATGGACGGCGCCCCATGTGAAAGGCTTCTTCACCTCGCCGTTGCATAGCTTGCCGTAGGTGATTGCCATGATGACGAAGAAGATGGTTATAATATAATAAGGTATATAGTAGGCCTTGTGCTCTTCAATGATGCGGAAGAGGGGAAGTGCCGTCCACCAGATGTTTTCCTGACTCGTTTGGTAGAATACATAGCGATAGTAGAGTAGGGGAATGACCACTATCGCCAGCACGGCGACGACGGAAGTAACTAAGAATCTGGAATTCAGGATGGAGAATTTCTTGTCTGACGACTTTGCGCTTTCTGCTTCTATACGCCACTCCATGATGCCCATCAGCAACGTTGCCAGCAGACCGTAGAATCCTGCGAGCGGATAGAGCACGAGGGTGCTTATCGTGATGAAGACCGGACGCAGGTAATACTTGGCGGGCAGACTGCGGAACAGCCATACGGCGCCGCAGGTAAAGCACAGACCGATGGTGCCCACGAAGAAGTGGCCGCGCAACTTCAGGTAGTAGATCCAGTAGCCCAGATCGACACACGTCAGCAGAAGCATGGCGACAGGCACGAGCAGGACTACTGACCATTTGATGGGTACGCGGAAGGCACGCTGGATAAGTAGCATCAGCAGAGCCCACCACAAACAGAGCCAGCCCACACCCAAGAGGGGGTGATAGAAAAATTCCGTGAACCAGGTGCCTAACCATGTTAGCAGGCCACCCGACACCACCATCTGTTGCTTGAAGAACAGCGAGGTGTCAAGATGCAGATTCAGCTCCTGTACCTTCCACAGGTATTCACTTTCCAGGCTGAGCAGACTCACGGCTACGGCCACAAGTGCTGCAACGCAAAGAAGTGGTGAGAGGTATTTGAGCCAAGGAGCTGGTTGCGATTTCTTTTGTATTTGCTGCTTCTTTTTCATTGTTATTTTGCATTTTGCATGCAAAGGTAAACAATTATTTGCAGAAATGCTTGGGTTTCTCAGAAATTCTTTTTATCTTTGCACAAATTATTTTTTTTACTAACCAACCGTTATGCTTAGAAGACTAATTCTTTCGATGGCTTTAGTGGCAACTGCCACAGCCCTGGCAGCAGATCAGACGCCTATGTGGCGCGACCCTGCCGTAAACCAAGTGAACCGTGAAGCGCGCCGTGCCGACTTCTTCGCCTTTGAGAATGCCGATAAGGCCAAGGCAGGTGACAAGACCAAGAGCGACCGTTACCTCTCGATGGAGGGTAAGTGGCGTTTTAACTTCGTGAAAGACCATAACCTTGCTCCCGCCGACTTCTTCTCGCTGAAGTTCGACGATTCCCAATGGGTTGATTTCCCCGTGCCCGGCCTCTTCGAGATTGAGGGCTACGGCGACAAGACCTACAAGAACGTCGGCTATGCCTGGTGCACAACATTTGATAACGACCCGCCCTACATCGGCGAGACCAACAACTATACGGGCTCGTATCGTAAGACTTTCAATCTGCCCGCTGACTGGAATGGTCAGGAGGTATATTTCCACGTGGGATCGGCCACCAGCAACCTTAGCGTGTGGGTGAATGGCAAGTTCGTGGGCTACTCGGAGGATTCGAAGATAGCGGCTGAGTTCAACATCACGAAATATCTGAAGAAGGGCGAGAACCTCATCGCCATGCAGGTGATGCGCTGGTGTGACGGCTCCTATCTGGAGGATCAGGACTTCTGGCGCTTCACGGGTATTGCCCGCGAGGTGTATCTCTATGCCCGTCCGAAGGCCCACATCCAGGACATCACCATGACGCAGGACTGGGTGGTGGATTCCGGCCGAGGCATCCTGAAGTTCGATGCAAAGACCGTCGGTAATGCCAAGGCCACGGCGCAGTTTATTTTCGATGATGGTCAGATCAGCAGCGAGATTGACCCGAACCACGAAATCTACTTGAACGCCGTGAAACCCTGGACGGCAGAGACTCCTCATCTCTATACAGTGCTGATTACTCTGAAGCAAGGCGACAAGGTGCTCGAGGTTGTTCCCCTGCGCGTCGGCTTCCGCCACATCGAGATTAAGGGCGGCCAGCTGCTGGTGAACGGCCAGCCGATATTGATAAAGGGTGCCGACCGCCACGAGCTTGACCCCGACGGTGGCTATATTGTCTCCGTGGAGCGCATGATTCAGGACATCAAGATCATGAAGCAGCTCAACATCAATGCCGTTCGTACCTGCCACTATCCCGATGATCCCCGTTGGTACGACCTCTGCGACGAGTATGGCATCTATCTGACGGCCGAGACCAACATCGAGAGCCACGGTATGGGCTATGGCGACCGTACGCTGGCCAAGCGTCAGGATTTTGAACTGGCCCACTTGGAGCGTCAGTATGGCAATGTGCATTCGTTCAAGAATCATCCCAGCATCATCGTGTGGTCATTGGGCAACGAGGCCGGCTATGGTCCCAACTTTGAGAAGTCCTATGACTGGGTGAAGGCTACCGATCCGACGCGCCCCTGCCAGTTTGAGCAGGCTGGGCAGAATGGCAAGACCGACATCTTCTGTCCTATGTACTACGACTATCGTGGTTGCGAACGCTATAGTCAGGGCGACAATCCTCGTCCGCTCATCCAATGCGAGTATGCCCATGCTATGGGTAACTCGATGGGTGGCTTTAAGGAGTACTGGGATCTTATCCGAAAGGAGCCGAAGTATCAGGGTGGCTATATCTGGGACTTCGTCGATCAGGGTATGCGTGACAAGAGCCCCATTACTGGGCGCACCATCTTTACTTATGGTGGCGACTATGGCGAGTATCCTGCCAGCGACTATAACTTCAACTGCAATGGCATCATCGCCCCTGACCGCCGTCTGAATCCTCATGCTCATGAGGTGGGCTATTACTATCAGAGTATCTGGGTGACCGACAAGGGCCTGAAGGATGGTAAGTTTGAGATTTACAATGAGAACTTCTTCAAAACGCTCGACGATATGGAACTGGAGTGGTTTGTTGGAGGTGCTGGCGATCATCATCATGAGAGTGCCGGCCGTCCGGCAGGCATGACCTTTGGTCACGGAGGCACCATCGACATCAGCGGCATCCAGCCTCAACAGCGTAAGCTCATTACCGACCAGCAGTTGCAGCAAACAATAGAGCGCGTGCTGGGTCATCATGGTGATAATGAGGTGTTTGTCATCTTCCAGTTCAAGTCGAAGAACGGGGCTCCGCTCATCGAGAAGGGCCAGGTGCTGGCACGTCAGCAGTTTGCCTTGAACGAGTATAAGTATCCGGAGCTTTCCGGAGAAGCTGCACAATCCGGAATCTCGAAGGAGGAGACCAATACCTATATCAAGCTGTCGGCTAATGGTACTGATTTCTCCGTGGGCAAGCGTTCGGGTATGATTGACTATCTGAATGTTGATGGCAAGCGCATGCTCCAGTTCCGCGAGAGCATCACGCCCGAGTTCTGGCGCGCTCCTACTGACAACGACTATGGTGCTGGTCTGCAGAACCGCTTCCAGATATGGAAAAACTTCGGAATGAGAGTGAGGGAGGTCACTTCGACCGACAATTCAGTTGTCGCCACCATTGAGATGCGCGAACCCGAGGCTCGAGTGCCCGGTCAGAGGGGCAACAACCAGCAGCGTCGTCCGCCGTTTGCTACGCTTACCATGACATATACCCTCACGGCTGAGGGCGAAGTAATTATCCGCGAGCAGATGACGGCCGACAAGGAGGCTCAGGCCAGCGATATGTTCCGCTACGGCATGCAGCTGCAGATGCCTAAGCAGTACGACCGTATTGAATACTACGGCCGCGGCCCCGTCGAGAACTACATCGATCGCAACTCTTCGGAATTCATTGGTGTCTATGCCAACAAGGTGCAGGATGAGTACTACGAGTATGTACGTCCGCAGGAGAGCGGCAACCACACCGATGTGCGTTGGTTCCGCGTACTCAACGCTGATGGTAATGGACTGGAGTTCTATTCGAACGCTCCAATGGAGGCCAGCGCTATGCCTTACACGATGGATCAGCTCGACGACGGTCCCAACAAGGACAAGAAATGGGGCCATCATAGTGGTGACCTCATCCCTGCCGGCAAGACGCAGGTGTTTATCCAACAGCGCCAGTTTGGTTTGGGATGTGTGAATTCATGGGGCGCATGGCCCTTGGAGCAGTATCGTGTGCCCTTTAAGGACTACGACTTCACCTTCGCCATCAAGCCTGTCAAGTAAATGAAGAAGACCCTCCCCTGGCCCCTCCCTATATGGAGGGGAGTAATTACCTCGCTTCTGTGTCTTATCAGCAGTCTGGGTATATCTTCCCCTCCCGCTCGTGAGGGGTCAGGGGTGGGTTTCCATTTCCCCAAGCAGATTCCCGCTGGCAACTATAGCGGTATCTGCCCCATAGGTGGCGACCTGTTTGCTGTGGTCGATGACAAGAATGCCGACGATGGCTTTTATGTCTTTCGTCTCGCTTTTGACAGCATGAAGAGCCGCATTACCGAGGCTGAGAACATGGGCTATCGCAGTAGTGGTCAGGCTAATCGCGACATGGAGGGCATCTGTTACCGTCCCTCTTCGCGTACATTATTTATTAGTGGCGAGGCCGACAATGAGGTCTATGAGTATTCCCTCGACGGGCGACGCACAGGCCGACGCTTGGCCATGCCGCCTGAGTTTAAACGGGCCCGTCACAACTTGGGACTCGAATCTCTGACCTACGATACCCTTTCACATCAGTTCTTCACTACTACCGAGCGGGCTTTGCCTGGCGAGGAGCTGTTGCGCATACAGGCCTTTGGCGATGACCTTCAGCCTACGTGTCAGTATCGCTATCGTCCCGATGCACCTATTAGTCGAAAGTACTATCATGGTGTGTCGGCACTCTGTGCCACAGGCGACGGTCGCCTGCTCGTGCTCGAACGTCAGGTGCGCGTGCCCCGTCTGAAGCTTGATGCCGAGACCGTTATTCGCCTCTACGAGGTGCACCTTCCTTCTGACGGGAACAATGATGAGGTTGTTTTGGAGAAACGCCTTTTGACTGAATTCAAGACGCGTCTCACCCTTACCGGCCGTAAGTTTGCCAACTACGAAGGTATGTGCCTTCTCCCATCCATCGAAGGGGAAGGCCCCATCCTTCTTTTGATTGCCGACTCCCAGAATCAGTATAAGAATGTTTTACGCGACTGGTTCCTCCTGCTTCGCCTTTGAGAATACCAAGACTTTCTTGGTTCTTTGTTAGTATTCCCCCATCAGAAGATCGACCAGAGGCTTATCCTTGAAGTCGTGCTTCTTCTGGTCCCAGAAGCCGAAGTCAGCATCGTAGCACCACGTGGTCCAGGCGATGTTGTTCTCCTTGAACACGGTCAGCATGTCCTTTGTCCATTTGTAGGCCAGTTCGCGATCGACAGGTTCATACACTCCCCACTCGCCGCAGAATAGCTGTAAGCCGTACTTCTTAGCGGCAGCAATGGCGTCGGCGAAATCGGCGCGCAACTTGTCGATGTTCCACTCCTGCTTGAGATATGGCTCCAGCTCTGGCTTCAGCGAGTCGGGAGCAGCATCGTATTCCTCCTGCGACACCATGATGCCAGGATAGTTGATCTTGCCCGTATAGTGGCCGATGGGTGTCCACCATGCGCCACGATGGGTTAGGATCATCGGGTTGTAGTAATGGAACGAAAGGATGATGTTCTTGTCGCCTTCGGGCACCTTCAGGTATTTCATCGTCTCGTAGCCCTGCCAGCGGTTGCTACCGATGACCAGCGTGCGCTGGGGCTCCCGCTCGCGTAATGCCTTGTGAACCTTGGCAATCAGCTCATTCCATTGCTCGTGCTCATCGGCCACTGGCTCGTTCATGAATTCGTAGGCCACAGAGTCGTTGCTGTAACTCTTCAACGCGTCGCTCAGCTGGTACCACATGTTGATGAGGTCCTGCTGCGCCTTCTCGGAAGTAAAGAGCGTATTGGCGCTACCGTCGCCCTCGTTCACGGCGTTGAAGTAGTGCGAACGGATGATGTGCAAATCAACGATAGTGCGCAGATGGTGTTTCTCGGCCCAGTTGATGGCGTTGGTCATCAGTTCCCAAGCCTCCGGTAACTTTTCTCCGTTCTCGTCCCAGAACTGCACTTCGTCAATGGGCAGACGTACGAAGTCAAAGCCCAGCGAATCGAGCCGGGCGAAATCATCCTCTTGAATGTGCATCTGTCGGGCCTCACCCCGCTCTTCGCTCTGCGACAGCCAGTGGCTCACGTTCGTGCCGCGTCCAATCTTGAAGTCATTTACTCCGTCATTTTTCTCACTCTTGTTCGTGCAGGCCATCATTGCCAGCATCGCCATGGCAACTAGTGCCAAAGAATAGATTTTTTTCATACTGTTTTGTGTTAGTAACATCATTTCGCAAATATTGCTTGCAAAGATACATCTTTTTTCGCAAACTGCAAACAAGTTCCGCAAGAATTTGCCTAAAGTGTGGCGTACGCAACGTTTGCGTAAATTCATGCAACGATTTTTTTTGTAGTTTGAATTTTTTTTATATCTTTGCAAGCGAATTGTCCCCTTTTAATATTATTCACAATAAATAAATACTACAACTAATTTTAAAACCAGATGATGAAAAAAAGTAAATGTATTCTATTGGGCATTCTGGCACTACTCTGCCTGATGCCTGATGTGGCGTTTGCCCAAACTCTGACGGTAGAAGGAACGGTGATCGACGAAACCGGCGAACCGCTGATAGGCGTCTCAGTCATCGTACAAGGAAAGGGAGCTGGCGGTGTTACAGACATCGACGGCCACTACCGCATCCAGTCAGTAGCCCAAGGGGCAACGCTTGAGTTTTCGTATGTGGGCTACCTCACCCAGCAACGCCGGGTGCAGGGGCGCCAGATTAATGTGACCATGCAGCCCGATGCGCAGGCATTGGAAGAAGTGGTAGTCATTGCCTATGGTCAGCAGAAAAAGGTAACCATCACTGGTGCCGTTGCTGCCGTGGGTGGCGAGGAGCTGCTGAAGTCGCCTGTGGCCAATGTCGGTAATGCCCTGCAAGGAAAGCTGCCGGGCATGTCGGTGGTGCAACCTTCGGGTATGCCGGGCGCCGATGAGCCTGTGATCCGTGTGCGTGGTACCGGCTCGTTGAATAGTGCCGAGCCGCTGGTACTCGTCGATGGTGTGGAACGTCCCTTCGGACAACTCGACCCGAACGAGATTGAGGATATCTCCATCCTGAAAGATGCCTCCGCCACAGCCGTGTTCGGTGTGCGTGGTGCCAATGGCGTCATCCTTGTCACCACTAAGCGCGGTACACCAGGCAAGGCATCGGTGACAGTCTCGGCAAGTACTGCCATTCAGACAATCTCCAAATTTGTGGATTTCGCCGACTCCTATACCTACGGAAAGATGTGGAACTACACGGCCATCACCGACGCATTGCCCATGAGTCAGTGGCCCGGTAGTGCCACTATCGCCGACTACACGCCCTACGCCAACACTGGTATCCGCTTCAGTCAGGATGTAATGGAGCATTTCCGTACGGGTGACATGCCTGTCACATTCCCCAATACCGACTGGATTGACTACATCATGAAGGATGCCGCATGGCAGGAGCAGGTCAACGTCAACGTGAACGGAGGTACAGAGAAGGTGAGATATTTCGTCTCTGCGGGATTCCTGAATCAGAATTCACTTTTCAAGACTTTCTCAAAGAATGACGATGAGACTTTTAGGTATAACCGTTTCAACTATCGTGCCAATTTGGACATTAATGTATCCAAGTATAGTCAGTTGGCACTCACATTGGGCGGACGTGTTCAGAACCGCAATATACTGGGTGGCGGCGAAGGATTCATTTTCCGCTACCTGCAGGGAGCCACTCCATATGCTGGTATAGGTATCGATGACCAAGGCCGTCATGTTGTTGCCGATGATAATATCGTAGGTCCCTACGATCGTGATGCCCTTTCAAACTATTATGATCTGGGCTACGTCGGCGAGAGCACCAATGTGCTGAATCTTGACCTACAGTATAAACTCGACATGAGCTTCATCACCCCTGGTCTGGACTTCAAGATCAAAGGCTCATACAATACCGACTATACGGCACGAAAAGACCGCCATAATGGATATGGTACTGGTATTACCTACGTGGCAACCATCGTTGACGGCAAAGAGGTGCTCCGCAAGGAAAATGTTACATGGCCGCTTCCTTACAGCGAGGCCAAGTGGGGAGACCGCAACTGGTATGCCGAGGCCAGTTTCAACTACGCCAGGAAGTTTGGTTTGCACAATGTGGGCGCATTGCTGCTCTATAACCAGAGCAAGACCTATTATCCTTGGGATTCCGACAACAGCTTGTACCAATCGATTCCAAAGGGTTATGTAGGACTTGTGGGTCGCGTTACCTACGACTATGACACACGCTATATGATTGACTTTAATATCGGCTATAACGGCTCGGAGAACTTTGCCGAGGGCAAGCGCTACGGTACATTCCCCTCGTTCTCCGTAGGTTGGATACCGTCGAACGAAAAGTTCTGGGAGCCAATCAAAAAATATGTCGGTTATCTGAAGCTACGTGGTTCATGGGGCAAGGTCGGTAACGACAACACCAACGGTGCCCGCTTCCTATATCTGCCAGGAGCATGGCAGTTCTATACTGGCTCGATGACGACGAACCCGCAGAACCGAGGCGCTAACTTTGGCACTAGGGGCAACTGGCTGCAGGCCGTGAAGGAACTGACTGCTGGTAACCCCAACGTCACCTGGGAGACGGCTTCAAAGATCAACGTTGGTTTGGATGCAGCCTTCATCAATGACCGGCTGACAGTAAACCTCGATCTGTTCTGGGAAGACCGTAAGGACATCCTCGTATCGAATGCCTCTTTGTTGCCTGCCGTGACCAGTCTTCCGTCAAGCTACGTCAATGAGGGCCGTGTGAAGAACCATGGTTATGAGCTGACCTTGAAATGGGCCGACAAAATTGGCGATTTCCGATATAACATCAGTCCAAGCATTGCCTTTGCCCGGAACAAGGTGATTGAGATGCTCGAGGTGCCGCCCATGTATGATTACCTGAGCCGTACCGGCCTGCCGGTAGGACAGCGTTTTGGTTACGACCTGTTTGAGTTCTACCAGCCTGGAACTGAGGAACGCTATAAGGCAAAATATGGTGTGGAGATGCCCGATCAGGAGGGTATCACCCTGAAATATGGTGATGCTGTCTTCGTAGACCTGAATGGTGACGGTGTTATTGACGCAAACGACCAGAAGCCCCTCGGCTATACCGACAATCCTGAAATCACCTGGTCGGTCAATGCCAGCCTGAACTGGAAGGGGCTCGACTTCTCGATGCTTTGGGTAGGTGCTGACAACGTAAGCCGCGTACTGAATGGATATTTCCGCGACCAGTTCGGCTCAACCAACACTTCGGCACTAACACAATGGGTGGCCGACAACTCTTGGACAGAGGATAATCCAGAGGCCATTCTGCCACGTATCTCGTTCACCAACCGTGTTCATAATAACCATGACTCACAGGCGTGGATGATTGACTCTAAATATGTACGTCTGAAGAATATGGAGATTGGCTATACCATCAACAAGCCTAAGTGGCTGCCACTACTCAACTATGTGAGATTCTATGCATCGGGACAGAACCTGCTGACATTCGCAGACTTCAAGGGCAACGACCCCGAGGCTCCTGGCTCAGGACTTGACTTCGGTGTTCGTTATCCTATGACACGTGTGTATAACTTTGGCTTGCAAGTCAATTTCTAAAGTAAAAAGTGAATAGTGAAAAATTTGCTACCGCTATAAAAACGAAGATTATGAAAAAATTATCTATTTACATATTGGCTTTGGGGATGACTACCAGCATCTTCACGGCATGTGTCGACGATATCAATGTGGGTAATGCCTTCCTTGAGAAAGCCCCTGGTGTCGACGTGAATATCGACACGGTGTTCTCCAAGGCCGAATACACCCGCAATTTCCTGTGGAGCGCCTATGGACAACTCTACTGTACCTACACCTCGGGAAATATGATGAACGGTGCACCCATTGACGTGCTTTCCGACTCCTATCATTGTTACGTGAGTTGGGGCGGCCCCAAACAGAGCTACTATCCTGGACTCTTGAACGAGAATGCTCAAGATACGGAAGATGGTAACTTCCAAGGAAAATTCTCTTATTCCACAAAAAGTGGCCTTGACAGCGATGCTGGTGGCCGCGTATCCATTTATGAAACGGTGCGCAAGTGCTGGCAGATTATCGAGAATATTGACAAGGTCCCCGATATGAGTGCTGATGAGAAAAGTCGTCTGCGCGGTGAGGCTTATACCATCATGGCCAGCCGTTACTTCGATGCATTTCGCAACTTCGGCGGTCTGTGTCTCGTGAAGAAGGCATTCCCAGTAGGAGAGAATTTTACTGAAGGCCGTTCTACTGCCTGGCAGACCGTAGAGTTCATCGACTCGCTGATTCAGTGTGCCATCGATGAACCTGGATACATCTGGAACATCCCCGACGCCGATATTGACCAGTGGTCAGGTCGTCTGACACGTGCCTCAGCTCGTGCCCTGCGTGCTAAGGTGTGGATGTTTGCTGCTTCTCCACTATTTAATAACTCCAAGCCTTATCTGACATACGATAAGAAACCGACTGGTCTGGAGAGTGAGGAACATATATGGTTCGGCAAGGAGGATCCTGCACTATGGCAGCGCTGCCTACAGTATTGCAATGATTTCTTCCAGGATAATGCTACCAATGGCAATTATTATCAGCTGATACAGCCCAAGACGCAGGACGAGGCCGGCTACCGCATGGCATTCCGCCAAGCCTACCGCTATCGTAACAATGCGACGCGTCATGAAAAAATCTTCGACGTTCATCCCACGCAGCTGATGACCGATGTGGTCCGTGATGGTGCTGTCGTAGAAAACGGATGGGGCTGGGGCTGGAGAGGCTTCGCCATGGACTGCTATCGTCAGGGCGGTGCTGTCCCTACCAACGAGCTAATGGAATGTTTTGGCATGCAGGACGGTCGCGACTTCCCTTATTCAGACATCTATGGCAAAAAGAATCCTGGGGTAGACATCTTTGCTGACCGCGATCCGCGTCTGTATGAGACGATGTTGGTTCCCCGTCAGTCGCTGCCAGCCGGATTCGACTATGCTGGTTTTAACTATGTGGACACTTGGGTAAACGGTGCCATGGATTACGATGCTAACAATTTCGCTACTGCCGCTCCGGATGAAGTACAGACGGGCTATCGAAAGTTCAAATGGATGCTTGACTATACGAACGACAGAATGAATGACGAGTACATAGGCGTGTCATACGTCCGTTTGGCAGAAATGTACCTCATCCGTGCGGAAGCCAAAGCAGAGACTGGTGACCTGCAGGGGGCATTGGATGACCTCCATGTAGTACGTAGCCGCGTCGGCCTAGGCCGTCTGGAGCAGATGAATCCCAGTCTGAACCTGACATCAAACAAAGAGAACCTGATTAACGAAATCCTGCGTGAGCGCAACTGTGAGATTGGTGCCGAGTGTGGCGACCGCCTCTATGACATGGTTCGTCGCATGCGTCAGGATCTCTTTACCAAACCGCTTCATGAGATTAAAATCTACCGTCTTGACGATAACGGAAACCGTCTGACGGAAGGTGACCAGCGCTGGGACTCCAGCACCCCATGGCCCAAGTTCGAATATGAGAAGACGGTAATTGTCAATGGTGCCCGCCGCTGGTGGGATCCCGGCTATTGGACAAACAAGTGGTATCTCGACCCTGTCTCTCGTATTGAGATTCAGAAGGGTTATGGACTTACACAAAATCCTGGGTGGTAAAGCAATTGAAAATTGACAATTGATAATTGAAAATTAGAGATTATGAAAATAAGAAACATATTTATATTTACCTTGGTGGGACTCTGCGGTGCCCCTATGGCGGTTAGTGCCCAGGTAACGCTGAGCGACAAAACGTCGCAGAAGGTAGATTTAGGCTATGGCGTGGAACAGACAGAATTCCTCACTACTGCAGCTGCAACAACCATTACTGCAGAAGAACTCTGCCGTACGTCAGCCATTAGCCTTGCAGATGCCCTGTATGGCAAGCTCCTTGGCCTGAATGCTTTCCAGAACACTGGTTTTAAGGGTGAGGAAGGCCGTGGCGCATCGTTTAACATCCGTGGTGTCCAAACCACAGGCGAGAAAGATATTCTGATTCTTGTCGATGGCGTGGAGCGGCCTATCGACCGCCTTACAGTTGAGGAGGTGGAAAGTGTCACCGTACTGAAAGACGCCGCTGCCGTGGCACTTTACGGTCATGAGGCTATTAACGGCGTGCTACTGGTGAAGACCAAGCACGGCACTAAAGACGAGAAATATCATTTCAAGGTGGGAGCTTCACACAAGATTCAGTTCGACCCTCAGACGGCAGATATGGTCAGTGCCTACGACTATGCCAACGCCTTGAACCGCGCACGTCTGAACGATGGTGGCTCAGCCGCCTATACGGAAGCCGAGTTGCAGAAATTCAAGGATAACAGCGACCCTTTGGTCTATCCTAACGTGAACTGGAAGGATGAAGTGTTCAAGAATACGGCCCATGAGTCGAATGCGTATCTTTCTTTCTTCGGCGGCACAGAAAAGGTGCAGTATTATGCCCAGCTCGACTATACTGATGCCCGTGGACTCTATAAGAACCCTGACCAGGGCGACTGGAACTCACAGCTGAAGTATTCAAAGGCCAATATCCGTGCCAACGTCGATTTTGAGGTGAGTGCAACCACAAGGGTCAGTGCCAATCTGCTTGGCATCCTTATGGAGACAAACGGTGTGCCCAATATGAACTCAAGCGATGCCTGGTGGCACCTATATAAGGTGCCTGCCCTGGCCTTCCCTATCAAGACGGCCGGTGACGTATGGGGCGGAAGCCAGACTTACGGAGACTTTAACCTTCTGGCCAAGTCACAGGGTACTGGTTTCACAAAGACCCACCAACGCCAGATTTGGGCCAACATGACACTAGAGCAAGACCTCGACATCATCACGAAGGGGTTGAAATTCTATGTGGGTGCTTCTTATGACAACTGCTCCAACACTATTGAGACTCGCACGAAGGGCTATCAGTATGGCTGGAACTACTACGATGCCTCTAATGCTATGCAGGAAGTGGTGATGGGCACGGTGGAGGACAAACTTGTCTTCAACCACTGGGTTGACACACAGTGGCGTATCGCCACCTTCAATGCAGGACTGAAATATGGTTTACAGCTGAATAACGGCGACAATTTGGCAGCCAATGCCAACTACAACATGAAAAGTGAGATTCGCGACGGTCAGAACAACACGTGGTATCGTGCCAACTGGCAACTGGCACTGCACTACGACCACGCCAACAAGCTGATGACCGACGTAGTACTGGCAGCCAACGGCTCCAACCGCAGCTATCCAGCCAAGTGGGCCTTCTCGCCGACCGTAGGCTTGGGCTATATCTTTGCCAACAACCCAGAAAGCGATCTGCTCAACTATGGTAAGGTTCGCCTGTCTGGTGGCATCCAGCACACCGACTATGTGCCGCAGGCTGGACTCTGGCTTGCCCGATGGAGCAATTCTCACGGGCAGTTCTGGTATGGCAATAACTTCGGTAGCTCGTGGGGTGCCTTCCTTACCCAGTTCCCCACCGACGACTTCGCCCAAGAGACCGCCTACAAGGCCAACCTTGGCACCGACATAAGACTTGCAAACTGTATAGATTTTACTGCAGACGTGTTCTATCAGCAGCGCCGCAACATCCTGGTCAGTGCCGCTTCGCTCAACTCCGACGTTGTGGGTATCCAGTCGTCGTATGATGACAAGGGACGAGTGGCCAGCTACGGCTTGGAACTGGGCTTGCGTTATGCAAAAACATTCAGCAACGGCCTCAACATCAACCTTGGCACAAGCATGTCAGCCGTGAAGAGTGAGATTCTCGAATGGATAGAAAATCCCGCTTACCCGAACCTCTCCGTCGTAGGAGATTATGCCGATGCCGCACGTGGCCTCATCGCCATCGGAATGTTCCAAAGCCAAGAAGAGATTGACGCCAGCCCTGTCCAGCAGTTCGGACAGGTTAAGGTGGGCGACATCAAATATAAAGATGTTAACGGCGACGGTGTAATCAACGAAAACGACTATGTGGCAAGAGATTACGGAACGACCTTCCCCAGTTTCAACTATGCGTTCCAGCTTGGGGCAGAGTATAAGGGATTAGGTATCAACGCATCATTCCAGGGGGCGGACAATCAGGTAAAGAACCTGATGTACGTGGACGGCGTCTGGGGGGCACTCTCCGACAATCGCAATCTTTCTCAGGAATACTATAACAACTGCTACGATGTGGCAGGAACTGACGCGCTCTATCCCCGCCTGTCAACTGAGAGCGTGGCCAACAACGCTCAGAGCTCTACTGCCTGGTTCCGCTGTGTCAGATGGTTCAAGCTGCGCGACTGCGAACTCTATTACAAGCTGCCTGCCTGTGTCACTGAGCCTATGAAGCTTTCAAGCGCCAAGATATTCGTACAGGGACAGAACCTCCTCTCCTTCGACAATATCGATGCCATGGATGCCGAGAATCTCAACACGGGCTATCCTGTGATGAAGAGTGTGAATCTTGGTCTCTCCGTGACTTTTTAATTGAGAATTAATCATTCAGAATTGATCATTATGATTACAATGAAATATAAAAAGATGTTGGTGGTAGGAGTACTCTCCTTCCTTCTTACTCCTTGTGCTTTCCTCCTCATTTCATGTGCCGATCTGGACTACACGGAGGAGAACACCCGCGACGAGGAGTGGACCTATAATTATTTTGGTGAAGGCATCAAGAATCTGGTGTTCGATGTCTATGCACAAATATATAATAATGAGTTTGCATCCAACAGTGCCTACTTCCTTGCGGGAGCTACTGACGAGGCCCAGTATGCACTCGAAACGGGAGCCGTCAACAACTATGTAAATGGCGGATGGAGTCCAGCCAATCCCTATTCCAATACTTGGACAAAGGCGTACACAGCTATTGCCGATGTTAATATGTATTTGGAGAAGCTGGACGAGGCTGACCTTTCGGACTGGCAATACAATAGTGACTATAGCAAATGGATGGCTCAGATGGAGCTGTTCCCTTACGAGTTGCGCTTCCTCAGGGCCTACTTCTATTTTGAGTTGTTCAAGACCTATGGCGATGTACCTTTGGTAACGACCACGCTCACCAATGGTCAGGCAAATAACATTGAGCGTACTTCAGCAGACAAGATTGTGAAATTTATCGTTGACGAGTGTGATGCTGTCGCACCCTATCTGCCTGTTTCCTACGTTACGGAAGTCAACTCCGAAGTGGGACGCGCCACGCGCATCGCCGCATTTGCCCTTAAGGCCCGCACGCTGCTCTACGCCGCATCGCCGCTTCACAACCCTTCAGGCGACAAGGCCAAATGGGCAAAGGCTGCCGAGGCTTGCAAGTATATTCTTGATAATGCCTCCACATGGGGACTAAAACTCAGCACCTACGGCTCATTGTGGGGACGCGACGCCTTCTTTAATACCGAACTCATTTTCGGCATCGGACGTGGTGATGACAACGCCTTCGAGATGGCCAACTATCCCGTTGGTGTGGAGAACGGCAGTTCTGGCAACTGCCCCACGCAGAGCCTGATTGACCAGTATGAGTATCAGGACAACGGCGAGACTTTCCTCCAGCGCCATCCTGGCAACATTGACCTCATTGCTGAAAATCCTTACGAAGGTCTTGACCCGCGCTTTGCACTCACCGTGGTGAAGAATGGTGATGAGTGGCCCAGCAACGGTGCCCAGAAAAAGGCTATAGAAACGTTCGCTGGCGGATTTAATGCCGCTCCAAAGTATGGAGCCACTCCCACGGGCTACTATCTCCGCAAGTATGTCGATGGCTCGTGTGTCACTACGGCTGACAACCAGACCTACAGCCGCCACACATGGATATTGTTCCGTCTGGGTGAGTTCTATCTCGACTATGCCGAGGCTGTGTTCAATGCCACAGGTAGTGCGAACGATGCTACCTATGGAATGACTGCCAACGAGGCAATCAATGTACTGCGCAATCGCTCTGACATCCAGATGCCGAATTTTACTGAGGATGGTGATGAATGGGTGAAACGATATGAGCGCGAGCGCTTGGTGGAGCTGGCTTTCGAGAACCATCGCTTCTGGGATGTACGCCGCTGGAAGAAGGGTGCCCAGTATTTCAAGACCATTCAAGCAGCCTCCATCAACAGCAGACTGATGCTCACACGCTCTACCATTACCCGCCAATGGGATGACAAGTTCAATTTCTATCCCATTCCACAGTCAGAACTGAAGAAGAACCCCAACCTTACCCAGAACCCGGGATGGTAAGCGGCCTACGGTCTAAATGAAAATAGAATAATAAATATGAAAGATATGATTAGCAAGATAACCAAACGGCATCTGATAGGTTTATTATTTATCATTTGTCATTTATCATTTAGCATGATGCTCGCATCATGCACCGAGGACGATGACAATGGTCCGGCTCACCCCGGCCTGGGCATCAAGACGTTCTTCCCGACGAAGGTTGTTACCAATCAGCCGATGACCATCAATGGCTCGGGCTTTACCGATGTTACAGAGATAGAATTCCCTGGTGGCGCGAAAGTGACCAATTTCGAGATTGTCAGTGATGACATGATTCGTGTGGACGCACCATCGGGCATTGCCACTGAGGGCGGCAAGATTATCCTGCGTTCCGCCAATGGCCAGGTTGAGTCACGTCTGCCGTTAACCGTCGGACATACCCAAGTGACAGGATTCTCGAAACAACCTGGCGAGACAGCCGCAGGAGGTGAGCTGATCACTGTTTTTGGTACAGACCTGGAGTTCATCAACGCTGTTGAATTGCTCGATGCAGACTCTGTCCCACAGCTCATCGACCATCAGGATTTCTATCGCAAAGGCACCAACAACCTCATCTTCCGTGTCCCGCTGAAGAATATCTACAAAGGCACCTTCGTGGGCATCCTTCATACCTACGACGGACAGAGTATTTCTATGCCTGAACTGACCTACGAACCAGCTGCCGATGAGGGGCATTGGGAGACGGTGAAGACCATTATCTGGAAAAACGATGGTGCTGGCGCAGTCAGCTGGAACGGTATCTATCGCTTCGCCCTTGAAGGCCACGACGGTGCTAACGAGTGTATCGCCGAGATTCCACAGGATATCTGGGATAGGATGATGACTGAGACGTTCTACCTGGACATTCAGGCAACTGATCCTCAGGTACGTATTACCAACGGCTGGTGGGATTCGAACTGGAAGGATGACATCCAACCTGGTAATGAACTTCTGACTGACAATGGTGACGGAACATGGACTGTCGCAATCAACGTAGCTGACAATCCAGATTATGTTGCTACACTGCTTGAGAAGCATATCCTCTTCACAGGTGATAGGTACACACCAATTCAGATTTACTTCGAAGATCAGGAATGGGTAGATGGTGGCGGTGGCCACTCTGAGATTGTCAAGACCTCTATCTGGAAGAGCGACGGCTCGGCCGGCGTAGTCAGCTGGAGCAGTCAATACCGCTTCTCGAGCGAAGAGAATGTCACAGGTGAGGAAATCTACGCCATCCCGATGGATATCTGGAAAAAGATGAAGACGGAGACATTCTATCTCGACCTCGAAGCTACTGACCCGCAGATTCGTGTGACCACAGGTTGGTGGAGTACCACCTGGACTGGTGAAGACATCTTCCCTGGCAATGAGCACCTAACTGACAATGGCGACGGCACCTTCACACTGGAAATCAATCTGAGCGGTGATGCTGCACTTCTTGAACTGCTGGATGTTCAGCATCTGCTCTTCACTGGAGACCGCTACACACCGCTTGAAATCTACTTCAAAGAAGAAATCTGGGTAGATGGAGGAGGCGGCTCCAACGCCAACGAGGTGGTCATCTGGCAGGGTGACGGCTCAGCTGGTGCGGTCAGTTGGAATGGCACCTATCGTTTCGCCAACGTGGAGCATATCACTGGTGAGGAAATCTATGCCATCCCGATGGATCAGTGGGAGGTCATCAGGACCAGTACATTCTACCTCGACCTTGAGGCCACAGACCCACAGATCCGTGTGACCACAGGTTGGTGGAGTACCACTTGGACTGGCGCCGACTTCCAGCCTGGTACCAGCGATCTGCTCAAGGACAATGGTGACGGCACTTGGACGCTGGAAATTAATCTAAGTGGCGACCCGATCCTTGATGCTTTGGATGTGGAGCATCTGCTTTTCACTGGAGACCGTTTTACACCAACGAAGCTCTACTATTACGAATAAAAGTGCTTTGAATACATATGTAATTTAGTTAATTAGATTCTAGAAAAGAAGAGGATTCGACAAAATGGTCGAGTCCTCTTTTTTGCTCTTTGATTAATCCTTCACAAATCCTTTCGATCGCCACTTTCCTGACCGCCAACGACGCATGAGGATGATGCCGCGGATATTCTCATCAAGGGCAAAGCCGACCCACATGCCGACGAGACCGTAACCCAGCGGGATGCCGATGACGTAGCTCAGCCCCACGGCGATGCTCCAGTTGAAGATGATGGCGATGACAACGGGATAGACAGCATCACCAGTAGCACGAAGTGTGCCCACGGCAAAGATATTCGACGTGCGCCCAATCTCCAGAAACCAGTCAATAATGAGTACCCATACGCCCATCGTGATGATTTCCTGATTGTCTGTGAAAGCGCCGAGGATGGTTCGGCCAGACAATGCGAGGATGGCCGAGCCAGTGAGCGTAATAATCATCGACCAGCGGAAGAAATAGTTGCCGAGGACATAAGCCGCTTGATGGCGCCGCTGGCCTACGAGGTGCCCCACGAGGATGTCGCCGCCTTGCGTGATGCTGAGGCAGAAGAGATAGACAAACATAATCATATTGTGGCAATACGTTCGTGTGGCCAGCGCCTCGTTGCTGATCTGGTTGATGAAGAAGGTGATGACCACTTGCGACAGACAATAGGAAATGTTTTCGCTCATGGCGGGAATGCCGATATACATCAGGTTCTTCAGCTCTTTCCAGGGCATGGGACGGAAATAGTGCAGCGGGAAGCGGGGAATATGTACCTTGAAATGGATGGCAGCAAGCAACACCATAGCGATAGCTCGGCTGGCGGCAGTGGCAATGGCCGCTCCTTCGACTCCCAGCTGCGGACAGCCCCAATGTCCGAAGATGAGTGCGTAGTTGCCTAGGATATTCAGCACATTGACGATGCCTGTCACCACCATTGGATAGACCACCTTGTCAGCACTCCGTAGCGAGGCTGAGAACGTCAACGACAATGCCTGGAAGAAAGACAGCGCACCCGTGATACGTAAATAGATGAGTCCGTCGCCCATCAGCTCTGGCCGCAAGCCCATCAGCTGTAGCAGTTGCTCGGCATAGAAATAGAGTAGGGCGCTTACCGTCAGGCCGAGCATCAGGTTCACCACCAGCGCCATGCCCACTACCTGTACCAGCCGCTTCCTGAGTCCTGCCCCGATGTATTGCGCACAAAGGATGGCGGCACCCATCGAGAAGAACTGATAGACAAGGAAGACGAGCGAGATGAGCTGGTTGTCGAGGCCCACTGCCGCCACGCTGTTGTCGCTGTAGCGGCTCAGCATCACGGTATCAACGGCGCCGAGCAGCATTACCAGTGCCATCTCGATGAATACTGGGATGGTGAGTACTTTCAGCTGTCGTTTCAGGGAGTGGTCTGGCATTCTTACCTGATGAAGTTCATGAACACTTGCTGCTCGTTGCGCTGTGGGGCCGTATTTCCAATACTGGCAACACAACTACCACTCCTGCTGCTGTCATTGTCGCTTTCTTGATTAAATATCTTCTATCCATAAGTAAGTAGGTATAAAAACAACTGAATATGTCTGCAAATTTAATGATAAATAATGAACTATCAGTATTTTTGAGCCCACTATTACGAAACTTTATCATAAAACTATTGCAATTACAGCTTTATCAATCATCTCGACGCGAAAAAGAAAGACTGACAGTTACAAAGGCACGGGGATTACTTTGAGGAGTAAGCATTTGCCGCGTATTCCGTCAAATGCAGCACTATGGCCAGGTCTGTTTATGAAAATAACATGAAATTGAAAAAAATAGCTCATAAATGAACGTCGTTTGCATAATAATTCTTACCTTTGCGGAAAATAATTATTTGTAATTTACAATTTGTAAAAATGAAGTTCTACGAACTTGTGACGTATGAAATTACCACTTCATATCATAGAACTACTGGAAAGCAAGGCGAAGCATGGCATTCGCCTGCCTTCCGATTGTGAATATCTTTCACTCGACATCGAAAGCAAGACAGGAGTGAGGGTAGGGGCCACCACGTTGAAACGCTTGTTGGGCTTTGCAGCTGACGAACGCACGCCACATGCTACTACCCTCGACGCCATAGCTCGCTATCTGGGATATGCCCATTGGGATGAGTTGGCGAAGATTGAAGACAAGGGTAATTCCGGCTTCGACGCTCCAGATGAAGAAATTCGTTCTGTTGATCTTCCTGCAGAGGCTGTTGTAGAGATTGCCTATTTGCCTGACCGTATAGTCAGACTGCGCTATCTTGGTGATAATCATTACCGTGTTGAAGAGAGCATCAATAGTAAACTATTGGTTAGCGACGAGTTGGAGATTCTCAACTTCGTACTCCATCATCCGTTGTTGGTCGTTAACGTGTGGCGCGATGGTAAGTCGATAGGCCCGTTCACAGCAGGCCGCGTCTCAGGCTTGCAGTCGCTCAAAGTCTTCTGAAAGGAATCATCATTATTATAATTCCTGTCCATGATGGAGTCATCGCAGTTTACCAACAGTCAGTTCCGTTTCGACAGTATGGAACAGGTGGAGTCGCAGGGAGCCACCTGCGATGCTTTCTGCGTTAAGCTCTATGGCAAACTGCACTTTCTGAAGCGGCTGAAGCCCCAGTATGCTGCCGATCCGCGCTATCAAGAAGCATTTCGAAAAGAGTTTGAGACCGGCTACCGCTTGGAGCATCCCAACCTGGTACGTTATATCTCTTTCGACGATGACGGCATCCTGATGGAGTATGTCGATGGTGAGACACTAACCCAGCGCATGGCTCGTCAGCCAGACTATTTCCATAGTCGTAAGAATGTCAATAAGTTCATTCATCAGCTACTCGATGCTGTCGGCTATCTGCATAGCCATCAAGTGCTCCACTTAGACCTGAAACCCGATAATATCCTGCTGACCCATATTGGCGACGATGTGAAGCTCATTGATCTGGGCTGTTGTCTTACTGATACCTTTACCGATACTACGGGGCGCACTCCCGCCTTTGCTGCTCCAGAACAACTTCCCGCTGGTAGTGAAGAAAAGCAAGGGGTAGTGGCAAAAGTAGATGTCCGTACCGACATCTACGCCATCGGCAAAATACTTGACCAACTGCCCCATCGCCATATATATAATCATGTGATAGCCCGCTGTACTGCCGATGACATGGCAGACCGTTATGCATCTATTGATAATCTGAAGGCTGCCTGTTTTCGTCGCACCAAAACCCTCTCTATACTGCTGCCGATACTACTCGCGTTAGTTGTAATGACGTCATTATGGTTGTGGTTAAAAAGGACTTCTAAAGAAGAGTCTTTTATCACTACTGAAAACAACATTCAGGAGACTATTCCCTGGGAGGCCGTTGATGTTCGGCTTCGTCAAGGTTTAGATTCCCTTTGCTCCATGACCATTGCCACCTACGTCGACTCACTCCCCACAAACAGCTGGTATGAAACCCACCGCCGCTTCGATGAACAGGCTATGGAACTCGCATTTCAATTACGGGCCTCCTATCCACAGTATTCCACTAACATCCTTATCAAGACCAGCGATTATTTCCAGCAATTGCGTGACAGTATCTTCTATCAAATGCAGCGTAATGGGCAGGGAAAATAAGTAAAATGGAAGAAATGGTTACGCTTTTTCTTCCATTTTTCATTTCTTTTCCGTATCTTTGCCCCGCAAAATAAACAAAAATGGAATCTCAATGAAAAAAAACAGCTCACAAATGAACGTCGTTTCAGAAAAAATGCTTATCTTTGTAGCCGTGACGGAAAATCCGTCATGACATGACATAGGAAGCGTTTAGCTTTTTCCGGCTGGTAAACTTCGACAACTTACCCGTGAAAGATTGGAAAGGCAAGAACGTTCTTTCCTTTGTAATGATAGTAATGGCTTATGCCATCATACGTCATACAAGGGTGTGAGCTGTTTCTTCTAATCTATCTTTCAGGCAGTCGAAGGCCTTCCAGCGGGTTAGCTGAGAGGCTCACACTTCTTTTTTGTTGTCTTAATCTACTAACTAAAAACTATAAAGTATGAACACATGGTTACTTAGTTCTGGAAGCAAGAAGTTTCAATTAGATGAGTGTCTTAAGAAATATGGATATGTTGATTGGACTCAAACCAAAAAGGTTGAAGTGGGAGATGTCGTTTTTGTTTATATTTCGAAACCTGTAGGTGCTGTTAAATACCTAATGAGAGTTAAATGTATCAATTTGTCTTTCACAGAAACCACAGACAATGAAGAGCTCTGGTTAGATAAATCTGTTTATGAAAAGGGAAAGAAGAGAGATTGTTATTTTCGACTTGTTTTAGAGAAGGAGTTGCCTAATGATGATAGACTGTCATTTAAAGGATTAAGCTATAATGGCCTTGGTGGAGTTCAAGGCATGCAGAAACTTGAAGGTATTAAGAAAGGATATTTTAAAGATTATATTTAACGAACTATTGACTAATGATACCTAGAATAAAAGTGAGTATAACTGACTTATTAACAACTAAATATACGACAATGAAAAGAGGCTTGTTTATCATGGCGGCATTGTTTTTTACTATGAGCATGAACGCCCAAACGGCAGACCGGCTACACACAGAACAGGGAGTGAAGGCAAACTTCAAGGACACCTATTCACGAGAGTTAAACTATTTGGCAGAATTGTGGAATAGGAATGTTCCAAAATTGCAAGTTGGTGATTGGCCTAATGAACTTGATTATGTTAGCGACTGTGGTACAGAGGCAGATTTGAAAAGCAGCCGTATTATTAGTGTATCAAACATTACAGCGAATACTGCCAAAGCAGTTGAAGAATTGAGAATTGATTGTGATGGAACAGTAACGGTTGAAAAAGTGAACTTGGACCTCGTTCTTGAAAATGGGAAGTGGGTCATTGACGATTACTTTGGCCAAAAGCAGAAAGCGAAGAATATACTTAAAAAAAGGGGCATCAATCCCGAATTGCTGACCGACCTCATTTCCTTTGTCGACATTCTGAAAACGAATGGGAATTTAAGTAAGCTTGAGCAAACTCATGGCTTTAAGTCGGTAAGTTATGGGGAAGGCAGAAATAGTATTGAATATGTATATAAGAACTGCGTTATTAGAGATGATAATGTCGTTCCTTATGGGCAGGGTACTTCTGTGATAATAGTCCGTTCATATAATATGGCAGGTGAGTGGACTACTATTCAAGTATTTAACGATAGAGCTTTTTATCAACTTGAAACAGACGTTAATAGTCTGAGTGAGAAATATGAGAATGGCACTTACGTACTTAAATGGTCTAACGGTAATAGAATTAGCGTCGAAACTAATCATACAAATAACGGGAAGGGTGGTACAATTTCAATATTTGAGGAATGGCACTGATATTACTTCAAGTGGGATGAGGCTCGTTTATGATACTAAAAACAAATGTGAGTATTACTGAATTATTAACAACTAAAACTATTAAGAAGATGAAAAGTATTTCTTCCCAAACCAATATCAATGAAAGTCTTATTTAATCTTGATCTATATTTAAACCTAAATCATTATGAGGACATTATTAGTAACCATCTGTGCATTGTTTTTTACGAGTGTTTTTTCGCATACAAACGAGCTAACTACAGAGGCATTAAATTTGATAGGTGTGGAACCTAATGATACCATTGGCTATATAAGAAGTTCAGGTTTTTGTGAGAGTAAAGGTATGTGCAGCATTGACATTGATTATCCTATGAGTGGTAATCCTGCTGTCGTAAATACTATTCGTCAATGGATTATAGAACAACTGAATGAGAATACGTCTCTGCGCTGGAATGGCTCTGTTGACGATGCGTCTGCTATGTGTCAGTTCTTATGTAAAAAGTATGCAGATGAGAATGAAATGAGTACTTGTAACATAAGTATTTCAAAAGGTTATGAGAATGCTCATTATGTGTCGTTCATAGCACAAGGAAGTAGTGGCGGTGCGAGTCAGTGGTATTGGGCTAAAGGTTTGACCATTGATAAAAGGACTGGCAAGAAAGTGGATTTTGGCCAATTCTTCCAGGGCGATAGAAAAATGTTAACTTCAATTGCTTACAGGAGTTTCTCGAATCCACCTGCTGACAATGAAGAAAAAGCGATTACCGATGCCATCATTAGTCCTCATGAGGTGAAGTTTGTTGTTAAAGGCTTTCATGGCGAATTTGTAGAAACCGTTCCTCTTTCTTCCGTAAGTAATTATCTGTCGAATGAAGGGGTGGCGATTGCTGGTACAACTCCACGTCAGTCAGAGAATATACAACCTGTCAAAAAACTGACCTATGAAATGTTCCTTGACATTTATGAATCAATGGCAAACTCTAAAGATGCTCATCATCTGCCAGATCATGCCTTCTTAGATAGGTTTGGATTGAAGCTTAAAACCACGCAAAAAGAATACGAGTATGTGGCAATAATCAGTCAGGATGTCATTGCCGACAGTGACAACAATCTGAAGGCATTAGGTCCATGGTGGCTCGAATGTTTCGACGGAGAGGATGGCCCTCATTATTGCATGAACTTCAAAGATGAAACGGAATTCGGACAGTTTATTTCATCGGCTATGGACTATGGTCTTGCCCAAATGTATGCAGAGAACGATTATAGTGATGAGGGCCTTTGGGATATTACTGTTGCGGCCAGGAATCCAGTAAAAGGACAAAAGCTTCGTTTGCTTACAGAAAAGCAGTATCGTGAATTCGGTGTTATTGGTGGATTTGATTTTGACATTCATTTTTGGCAACATGGTATTGATTTAGACTTTGACGTTCAATTCCATGTCCCTGACAAGCACCTGTCATTTCTTAATGCTATGAGTTTCGTCGACTATGGAAACGTCAATGCGCTGTATGCTGACGGCTATATCTATCGCATGAGTATTGATGGTACGGCTTACTGGACGAAAGGATGTAGTATAAAGCCTCATACTGATAGCTGGTTCGACATTTTTGACAAGAATTTGGAAACTGCCAGCATTGTTGGACTCCGGAATAATACTGACAATGAAAGGGAGATAAGTATCACAGTGTTCACTGACAAGGACAAAGATATGTTTCTGCGACAATTGAAAGACTTGCAGTTTAAATCAGTTTCTAACCTGCACCTTGGAAGCCCCACTTCACCTTATTTTGCAGAGATTTTCAAAACCGATTACACCAATTACGACGAAGTGATGGTGAAGACAGATGATAATAGCGAAGGGGCGGAAATCGTCATTGGTAAAAACACGAAAGACATGAGCCTTGATTTCATGACACTTGGGATTAAGGGAACTACAGAACAGAGTAATGACCCGGCAGAGCAGGAAATCAAGCGCAACTTCGTTTTAGATTACTCGAAGGATTGGCAACGTGTTATGTGCCTGTTTTCACAACTGATGATAAATCTTGGTTTCTACTTGGGGGAAGGACCAGAACTTGCAAGAGGTACCTCTGTTGAAGTAAATAGCTGTGAGTTAGTGAGTATTACCAATATCACTCCTACAACAGCCAAAGCCTCGGCAAGAATAATTACTGTCGAATATGGAACAAACACTTTCGCGGACAGTTTTATCAGCCAGCTTGATTTGGTGAAGGAAAACGGCAAATGGGTCATTGATGACTACGACAACGCGAAAAGTTTGTTGATGAGCGAGATGCTGACGTTAGGCGACTTGGTGAATATATATCAGCATGGTAGTATTGCATATGCCGACAAGGTGCTCAGGGGAAAGCAGTTTGAACGCAAAGGTGATGGTTGGAAGAAAGGCAACTTGTATATTTATTTTTCTGGTTCCATGAATGCGCTTACTGCTTCCATAGAAACTGATAATCAGGATTTTCGTTTTCCAAGCTATTGGTACGATGAGCTAAAGGGTTATACTTCTGAAGACTATCATGTAGGTATGCTATATGGTACTCATTATAGCCAAGCGGGTAAGCCAATTGTCGATATCACCTATGTGGGCACAGGGAAACATTGCCATGCAGTCGTCATTTACGGCGACGAGAACAGACAGCAAATCCTCCGTCCTCAAGGCCAGGATCTTGGTTATGCTGTCTATCAAGGCAAGATGAAAAACCGTAAGCAGCACGATGTAGAGGCTCGCATAATATTCTATAAGCGTCATGTTATTGATGATCGCGACCCACGCCATCGTGTTGCAGAACCTGGTGATTATATAATTGGCGAGTGGTATGAAGGCCACTTGGTACAGGGCATCTGGTACGACAGCAACGGACAGCGCAAGGGTAGCATTCTTATAGGTAAACAATGAACTAAATGAGAGTAATCATGAGGCGAGTTTTCATCATAGCTGCATTAGTATTTGTGACCACAACGGCGTGGGCACAGCTGTTCAGCATGCAGACCCGTCAGACGGCAGGAAACCAGCGCTTTGCCATGGAGTTCTTAGAACATTACTTCATAGACTTACTCACACAGAAGGACGTAGCCATTGAGCGCCGCATGCAGGATGACAAGGTCTATTTCCGTCGTGGCGGTCTTAATGACCTCCGTCATTTGAGCGACACCATACCTTTCACTATCTCTCTAAATGAAGAAGTACCCAGTCACTATGAAGTGACGTGGAGCCGACATGATGGTGAAGAGCCTTTTGTTGATTTGGTATTTCCAGCCCAGTACGATCTGTTGCTTGGTATCAGCCAAGAACAAGCACAAAAGCAGCTCCAAACTACTATCAGTACAGCTCAGACAGTTCCTCTTACGGCACCCCATGCTGTATTAAAACCATTCAACACATCAAAAAATAAGACCAAGGGCGAAAAGCTCTTTGTCAGTCAGACCGACACGCTCTATACGAAATCCCTTTCTAATGCCACCTACTATGATCAGAAAGAGCGCCCCGTGTTTGATGACCGCCACCCCGACCTCTCGGCTGCCAATCTCTTTGCAGGGATAGTCAATGCCGACTATGAGTTGCAGGTGGAGCAGTCTATTTACGGGTTAAAGACCGTCAGTTACACTCTTCGGCTATGCCAGTGGCTCAGCTACTGCTCAGAGTGGGGGCTGAAGACCTATTTTGGTATTGAACGGCAAGAAGACGATGAAATCCTGGCGCTCGTTATTGCCCACAGTAGTGAGCTGGGCTTCAACCATTTGCTTTCTGTCAAGCTGCCGGCGGGCTTCACTACCGACCGCGATACGCCACTCCCTGTACGACTTACTCCTTATATCCCCACCCACAATGTAACGAATCTTTTTCAACAGCAATCACCAAACCATAAAAGAATACAATGGCAATGAGACAAACATTATTATATATAGGGGTCATGGCAGCCATGCTGCTAACTTCAGTGCTACCTGCTGATGCACAGACAATAAGCGATAATACTGCCGACATGACCCGTCGCATCAGCCAGATAAAGCGTGATACCACTTTCCTTTACGGAGATGCAACTATGAAGACCGCCAGCGAGGCTACGGATGGAGCGAAGGCTATCCTTGAGATGACCGTCGTCGACTGGGTTCGCGCTCAGCACCCTGCCGAGGGCGTAGAATTGTGCGTAGCTAAAGCCAAGGAACATTGTGAGCTGGTGCAAACCAGACGTGGTACCTATCATCGGTCATTCATCTATGTTAGCAAGGCTGACATACTACCTCTGGTTAATAGTGGGGAGATGATGGTCATACGCATGGACTCTATACCTACTCCTTCAGTCCAGCTTTCATCTCCCAAGGATAATCCAGATACCGACAACACAAATGATGCTCCCTCAGAAGCTATAGATGAGATTACACCTCTCGAACAGCAGATGACAGCTATTACCAGCTTCTATAATGTAGAACCCTTTGTACAGCAGTTGCGCCAGCAGGGCCGCCTCGTTGCTTATGGCAAATACGCCACTCTGCCTGCCGACTCCGCCTGTCACCTCTTCATCTATGATCAGGAGGCACAAGTCCGCGCAGTGCTTCGTCGTAATGCTCAGGGCGAGCTTATCAACTTGCGTACTATGCAGCCCGATGCCATCAGCAACTACCGCCAGTGCGGAGCCATCTGGGTAAGAATGAAAGAAATAGAAACAGAGTAATAATAATCTATGAAAACAAGTATAAGAATGAAAAGACTATCATTTATGCTGCTGACAGTGACCATGATGCTACTGGCAGCTATTGAGACAAAGGCTCAGAATCGGGTTTATGTCACCATTACCGACGGTATCGAAAACAAACAAGTGAAAGCCCTGATGGAGCAGAATCTGACACGCATGCTCACTGAAATCAATGCAGCCCAGCGTCAGGATCGCGACTTGGACTTTAACGCGATGGGCATCACCAGCAATCGTGTACGCCGCTCCATGCGTATGCTTTGGGAGAACACTCCTTTCATGTGCACCGATCAGGAAATTGTAGAGCATTGCATCCGAACAGGTAGTGGATATCAGATTCGCAACATTCCCCTAATGATGAAGCCCACAGAGACACGTGCTTTCAACGAAGAGGAATATCAAGAGGCCGTGGTCAGCTTCGACCGTCAAGGCAATGTAGAGAGTTTCTATCTGGCCATTGCCAACAATCTCTACATGAACGTGGTGAAAAGCGATTTAGAACTGACTGACCTGCGCCGCCGACAGATGATTCTCGACTATGTAGAGCAGTTCCGCACGGCCTACAACCAGAAAGACCTCAACTTCCTGAATCAGGTCTATAGCGACGATGCCCTCATCATCACGGGCCGTGTCATCACCCAGCGCCGTGTGGAGAACGATCGATTGATAACCTCACAGAAGATACAGTACAATAAGCAGTCAAAGCAACGGTATATTCAGGGACTGCGTCGCATCTTCACGAATGCACGCTACTTCCGCGTCACCTTCGACGATATCAATGTGATGCGCCATCCCACTAATGCCAACTACTATGGTGTCACCCTTCATCAGGGCTGGACGAACAACAACTACCATGACGAGGGCTACCTCTTCCTGCTTTGGGACTTCACCGACGAGTATGCGCCACAGATACATGTGCGTACTTGGCAACCCGACCAGTTGGGAGACAGGCGCCTCAACAAAGATGAGATTTTTACACTCAGCGACTTTGACATACAATAGGTTTGAGATTTGAGAGTTATGCTTCGACGCCTGCTTTTATCATTGATTATTTGTCATTTGTCATTTAGCCATGTAGCGGCGCAGGAATTTCGCATTGACAACTTCCATGAGAACACCATGGAAATGGCTGCTGCGACCTCTGGCGTGAAGGATCTCAATGGCAAGCTCGCTGCCTTGCTCCGTTTTGTTGTGCGTGATGACAAATTTGATTTTGATGCAAATCTTGGTATTCTTAAGAAAACAGAAAAGACAGGTGAAGTGTGGCTCTTTGTACCTGAGGGCACGAAGCGCATATCTATCAGTCATCCGTACTTAGGGGTTTTGCGTGGTTTTGAACTCCCTCTTGCAATCACGTCAAAGACCACCTACGATGCGGAAATCATCATTACCAACGAGACCTACCTGCGTACCTTGATGCAACAGGCTGCTCAGAATGGAGGCAACCACCCCCCAAAAACCGTTACTGACTCTGTTTCTATACGGCAAGCAGATAAAGTGTCGGTGGCAGATTCTTTATCTCTTGGAATAATCTCTCCAGACAGCCTGCGTGTGAAAGAGTCTATCCCCAATGGAAGACTTAATGATTTCGTTTATTATAACGATACACCACAACGTCACTCACGGAAGAGCCAGTCTGCACGTTTTGGCATAGGTATAGATTACAGTGCGCTCGGTGCTGTAGGCCCTTCAGTAAATATGGAATTGATCATCAACTGGATGTCAATCTATGGTGGTGGTGTGTTTTGTATGAAGAAGGCTTCTGATATAGGCGTTTACAACAAATATGTTCACTATTTGGAAGAGGCTTACGACTATTCGTGTATGAAAGCATTTGCAGGCATCGGATTTCTGTTAAATCCTCGTTCCGTCGTTCAGTTCACCCTGAAAGGAGGCATGTCTGTAGGAATGATTTCCGGAAAAGAGCTTGCCAAGAAGAATACCACCTATTTCGATGATGAAAAGAAATTCGATCATACACATGTCACCACTGCTTTCGTGGCACTGCGTGTTGGACTTGCCTTAGGCAAGCATGTGCTGTTTCATGTCACTCCTGAATACAGCTTTGATGTGGATCATGGTGATACTTATGAGCTTATCAAGGAGGCCGACAATACCATCAAAGGGTGGGGTGAAGGATTCGGATTGAAGGCAGGTCTGCTCTTTACTTTTTAAACTGGTGCGCATAATATGATGAAGAAGACATTATTATACATACAAACACTTCTCCTTTTGTCCTTCACATGTTCTTGTGAAGACCAACAGGATTGGGCTGAGTATAGCGAAGACTATCAGGCAGGCAAGTTGGGCGTTGAGGTCAGCACGACGCAGTTAAATTTCGATGACAGTCAACAGTCATTGTCATTTAACATCACCAGCCAATGCTATTGGAATGTCGTAACCTCTGAGAACTGGATCAAGACCAGTAAGGATTATGGCAATAATAACAGCTCGATTACTGTCAGCGTGCAGGAGAATCCATCTACTACTACGTCGCGAGATGCTTCTATTACTGTTGGTGATGGAATCAACAGATGTACTATCAGAGTCATCCAGGCAGCAACCAAAGAGTGGATCAGACTGGATAGAAGCAGTCTGACCTTCTCCTATGAAGGCGGCACTGAGTATGTAGAAGTAAGCAGCAATGTGAAATACCATTCAGAGGCCACTCCCGACTGGTGCAAGGTTTCTACCAGCAATGACGGCACGAAGATGATAGTCCGTGTCAGTGGGAACAACACCTTTGAAAAACGCAGTTGCGTCATTCGTGTTACTGGCAACACGGCAGAGGCCCAGGTTCCTGTCTCACAGGAGGCGGCACCCCAGCCCACGGTAGGTATTAGTAGTATTGATAATATTACCAAGACTTCGGCTCGCTGCAATGTGGAGTTCAAGTCGTCTTTTTTTAGCGCCTCGGAGTATGGTGTGTGTTATAGTTCAAATGTGCCGACTCCCACCACTACAAACATGCGGGTCTATAACAAGGTATCTTATAAGAACGATGCTGGCAGCTTCTCTCTGACAGGTCTTCAGCAGAACACCACCTATTATGTCCGTCCTTATGTCATCACTGCCGCTGGCACTACTTATGGCAGCGTAAAAACCTTCACTACGCAGAAAATCAACTCTCCAGAAGAGGATGATAATACTACACCTGTGTATTAACTCAAGACATAAAACGTTATGGAACAGAAAGTAAAAAATAACAAAGCAATTGTAATAGACAGCGTACAGTTTTTTGTGTCGCATGTTTTAAATAGTAGGACAAATTCGTCTGAAGAGATTATTTATCGGGGGCAAGCATCGAAAGACTGACCTCTAATCCCATGCATAGGAAGGAATAATTATTCTAAGGAGGCAGAAAAGAGGGTGTTTGATTTGTTTAAAAGGCAATATTATTCATATACTACTGAGCGACCACAGACAGATATGGAAATTTTATTTTTAGCTCAGCACTATGGATTACCGACGCGATTATTGGATTGGAGTTATAATCCAATGATTGCATTGTACTTTGCATGTGAAACTGATGTTGATAAAGATGGGTGTATATATACTGTTCCACTACGGAAATTCTATCTGGTTGATAGTGAAACAGACGAAAAGGCTCCTAATACCTTTCCTGAAATGACTTCCATAAAAAAGCCGATGTATATTGTTCCGAAATATACTGATGTCCGATATAGAAATCAAAAGGCTTTGTTCCTGCTATACAATAGACCGAACAAAAAAATACGAGTCATCAAAAAAGCTTTTATTATCAAGAAAGAATGTAAAAAACAAATACTTCGCGATTTAGCTGTCCTTGGATATGATAAGACACTTGTATATCCTCTTCTTGACAGCCTATGCGCCGATATAAAGAAATCGTTAGATATTACATGATACTTTTTCCTCATAGATTCTATATGATGCTCATGTTGTTACGAAGAGAACAATTGTCTGCAACTTTTTTGTTTGTGACGTTATTTGTGACGGTTCCTCTTTTTGCCACAGGCACGACCATTAAACAACAAACTAATGCCAATGAGCAGCTTATTACCTTTGCTGATGCTGAGGTGAAGCGCATTTGCGTGGAGCACGAGCACATCAGCAAGCCTGTCAGGATGACCACCCCACTCCTTGCTGCAACTGCCGATGCCAATGGTATCATCATCGCTCCCGATGAGGGCGAGCACAAGTACTACAAGCGCGGAGGCATTGCCTATTTCGTCCAAGACACTCAGCTTTATAATAAGGACCAGGAAGGCGACGTAGAAATCGTAGAGTGCGAAGATGGCACTGTCTATGTGAAGGACCTCATTTCTGAATATAAGACAGGTGCATGGGTAAAGGGTACTATTGAGGGAACTACCCTTATTATTCCCGTAAATCAGCTTGTCGACTATAGTAGTTTATATAGTGCTACACTAAGCATCTACTGGGGTGTCTATACGGGTTCTGGCTTTGAGAAGGATCTGGAAAAAGATGCCATCACTTTCACCATCGATGGCGATGTCATCACGTTGGAAGGTTCTGATGATTACAACTTAGTGGGCGTTTTCTGGGATGATGACGACTCTTTCACTGGCTATGGTGACTATAATACCGTTTGGACACATGACGAGGTACTTATCGCCTTTGCCGATGCTGAGGTGAAGCGCATCTGCGTAGAGAACTGGGATACCAACGGTGACGGTGAGCTGAGTTATGAAGAAGCTGAGGCAGTGACTTCATTTGACAACGTATTCAAAGGGAATAAAAGTATTACCTCTTTTAATGAGGCTAAATATTTCACGGGAGTCACATCTATTGGCTATTGTGCTTTCCAAAATTGTAGCAGCCTGACCTCTGTGACCATCCCCAATAGCGTGATAATTATTGATAGCGGTGCTTTCGATGGTAGTAGTAGCTTAACTTCTGTGACCATCCCTAGTAGCGTGACAATTATTGGTTATGGTGCTTTTGATGGTAGTATTTAAACGGGTATAAACAACCAGGAATATCTAATACTAACTGCGCATAAAGCGCTCATTTTCAGTAACTTTTGATTTTTAACACTTGATGGCTGGAATTTGGTAGTAACCGAATTTCAGTATATTTTTGCAACGTATTTCTACCGCGAGG
>CAJOFE010000018.1 GCA_905233825.1 uncultured Prevotella sp. | reverse complement strand
TTGGATAAGACTCCTATCAAGGAACTCTTTACCAAGGAACCTGAGTATGTTGCTGATGATGGTCAATTGACTCTTAATTTTATTTAGTGGACATTAATGGTAAGGTATAATCATAATCCAATGGCAGGCGCTTACCGATACTTGTTACAATCATCGAAGCCCCCTGAGACTCTGTCTCCTGCCGTATCAGCGTGGCCACCGCCTGTGCATTACTGTCGTCAAGATGGCTGATAGGCTCGTCAGCCAGCAGGAAATCGAAGGGCTGGGCCAAAGCGCGCATCAGTGCCACACGCTGTTGCTGACCGAACGACATACGACCCACCTTCTCCTGAAGCTTATCGGCTATTCCAAGCTGTTCGAACCATTCCTCTATCTGCTGACGCGTCTTATGACGGGTCAGCTTGTTTTTGATTTCCACATTCTCATAGGCCGTAAGCTCTGGGAACAAGCGTAAATCCTGAAACAGACAACTAACATACTGCTGACGCAGACGACTCCATTCACCAATATCATAGGTTCGGGAATCCCGCTCGTCGAAAAGCACCTTCCCCGTGTAATCATGACGATAGCCTAGAATGTAGCTACAGAAAGTGCTCTTGCCCTTGCCGCTGTCGGCCTCAATGAGATAATGGCGTCCACGCTCGAAGGTGACATCGTGGAGCCAGATAGTCCCCTCCATACCTTCCCCCGAAAGGGAAGCGAAAACCTGCGGAAGTACGTTTTTGAATTGTATATTGTTCATTGTTGCGACAATTGCATCATCATAACCGCTGACAATCCGGCAGTCTCCGTACGAAGCCGGCTTTTACCAAGATCTACTGAGATAAAACCTGCCTTTACTGCCAACTGGACCTCTTCTATAGAGAAGTCACCTTCCGGACCTACCAGCACTAATGCCGAGTCCCCCTTCAGCTCGTTGAAAAGATTCACTCTTGGAACCTCCTCATAGCAGTGAGCAATGTAGCGAGGACCCTCAAGATGATTGGCAATAAAGGTCTTGAAATCTTGCATACCATTCACCACAGGCATCCACGCCTTTCGGCTTTGCTTCGCGGCAGAAACTACAATCTTCTCTAATCGTGGCACCTTCACCACCCTGCGTTCTGAGAAACGGCAATCCAACAGCGACAACTCGTCGAAGCCCACTTCCGTAGCCTTTTCCACCAGCCACTCCATGCGTTCCATCATCTTCGTGGGAGCAATACCCAGATGCAGATGTCCTTTCCAAGGACGCTCCTGTGGCAGTGCATCCTTGATGGCATAGAAGCAATGCTTGTTGTCGGCCATCGTGACCTCTGCCCGATAGAAAGTGCCCTCGCCATCCATCAACATCATCTCATCGCCCTCCTTCAACCGAAGTACGCGAATGGCGTGTACGGCCTCCTCTTCAGGAAGCTCTGCAACCTCAGCAGCATGAGGAACGTAAAAGTAGCGCTCTTCCTTCATGACTTCCTGCGATTAATCTCGTCACGCAACTGGGAAGCCAGCTCATAGTTCTCCTCTGCCACCGCATTCTTCAATGCAATTTTAAGCCGAGGAGTATCCATCGAGTTGATAGGGATAGCAATTCCCGTTGCCTGCTCATCAAACAGCACACTCTGCCGCTCCCACAGCCGCTCTTCTATATATAGAGGAATATGCGAGATGATACTCAGCAGCACGGCATCGCTTATGCGCACACGGACGGATTCACCATTCTTCATGTCCATCAGCATTACCTGATACTGACCGTCATACACACCCACAATCATCATCTCATAGGATGATGGAAGCAACTGCAACAGGGCTTCAGGCAGCATAGTCTTGCACACTTCTCTGTTCCCTTTCAAACGTATCAGCAACTGACGGGTCATCTCTGCATCACATACTATACTGAGCGCACGCTTCCGTGCCTCATCTGTCAGCAAGATAACAGACAGCTCCTCGCCACCCACTATCTGCTGCATATTCTCGAATCTCAGTAGTATGCGCTTCATATCCGACTATAGGGAATGATAATAGATTTCTATTTCTTCTCGGGCTTAAATACCAACGCGAAGGACACGCCCACCACAAGGGCAAAACCGGCAAAGATGAACCAGCATGTCTTCCAGTCGCCCAGCAGGAAGCCACCTTCCCATGAGCAATAGCTATTCACTATCTCGCCTGCCACCAGTGTTCCAATCGTAGCACCAATGCCATTAGTCATCATCATAAACAGTCCTTGGGCAGAAGCCTTAACGGAAGGCTCGCACTCCTGATCGACAAAAATGCCACCTGACACGTTGAAGAAGTCGAAAGCCACACCATAGACTATGCACGACAGAATGAACAACAGCACACCAGGCATTGCCGGATTACCCATGCCGAAGAATCCAAAGCGGAATACCCATGCAAACATCGACATGAGCATCACCACCTTGATGCCGTAACGCTTCAGGAAGAACGGAATCATCAGGATGCAAAGTGCCTCACTGATCTGCGAGAGCGAAGTGAGCAGTGTGGCGTTATTTGCAGCAAACGTATCGGCAAAGGCCACATCGCCTTTGAAGCTGGTGATAAATGGGCCAGCATAGCCGTTGGTCACCTGCAAACACATACCTAGCAAAGCCGAGAAGACGAAGAACAACGCCATCTTCTTCCGCTTGAAGAGCTTGAATGCGTTCAGTCCTAAGGTCTCTGCCAACGAAGCCGACTTCTCCTTCTTGGTCAGCCTGCATTCCGGCAATGAGAAGCAATAGGCAAAAAGGACAAAACTCAGGAAACCCGATACGAAGAACTGCATATAGGTATATTGGAACTTGTGGATATTATCTGAAAGCGTGAAGGAGAAAGCACCGTCTTCCCACACGGCACAGTTCACAAACCACATCGTGGCTATGAAGCCTACCGTTCCCAGCACACGGATAGGCGGGAAGTCCTTCACCGTGTCATAGCCGTTGTTCTTCAAGATAGTGAATGCTGTCGTATTGGCCAGTGCAATAGTAGGCATGAAGAATGCCACACTCAGCGTGTACATGGCGATGAAGGCTCCCTTGTTAGGAAGCTCATTTCCAAAACCTGCCGACAGGCCCATCCACCAGCAGCACAGCATTGCTGCACCTGCCACAAAATGACACAGGCCCAATAGTCGCTGAGGCTGTATGTACTTATCTGCCACAATACCCATCAGCGTAGGCATGAATATCGACACGATGCCCTGAATGGCATAAAACCATGCAATCTCACTACCCAAGCCTGCTACGCCCAGATAATTACCCATGCAAGTAAGATAGGCTCCCCAGACGGCAAACTCCAGGAAGTTCATAATCGACAAACGTACTTTCAAATTCATAATCCTTATAGTTTTTAGTTAATCATTACATTATTATAATACGCGCGTAAGAGACCTTCTCCGTCACGGCGCAACACTATCTGACCTGGCATCCATTCGGCGAAGGGCAGCTCCTCCGTTAGCGGGTACCACTGGCTCACCACTCCTGACTGAATCTCCACCACCGACAGAGTCTGGCGGGAGTTGTCCTCCATCACTATCTCGTGCGATGCTATCCGTCGAAATTTCTTCATCTCTTGTATGGAAGCGAATTAGTTGAACATTATTCAGGAACAATAGGCGTGTAGATGTCGAAGGCGTATATCCTCCATCCAAATAGAAGAAGCCTTTGATGGTTTGAATGACCCTCGTCGTATCCTCAGGCACCCTTAACTGACTAATCCCTGAAACCGAGAAATGCAGATTACGGCTCACTACTGTATCTTCATATTCCACAGCGATGTAGAGCATACCGTCCTTATTGCCAGTCTGATACATATAGTCGCTCATGAACATCATCATCAGCGCATCGCCTTTCCTGTAGGTAGAATCAGCATCTATCTGAAACTCCCAACGGTTATAAGGTGGAGCTGGCAACAACAAGGCTGTCGCACGGTCTGCCCACACATTGGCAGTATCACCCGTTATATTATACGAAGCATACTTTCCTATCTCACCCTCCGAAGCACCCATCACAAGAGCCTTCTCCTCCAGTCGTTCCATCACCTTTTGCAGGATGGGATCAAAACGATCGGCTCTTGTGAAATAATAAACCAACGATGAATCAAACGCCGCCTTCGTCACGCCATGCTTCTTGAACACAGCTTCCATGTAAAGGGCAGCATCATACTCATGCTCCTCATAAGAATGGTCGGTTACACGCATCGCCATTGCCTTGGCCATATAATAATCTACAAGTATATCCTCCATATCGCCAGGTTGGATATACTGGCTCGGCGTGCCTGGCTTGCATGCTGCCATCAACATCAACACGCCAACGACTATCAGTGCACAGGCTCTATTCACGCTTCAGCGATATCTTTGCAAGTTCATTCCGGTAAAAAAGCAGCAACGCCACCACACCCACAGATATACTGGCATCGGCAAAGTTGAACACAGGACTGAAGAAGATGAACTCCTCACCACCCCAGAAAGGCATCCAATCGGGCCAGGTCGTGTGGATAATGGGGAAATAGAACATATCTACCACCTTTCCCATCAGGAACGGGGCATAGCCATTGCCCAGCCCTACCCACTCACTGATATGATGAGGCGTGGAGGCATCGAAGCCAAGCCCATAGAACATGCAGTCTATCAGATTACCAGCAGCTCCTGCCAACACCATTGCCAGACATACCAGATAGCCCCAACGTGCCTTTTTGCATGCTTGCAGCCAGATATAATAGCTCAGGAAGCCTATGGCTATCACACGGAACAACGACAATACCAACTTCGAGCCTATCTGCATGCCCCAGGCCATACCGTTGTTCTCGATGAATGAGATATAGAACCAGTCAGTCACCCTGATGCTTTCGTGTAGCGACATGCTGGTCTTCACCCATATCTTGATGAGCTGGTCGATGAGCAAGATGGCGAATACCAGAAGTATCGCCATCCTCCCACGCGTCATGATATTCCGACTGCTCACTTGCGTTTCTTCTCCAGTTCCTTCGATTCTACGCTCAGCGTGGCATGAGGCACGGCACGCAGACGCTCAGCAGGAATCAGCTTACCCGTGATGCGGTCAATGCCGTAGGTCTTATTGTCAATTCGTACCAAGGCGGCCTGCAAGCCCTGAATGAACTTCTGCTGACGAGCAGCAAACTTCATCAGGTCTTCCTTCGACTGCGTCTCACTGCCTTCCTCCAAAGCCTTGTAGGTGGGCGACGTGTCATCCACATCATTGGAATCGCGATTGGTCAGCGAGTCCATCATCTGGTCATAGTCGCGCTTGGCCAAGGCCAGTTTCTCGTTGATAATTTGACGGAACTCCTCGAGTTCCTCGTCAGTGTAGCGTGTCTTCTCTGACATAATTATAAGGATTTAGTTATTTTAATGTTTAGTTTGAAATCATCGAAATCAATCTCCTGACCGTCGTTGGCTTCCACACGGATGTCATCAGCCAGTACTTGGGTCTTGATATAGTCGCCAAAGGCACTAACAGCCTTCTCAACCTCTTCACGGGGAGTAATGATGACACTGATACGATCGGTTATCTCCAGTCCGCTCTCCTTGCGGATGTTCTGAATACGGTTGATCAGCTCACGGGCCATGCCCTCGTTCTTCAGTTCATCGGTCAGCTCCACTTCGAGTGCTACGGTCAGAGCTCCCTCATTAGCTACCAGCCAGCCAGGAATATCCTCGCTGATGATATCCACATCGACAGCTTCTACCACGAGTTCCTGACCCTCCACGTTGATGTTAATGCTGCCCTGCTGCTCCAGCTCTGCGATCTGCTCCTGCGACAAGGAATCCATTGCAGCGGCCACACCTTTCATCAGCTTGCCGAACTTCTTACCCATCGTACGGAAGTTGCACTTCACCTTCTTCACCAAAATGCCCTGACCTTCCACGAACTTCAGTTCCTTCACGTTTACCTCGCTCATGATGAGCTGCTTCACGGCCTCAATGTGCTTCTTCTGCTCTTCAGTAGCAGGCACCATGATGCTCTGCAGCGGCTGACGCACCTTGATGTTCACCTTGCGACGCAAAGCCAATACCATCGAGGTAATCTTCTGGGCCATCTCCATACGGGCCTCCAAGTCTGTATCGATCAGCGACTCATCAGCCACAGGGAAATCATCTAAATGCACACTATCCTTCTGTCCGCCCAAGTCACGATAGAGTTGGTCGGCATAGAACGGTGCAAAGGGAGCTATCAGCTTGGCTACCGTCATCAGGCAGGTATAGAGTGTGTCGTAGGCAGAACGCTTGTCGGCATCCATCTCCTTACCCCAGAAACGTTTACGGTTCAGGCGTACGTACCAGTTCGACAGGTCATCGTTCACGAAAGTGTCGATCATTCGCCCGGCACGTGTGGGGTCGAAGTCATCCATCTCGACCTTCACATTCTTTACCAGCGTGTTCAGGCAGGAGAGAATCCAACGGTCAATCTCAGGCTTCTCAGTAGGCTGCAACTCTGTCCCTGCAAAAGGAACATACCCATCCACATTGGCGTAGAGTGCAAAGAAACTATAGGTATTATAGAGAGTACCGAAGAACTTACGGCGCACCTCATCCACGCCCTCGGGGTCGAACTTCAGGTTGTCCCAAGGCTCCGAGTTGGTCATCATGTAGAAGCGCACAGCATCGCTTCCATATTTCTCAATCATCTCGAAAGGATTCACCACGTTACCCACATGCTTCGACATCTTGTTACCTTTGGCATCGAGCACCAGACCTGTGGAAACCACATTCTTGAAAGCTACCGAATCAAAAATCATCGTAGCGATAGCATGCAGGGTAAAGAACCAGCCACGTGTCTGATCCACGCCCTCGTTGATATAGTCGGCAGGATAGAACTTCCGCTCGTCTATCAACTCGCGGTTCTCAAACGGATAGTGAAGCTGGGCATAGGGCATAGAGCCGCTGTCGAACCAGACGTCGATAAGATCGCTCTCACGCTTCATCGGCTTGCCTGTGGGGCTTACCAACTTGATATAGTCCACATAGGGACGATGCACATCAATGCGGTCGTAGTTCTCCTGACTCATATCGCCAGGCACGAAACCTTTCTCCTTCAACGGGTTCTTATCCATCACGCCAGCAGCAACGGCCTTCTCTATCTCGTTGTAGAGCTCTTCCAGACTGCCGATGCATATTTCATCGCCATCCTCCGAGCGCCAAATGGGCAGAGGTGTGCCCCAGAAGCGCGAACGGCTCAGGTTCCAGTCGTTCAGGTTGTCGAGCCAGTTACCGAAGCGGCCGCTACCCGTCGATTCGGGATGCCAGCCAATGGTCTTGTTCAGCTCGCTCATGCGTTCTTTCATTGAAGAGCTCTTGATGAACCATGAATCCAGCGGATAGTAGAGCACAGGCTTATCCGTGCGCCAGCAATGCGGATAGTTGTGCACATGCTTCTCTATCTTATAAACCTTATCCTGTGCCTTCAAGTCCATACAGATGCTGATATCCAGCGTCTCGTCCTTGTCGGTCAATGTCTCGTCATAGGCATTCTTCACGTAGCGTCCGGCAAACTTCTGCCATTCCTCCACGTTCACATACTGCTTCACGAAGTCGGGATCGAGGTCTTCTATGAGGTAATACTTACCCTGCAGATCAACCACAGGACGCTCATTACCTTTCTTGTCAATCAGCACGATAGGACAGATACCAGCCTGCTTGGCCACGAAAGCATCGTCGGCACCGAAGTTCGGAGCAATGTGCACAATGCCGGCACCGTCCTCAGTGGTCACATAGTCACCGGGAATCACACGGAAGGCGTCGCCCATCGGTTTGATGGCAGGCATCAGCTGCTCATATTCCATACCCATCAGGTCGGTACCCTTGTAACGGCCCACAATGCGATAGGGCATAAACTTCTCACCTTTCTTGTATTCAGGCATCTCGCCACCATCGGTGATCTCACCCTCAGGAGCCAGATAAGCACCCAAACGTGCCTCGGCCATGATGATGGTGATAGGCTTAGCAGTATAGGGATTATAGGTGTCCACAGCCACATAGTCAATCTTCGGCCCTACACAGAGTGCCGTATTGGCAGCCAGTGTCCAAGGAGTCGTCGTCCATGCGAGGAAGTATGCCGTTCCCCACCCTGTCATCTCCGACTTCGGATTCTTCACGCGGAACAAAGCGGTACACGTCGTGTCCTTCACGTCACGATAGCAACCAGGCTGGTTCAGCTCGTGGCTCGAGAGGCCCGTGCCAGCAGCAGGGCTGTAAGGCTGGATGGTATAGCCCTTATAGAGCAGGCCCTTCTGATAGAACTGCTTCAGCAACCACCACAGCGTCTCTATATACTTATTATCATAAGTAATGTAGGGATGATCCAAATCCACGAAGTAGCCCATACGCTCAGTCAAGTCTCGCCACTCCTTGGTATAGGTCATCACGTTCTCACGGCACTTCTGGTTATAGTCCTCCGTTGAGATGTAACGCGGCGACTCAGGATTATCGATATCGGCCTTGGTAATACCCAAGCTCTTCTCAACACTCAGTTCCACTGGCAGTCCGTGGGTATCCCAGCCAGCCTTGCGCTTTACCTGGAAGCCCTGCATGGTACGGTAGCGGTTGAATGTATCTTTCAATGCACGGCCCAGCACATGGTGGATGCCCGGATGACCGTTAGCCGAGGGAGGACCCTCGAAGAACACAAACTGAGGGCATCCCTCGCGCTCGTCGATGGAGCGATGGAAGATGTCCTCTTTCATCCACTTCTCCAGCATTTCGTTGTTCACCTGTGTCAGGTTCAGGCCGTTGTATTCAGCGAATCTCTTTGCCATATTTTGTCGTATTTCTTTTTTGAAGGTGCAAAGGTACACATTTTTTTTCAAATCACGATGAGTTTTCATAAAAAAGTAGCAACATTGGCTTACCGAAATTACTTCGTCTCGGAAAAACCCAAATAAATTTGGTTTTTCGCTCGACTTTTCGTAACTTTGCACGCAATTATCAAATCAAAAAACAATATATTCATATGGAAAGAACTTGGAGATGGTTTGGCAAGAAGGATAAGATTACGCTTGCCATGCTGAGACAAATTGGTGTGGAGGGCATCGTCACCGCCTTGCACGACGTGCCTTTAGGACAGGTATGGACGAGAGAGAAAATCCGCGACCTGCGCGAATATATCGAAAGCTATGGCATGCGCTGGAGCGTCGTTGAGAGTCTGCCCGTGGTGGAGACCATCAAATACGGAGGGCCAGACCGTGACCACCAGATAGAAGTCTATAAAGAGTCATTAAGGAACCTCTCGGCAGAAGGTATCCACTGCATCTGCTACAACTTCATGCCCGTGCTCGACTGGGCGCGCACCGATCTGTTCCACAACAATCCCAATGGCTCTACGAACCTCTACTTCAACTACGCCGAGTTTGCCTATTTCGACATTTATATACTAAAACGCGAGGGAGCACGCGAGGAATGGAGCCAGTTTGAATTCCCTGCCGGCGTGGGACAAGGCCGCAACGTCCTTGCCGAGTGCGACGAGCTGGCCAAGACGATGACACCTGAGAAGGAGCACAAGCTGGTCGAGAATATTATCATCAAGACGCAGGGCTTCGTCTCTGGCAACTTCAGCGAGAATGATGAGGCACCCATCCAGAAGTTCCGCGACTTCCTCGACCTCTACAAAGGCATCGATAAGAAGCAGTTACGCGAAAACATGAAATATTTCCTCGAGGCCATCATGCCTACCTGCGAGGAGTACAACATGAACATGTGCGTGCACCCCGACGATCCCCCCATCGAGATTCTCGGATTGCCTCGCATCGTCCGCACCGAAGAGGACATCCAATGGTTCCTCGATGCTGTGCCCAACAAGCACAACGGCCTCACCTTCTGTGCTGGTTCACTCTCAGCTGGTGCATACAACAATGTGGTGGAGATGGCCCGCAAGTTCGCTTCACGCACCCACTTCGTACACCTCCGTTCCTGCCACATCTTCCCCAATGGCGACTTCACCGAGGCCAGCCATTTAGGCGGACGTGCTGACATCATTGAGCTCTGCCACATCTTCGAGCAAGAAAATCCACAGCTACCCATGCGCGTGGATCACGGCATGACCTTCACCGATGAGCCTGGTGGCATCATGGACGAGTCGAGCCACGGCCACAATGCGGGCTATACCCTTCTGGGCCGCATGTTCGCCCTCGGACAGGTTCAGGGCATCCTCGCCACCGTCGATAGAGAGTTAGGAATTGAATACAAACAACCCGGATTCTTCGATTAAGGGCCTACCCCAACCCCTCCCAAAAGGGAGGGGCTAAACAATTACCACATTAATTAAAATATAACTGAATTATGAAACTCAACGATATTATTAAATACAATTCTGAATATGTAGCACAACTCCCCTCCTCTTTGGGAGGGGTTGGGGGTAGGCTCTCAGATTGGGAAGCCAAAGGCTATGAACTCCCGAAGTTTGACATTGCAAAGGTGCGCGAGAAGACGGCGAAAGAGCCCACATGGGTGCACTTCGGCGGCGGAAACATCTTCCGTGCCTTCCCTGCTGCCATCCTCAACGATGCGCTGAACACGGGCAAGTACGACCGAGGCGTCATCGTAGCCGAGACCTTCGATTTCGAAGTCATCGACAAGGCCTACGCACCCTACAACAACCTGTCGCTCCTGGTGAGCCTGCAGAGTACGGGCACCATCGAGAAGAAAGTCATCGCCAGCGTGACGGAGGCCCTGAAGGCCGACCCTCAGTTCGAGGACTGGAACCGTCTGGTGGAGATTTTCCGCAACCCGACCCTCCAGATGATCTCGTTCACCATCACGGAGAAGGGCTACACCTACAACGAGGCCGACTTGCAAGCCCCCCTCCCATCCCCCCAAAAGGGTGGAGGTCCCAAATTCGCTATGGGTAAGGTGTGTGCGCTGCTTTATGAGCGCTTCAAGGCTGGCGAGCTGCCCCTCACGGTGCAGAGCATGGACAATTGCTCGCACAACGGTGACAAAGTGAAGGCTGGCGTTTTTGCCTATGCCGAGCGCTGGGTGAAGGACGGACTGGTGCCTGAGGCATTTCTGGCTTATCTGAAGGACGAGAAGAAGATTACCTTCCCCTGGTCGATGATTGACAAGATTACCCCTCGCCCCCACGAGAAGGTGAAGGAGTTGCTGGCTCAGGACGGCTTCGAGGACAACGACTATATCGAGACCGAGAAGCATACCTTCACGGCCCCCTTCGTGAATGCCGAAGAGGTGCAGTACCTGGTCATTGAGGACAACTATACCAATGGCCGTCCCCCACTCGACCTCGGAGGAGCCCTCTACACCACACGCGACACGGTGGATAAGGTGGAGACGATGAAGGTGACTACCTGCTTGAACCCGCTCCACACGGCGATGTCGATCTACGGCTGCATGCTGGGCTACACGCTCATCTCGGCCGAGATGAAGGACGACGACCTGCGTGCCTTCATCCAGAAGATTGGCTACATGGAGGCTATGCCTGTGGTGGTCGATCCAGGCGTGCTGAACCCCTACGAGTTCATCGGTGCCGTCATCAACCGTCGCCTGCCTAACCCCTTCATGCCCGATGCTCCCCAGCGCATCGCAATGGATACCTCGCAGAAGCTGCCCATCCGCTTCGGCGAGACGCTGAAGAAATACATCGCCCGTGGACTCGACAAGTCGAACCTCATCCTCATCCCCCTCACGCTGGCAGGCTATGCACGCTATCTGAAGGGCATCAAGGACGACGGTACGCCGTTCGACTGTTCTCCCGACCCCATGCTCGAAGAGCTGCAGGCCATCGTGGCCCCGCTGGAGATTGGCAAGGCCGACCAGGACTGGAGCCCGTTGAAGAAGCTCTACAGTCGCAAGGATGTTTTCGGCCTCGACCTCTACGAAGCTGGCCTGGGCGAGCAGATAGAAGGTATGGTGAAAGAACTCTATGCCGGGAAGGGTGCCGTGCGCCAGACGCTGCATAAGTATGTTGCTGCAAGATAACACTTAAAAATAATTCATTCTAAAACTCAAGAAACAATGTTGAAACCGTTAAACAAACATTTCGCGCCGAAGAGCGTGATGCCTGAGAAAGTGATTCAGTTTGGCGAAGGAAACTTCCTCCGCGCGTTTGTCGATTGGATAATCTGGAACATGGACCAGAAGACCGACTTCAACGGAAGCGTCGTCGTGGTGCAACCCATCGAGAAAGGCATGGTAGAGTGGCTCAACGGTCAGGACTGCCTGTACCACGTGAACCTGCAGGGCCGTGAGAACGGCAAGGCCGTGAACACACTCGAGCGTATTGACGTTATCAGCCGCGCCCTGAACCCCTACTCGCAGAACGATGCCTTCATGGCGCTGGCCGACCAGCCTGAGATTCGCTTCGTCATCTCCAACACCACCGAGGCAGGCATCGCCTTCGACCCCGAGTGTAAGCTCGACGACAAGCCCGCCAGCAGCTATCCCGGCAAGCTGGTGCAACTGCTCTATCGCCGCTACCAGACCTTCAACGGCGACCCCACGAAGGGCCTCATCATCTTCCCCTGCGAGCTCATCTTCCTCAACGGTCATGTGCTGAAGGACTGCATCCGTAAGTACATCGACTTGTGGCAGTTGCCCGAGGGCTTCAGCCAGTGGTTCGAGAACTCGTGCGGCGTCTATGCCACGCTGGTCGATCGCATCGTGCCAGGCTTCCCCCGCAAGGAGATTGCCCAGATACAGGAGAAGATCTCCTATCGCGACAACCTCGTCGTTCAGGCCGAAAACTTCCACCTGTGGGTCATCGAGGCTCCACGCGAGGTGGCTGCAGAGTTCCCTGCCGACAAAGCCGGTCTGCACGTGCTGTTCGTACCCTCGGAAGAGCCCTACCACAAGCGTAAGGTGACGCTGCTCAATGGCCCCCACACCGTTTTGAGTCCTGTGGCCTATCTCAGTGGTGTGAACATCGTTCGCGATGCCTGCAACCACGAGGTCATCGGCAAGTACATCCACAAGGTGCAGTTCGACGAGCTCATGCAAACCCTCGACTTGCCGATGGCAGAGCTGGAGAAGTTCGCTGGCGACGTCTTGGAACGCTTCGACAACCCCTTCGTCGATCACCAGGTAACGAGCATCATGCTCAACTCATTCCCGAAGTTCCAGGCTCGCGACCTTCCTGGCGTGAAGACCTATCTGGAGCGCAAGGGCGAACTGCCCAAGGGCCTCGTCTTCGGCCTCGCCGCCATCATCACCTATTACAAAGGTGGTAAGCGTGCCGACGGCGCAGAAATTATGCCCAACGACGACCCGAAGATCATGGACCTGCTGAAGGAGCTCTGGGCTACTGGCGACACGCAGAAGGTGGCCGACGGCGTCCTCGCTGCAGATTTCATCTGGCAGGAAGACCTCAACAAGATTCCTGGTCTGAACGCCCTCGTGAAGCAGTACCTCGACCTCATCCAGACCAAGGGCATGCTGGAAGCCGTGAAGACCATCCTCTGACTATAGACTTTAGACGATAGAGTTTAGATGGCAGCCCCCACTCAGAAGTACATTCGAGTGGGGGCTGTTTGAACAAAAATAGAGCATGCATTTCTCTATTTCCACAAGTTTTTGTTGTTTTTTGTTGAATTTCGCTTTTTTCCTGTCGTATTTTGGCCTCAAAACACCCTATTTGGGGGTAAAAACAGGGGAATTGGGCGGTTTTTCAGTCCAGTTTTGAGCATTTTTGAACTTTTTTCTCGTTTTTTCTTCAAAAAATTGCGGTTTTTGAGGCCAATTGTCACCATATCTGTCACTATTGTCACCATATCTGCACCTATCTATCTCATTGTTTTTCAGCAGCTTACAACGAGCCGTAACAGAAGTGCAGATTTTTCATTGAAAAAAAATAAGTGTGCGCGCGTGCGTACGTGCGCGTGTAGCTTATAAAAACAGATGCCTTCTCCAAGGCATAAAGAAGGCACCTTTTGGCCCTGAAGAAGGCATCTTTTTACCCAAAAGAGGCCACCTTTTTCGTTTTTGGACGTAGCAAAAATGATTTAGGACGCAGCAAAACGAAACAAGCACGTCGCTCGTCGAAATTAGCGCCCTCCTAAATGAAAATAGCAGACCGCTCGTTTAAAAAAGGAGGCAGCTACCCGTTTAACACAACTTTTCGCCGATTGTAAAACTTTAACAAATAAAAAATTAGTGCAATTATTTTTGCTTCTTTACAAAAAAATGAGTATCTTTGCACTCAAAGACTTACCCAATCCAATTTAGAACATGAGCAACAAAGAACCTGGCTACGTTTACATACTGAATCGCTCGACCTTTGGTCGCTTCGATCCCTCGAAGAACAATAGTTATTGCGAGGACTATAGTGCCTATCAAGGTGCCAAGTTTTTCTCGTATAACGGCAAAGTGCTGATTAAGCGAGAGCAGAATCTAAATATGTATGGAATTATGCCGAGTGTGAAGCACTAAGAAAATAAGTCAAAGTACTGGATGAGATCAGGAAAGAAAAAGAAACAGAATAGATTATGAATAAAGATAATATACAAGAGCTTCTAACATTGCTCAAATTTGAGCATGATGGCAACGTATATTCCAAAAAATATGAGAATGTAAACGAGCCGTTAAAGGTTGATATTAGTGGTGACGGGCATATCTACTACAGGGAATGTGGTATATCCATAGGTCGCGAAACGACATGCAATCTCTTGGAACCAGAGAACCTTGTCGTGTTGCATTGTATTGACCGTCTGTTGTGGAAGGGATACAGTCCTTTCCATATAGAATTGGAACCAGCATGGAAATTGGGGCATAGTGCCAAAGGCGGCTATGCGGATGTCTGGGTCAGAACCTATAAAGATGGTGGTTTTGACGGCTCAGACGATGATAAGGAGTCTTTGCTGATTATTGAATGTAAGACTTGGGGACGTGAGTTTGAGGGTGCATGGGCTGACACAAAGGAAGATGGTGCCCAACTTTTCAGCTACTTCCAACAAGAGCGAGCTACCAAGTTCCTCTGCCTTTATACCGCAGACATCATTGACGGAAAGATAGAGCAAGACTATCATCTGATTAACGTACAAGATAACGAAGAGAAACTGGCAAATGAGGAGTCTGCCAAAAGTTACAAGGATGCTACCAACAACAAGCAGCTTTACAACGTATGGCATGAAACCTACCATGAAGATTATGCAACGCGTGGGCTTTTCGAGGACGAAATTGAACCCTACAGAATTGGTAAGAATAAGTATACAACAAAAGACTTGAAGTCTGTTGACAACGATACCATTCAGAAGAAGTATAATGAGTTTGCCCTGATTCTGCGTCAGCACAACGTTGGAGGCTATGAAAATGCTTTTGACAAGTTGGTAAACCTTTTCCTTGCAAAAGTTGTAGACGAAACCAGCAATCCTGATGATCTGAATTTCTACTGGAAAGGTTCTGCCTACGATGATGACTATCGTCTGCAAGACCGCTTGCAGCGTCTTTATCGTGACGGCATGAAACGTTTCTTGAATGAAGATGTTACTTACATTGAGGACGGAGAGATAGAAAAGGCATTCCGTCGATTCAAGAATGACCCAGATGCAACAAAGAAGACCATCAAAAGCTATTTCCGTGCCCTGAAGTTCTTCTCAGACAACGACTTTTCTTTCATCAGCGTACACAATAAGAAACTCTTTGAACAGAATGCGGCCATATTGTTGAAGGTGGTCAAGATGTTGCAAGACATCAAACTGAAAGACTCTGACCAGAACCAGTTGCTTGGCGATTTGTTTGAAGGTTTCTTAAATAAAGGTGTCAAGCAGAGCGAAGGCCAATTTTTCACACCCATGCCAATAGTACGCTTCCTCGTTTCTTCGCTACCATTGGAAAAGATTATCCAAAACAGCGAGGAAATTCCTTCTGCCATCGACTACGCTTGTGGCGCAGGTCATTTTCTGACAGAGTATGCTGTACAGATAAAAGACTACGTGGAGAAGTATCGCCCCTCAATACCGTTGAATGAGTACTATGCGCGTATCACAGGTATAGAGAAAGAGTATCGTCTGTCAAAGGTATCGAAGGTTTCTGCCTTTATGTATGGCCACGATGAGACTCAGATTATCTACTCTGATGCTTTGGTTCCTACAGAAGAAGTTAGGGAAGGTTTATACGACGTTTTGATAGCCAATCCACCTTATTCAGTCAAGGGTTTCTTAGAGACATTGACAGAGAATCAACGGAAGCATTATTCGCTCTTCAATGACGGTCTTAATATTGCCAAGAACAATGCCATTGAGATATTCTTCATCGAACGTGCCGCCCAGTTGTTGAAGGCTGGAGGTGTTGCAGGTATCATCCTTCCTGTATCTGTTTTGAATAAGGGTGGCATCTATGCCAAAGGTCGTGAAATCATTCTTCAAAAGTTTGACATTGTGGGATTGGTAGAGTTTGGCAGCGGAACATTTGGCAAGACTGGAACTAATACCGTTACGATGTTCTTACGACGCAAGGAAACCAACACACCCGACGCTGAGCACTATCAGAACAGGGTTGATTGCTGGTTCTGCAATTATGAGAAGTGTGAGTCCAATGACATATATGATGACACAGATTTGTTGCAAGCATATTGTGACCACTGCGATTACAATTGGGAAGATTATCTTGCTTTCCTTTCTGGCAATATGACGGAGAGTTTCATGAAACATGATACCATCCAAGCCTATAAGACAGCCTTCTTTGGCAATCAGCGCAACGCTATGAAGGGAGTCTGTGACCAGGCAAAGGACATCAGGACAAGATTCTTGAGCCGTCAAAACACTCAAGCATATAGAAGACTATCTGAGGATGAAAAGAGAAAGCAAGAGGCAAAAGCATTCTTGCAATTCATAATAGCCATCGAGAAAGAGAAGGTGTACTATTTCATCTTAGCTAAGACAACGCCCAATCCTGTGGTTATCGTCAAATCACCGTCAGGAACTACAAATGTCAAACGTTTCCTTGGCTATGAATGGAGTGACAGCAAGGGTAACGAGGGCATCAAGTACCTAAATGTTGCAACACATAGTTCATCAGACGATGATGGTAATGGAGAAGATGATGACACCTTACAACAGATTGATGGTATAAAGGGTATTCAGACGCCTTTATTCAATCCTCAAAGTTTGGAAGATGATTTGAAGATAAACTACATCATACGACAAAACTTCGCGAATGGAGAAATCTCTGTTCCAGACGAGTTGATGGATTATGTTGAAGTATATGATCTTGCAGATTTAATTGATTTCAATCGGACAGACTTTTCAAAGGCTATCAAGACAACCCCAGTTCTATCATATCCCCAGATACAAAGTAAATACCCATTAGAAAAGTTAGGCGATGTAAGCCCATACGTTTCTGAAAAGGTAGCATATTCCAGCATATCACCGACAAGTTATGTAACGACAGCTAACATGCTGCAAAATCGTGCAGGTGTAACTCCATACAACGATGTGCCTGAGGTTGGTAATGTGACTAAGTATCAAAAGGGTGATATTCTGGTTTCAAACATCAGGCCTTATCTAAAAAAGATTTGGCTTGCCGACCACGACGGAGGGTGTTCAAATGATGTCCTTGTGTTCAGAAATGCCAAATCATCGGATTATTTGTCTGAATACTTGTATGTCATCCTTTCGTCTGACATTTTCTTCGACTACATGATGGTAGGAAAAACAGGACTTAAGATGCCTCGTGGTGACAAAAAGGTCATACCGAACTTCTTAATACCAAAGGCTCCACGTGTGGAGGTACAAAGAAAAATCGTAGAGGAATGTCAAGAGCAAGACAATAATTATATCAATGCATCGTCTCGTATAATTGAGATAGAAGAGGAAATCGAAGAATTGATGCGTCAGTCTCAGATGAAGGCCAACAATTCCATCAGTCTCAACCGTGCTGATTTGTTTGATATATCTATTGGCCGCCGCGTCTTAAAATCTGAGATAGTGAAAGACGGAGTATATGACGTGTATAGCGCCAATGTATTTGAGCCATTTGGTAAAACTTGTTACTCTGTTCTTTCTGACTTCTCGAAGCCGTCTGTGCTTTGGGGCATCGATGGCGACTGGATGGTTAATTACCAAGAGGCTGAAAAGCCATTCAATCCAACTGACCACTGTGGTGTAATCAGAGTATTGGATAAAACTGTTGTTAATACAAGATATCTTGTTTGGCCTCTTCTGAAAGCAGGAGAGACAGAACGATTCTCACGTTCAAACCGCGCATCAACAGAACGCGTCAAGGCCCTCTCTATCATGTTGCCAGACATTGAGATACAGAACGAGGTGGCACAGCAGCTCATCACTATGGAAAATGAAATAGCTGGTTTAAAGAGCAAAATGCAGGATTGTATAACAAAGAAGCTGGAGATATTGGATAAGTACTTGAAATAGGATATGGACCACATTGAAATATCAAAGACATCTGGCGCAGAGTTCATTTCACATCAACTCCTCAAATTTGTCGTCAATCCAAATTGCCAGAGAGGGATGATGTTGCCATAGCCTATGAATCTTATGAGAATTGCATTAAAAGAGTGCATAAAACAAAAGAAAAATGCACTACGATAGTGCAAATTAACAAATACTTACGGAAAACGTAATTTACTTTCCACTACCAATTGTGAGCTGTCGCAGCTCGTCGTAGGTGCCTCGGAAGATGTTGAGATCGACCTTCTCTTTAATACCAGGCAACTGACCACTATCGCTATACTGCCAGAAAGACCAGGGGCCACGATAGCGCACACTATCCACATAGTAGTGGGCTATCCAATAGGGATAAAGGTTGAAGACGGAGTCATTCAAATACTGCTGACGGAAAGAATGGTAGGTGTAGAGGATGGGGCGTACGCGATAGTGCTGCTCTACACGGGCCAGCCACTCGAGGATACCCTGCCGGAAGTCTTCGATGCTGACATCGGCTGGTTTCACCTCGACATCGAGGACAGGAGGCAGGTCACCGTCTTCGAGCTTCACCTGACGGATAAAATGCTCGGCCTGCTGCTTGGCCGAGGTGGAGGTGCGATAGAAATGATAGGCACCACGCATGATGCCATACTGACGGGCTGCAGCGAAGTTCTGACGGAAACGGCTGTCGATAATGTCGCTACCCTCGGTGGCCTTGATGAAGGCGAAGGAGATGGGCTTCTCGTCGATAGCCGCCTGATTGCGCAGCAACTCCCAGTTGATAACGCCCTGATGATGGCTGACGTCGATGCCTCGCATGGTATAGCCCTCAACTACCGTAACATTTGTGCTGACAGAAGAAGAGAAAATGGCACGCAACAGGAAATAGCAGGTGCCAAAGACGATGACGGCACCCACCAAAGAAGGCCACAGCCTACTCCACCCCCAAGCCTGATGAGAGGCTTTCCTTGTCCGGCGTTTGGTGGGCTTGCGTCGCGTGGTTGTCTTTCTCTTTTGCATGATCATCTAATAAAAAAGCCCCTCCCTTTTTGGGAGGGGTTTGGGGTAGGCTTCTTACTTTCCCTGCTCCAGTGCCAGCGTCATCGTGGGCTGGTCGCAGACCTCTGTGGGTCCCCAGTACTGGATAGGACCGGGATAGATATATGCCGTCTCGCGGGCCCAACGATCGCGCTGCTTGGCGAAGGTCTTGAAGGGAGCACCGTCGAGCTCAACGAGAGCCTTGCGGATGACGGGCTTCATCTCGCCATTACGCTTCTCCATGTTCATCATCATGGTGATGGGCACGCCACCAGCCTTCCACTCGGAAGCAGGAGCGGTGGTGTTCTTCACGATAGCCATGTAGCCGGTCTTGCCAGCAGCAATGAGCTGAGCAGCGCTGTTGCCGAGGGCATAGCAGTAATCAGCATCAAAGTTCGAGGGAGCAGCACAACGGCCCTCATAGCCGAAGAAATGGTGCTGAGTGGCGAACTTGCCTGTGAACGTGCCAGCTTTCTTCATCTTCTCCAACTTCTGGGCAACCATTGTAGAGAGCAGTTTTTCAGTCTCGATAAGACTGACCTGCACGTTTCCGTGGGGGTCGCGGTCGAGAGCAAGCTGACGGGCAACGCCAACGGGCAGCGAATTGAACACGCGGAGGTTCTCCTCGGTGAGGTGGCTCTTGGCGAAATCAACCTGCTCGTCGCGGCTAATCTCCTTAGCCTCGGGCATAGCCAGCACGTCGTTGAGCTGGGCGATGAGCTTCTTGATGGCAGGAATGAACTCGATGACGCCCTCAGGGATGATGACGGTACCGAAGTTGTTGCCGTCGGCAGCACGTACAGCCACCGCATTTGCGATATATTCCACAATGTCGTCGAGGCTCATACCCTTAGCTTCTACCTCCTCGCTGACGAGGCAGATGTTGGGCTGTGTCTGCAGGGCGCACTCCAAGGCGATGTGAGAAGCCGAGCGACCCATCACCTTGATGAAGTGCCAGTATTTACGGGCAGAGTTGCAGTCGCGCTCAATGTTACCGATGAGCTCGGAGTAGGTCTTGCAGGCAGTATCGAAACCGAAGGAGGTCTCAATCTGCGAGTTCTTCAGGTCACCATCGATAGTCTTCGGGCAACCGATGACCTGTACACCATATTGCTTGGCGGCGTAGTACTCAGCCAGCACGCAGGCATTGGTGTTAGAGTCGTCGCCACCGATGATAACGATAGCCTTGATGTTGAGCTGGCGGATAATCTCCAGTCCCTTCTCGAACTGATCCACCTTCTCCAATTTCGTGCGACCAGAACCAATCATGTCAAAGCCACCCGTGTTGCGATATTCATCGATAATCTCCTTCGTCAGCTCCATGTAGTTATGATCAACCAGACCACCAGGGCCGAGGATGAAGCCGTAGAGACGGTTGGCAGGGTTGAGACGCTTCACAGCATCGAACAGGCCAGTAATGACGTTGTGTCCACCAGGAGCCTGACCACCCGAGAGGATGATACCCACGTTCATGGGCTCATGCGATGTCTCCTCACCCTTTACGAACTCTACCAGCGGCATACCATAGGTATTGGGGAAGAGCTTCTTGATTTCTTCCTGATTGTCAACACTCTGTGTGGGCTCGCCCTCAACGGCCTTCACGGCACCCTGCAGGCCTAAAGGAAGCTTGGGCTGATAGGCTGCGCGAGCAATCTGCAATGCACTTTTTTCCATAATGATTTCTTATTGTTAATAATGAGTTTTTGTCTTTCGGGGTGCAAAGGTACAAAAAATCGAGAGAAATGCAAAAGGAAATGCAAATTTTCTTTTGCTTTTCCGAGTGCCCATACCTTCGGCAAAGCCAAAGGTACAAAAAAATCCCGAATAGCTTGCGACTATTCGGGAATTTTATTATGCGTATGGATTAGCCAATCTCAATCTGACGGCTCACCTTCACCTTCTGCTCCTCATGCTTGGGCAGCTCGACGGTGAGCACACCATGCTCCACACGAGCCTTGATCTGGTCCTTCTCCACATCGTCGGGCAGAATCAATGTCTGTTCGAACTTCGTGTAAGAGAATTCGCGACGCAGATAGCGGGCGCTCTTATCTTCCTCCTTCTTCTCGTCCTTCTTCTCCATCTTGATCATGAGGTTGCCCTCATCGTTGATGTGGACGTTAAAGTCCTCCTTCTTCATGCCCGGAGCAGCCAACTCCACGATGTAGGCTTTGTCTGTTTCTTTCACATTGATGGCAGGTGCCGTAGCACTAGCCTTCGGCATGAACTCCGTGTTGAAAAGATCGTTGAATACTGCGGGAATCCAACTGTTTGTTCTCATCATTGGCATCATAGTTTTGTCCTCCTAATTTGTTGATTTATTTGTTATACATGTTATTTCGTTCTGAGCCTCGTTTTTCAGCGTGCTCACCCTATATGATGCAACAAAGATGCCAATGTAGAAACCTACGACAATCTGTCAGAACGAGCAGACAGAATGTCAGCCTTGCATTAATTTAAAGTTTTTTTTCTTGAAAAGATTTGCGGTTTCGTTTTTTTTTCCTATCTTTGCCTTGCAGAAACAAAAACCATCAAGAAATGGCAAACAAGAGAACACTAAAACATGCCATCAACGGCATATGCGAGGAACTATTTGCAGAGTGCATAGCAGCATCGCTTTACGGAGCTGAGAAGCACAAGGACAATGCAGATGCCCTGCTCTTCACCATCCTGAAGACCCAGAGCAACTTCATTGCCCGCGTGTCGCACCCTGAGCCAGGCATCACAGCCGGAGCCTACTACAAGGACTTGCGCGAAAAGTTCTCGGCTCAAGTGAGCGAACTGGTTGACCAAATCAACAACCTTTAGAGGTGGACGATGAGAGGCGGAAGGTAAGAAGAGAGTGCTATGTGGAAGAAATTCTGTAACTGGCTATTGTACAAACGCATGGGATGGACCTCGAATGTGACGGAGGCTCATCCCGACAAATGCATCATTTGTCTGGCGCCACACACCAGCAACTGGGACTTCCTCATTGGGATTCTCTATAACCGTGTGCACGGTTTGAAGAGTAATTTCCTGATGAAGAAGGAATGGTTTTTCTGGCCATTGGGACCTATCTTCCGTAAGATGGGAGGCATACCCGTCTATCGGCAGAAACACACCAGCATGACCGATGCGCTGGCAGAGGCAGTACGACAAGCCAAGAACTTCCGCCTGTGTATCACCCCCGAAGGTACACGCTCACGCGTAGATGAGTGGAAGAAAGGTTTCTATTTCATCGCACAGAAAGCCGAAATTCCCATTCTGCTTTACGGCCTCGACTATGAGCGGAAGCTCATCGAATGCACCAAGACCATCATTCCCTCTGGCGACATAGAGGCCGACATGCGAACCATCAAACTATACTTTAAAGACTTCAAGGGCAAGAAGCCCGAAAACTTCACAATAGGAAATGTATAAAAAACTAGTTTTTCTAGTATCTCTTACTTTTACAGTATCTTTAGATATAACTGCTCAAACATCCTGGGGACGCACAGAGCACAAGGGTGAGCCGTGGGTGAAGAACGCCTCGCAGCCCTACTCCATCGAGCGTGGTCTTCAAGGTCACCATCTGTCAGTATGGGCCAGCCACGGCCGCTACTACGATCAAGGGAAAGGCCAATGGCGCTGGCAGCGTCCGGCATTGTTCTGCACTACCGAGGACTTGTTTACCCAGACCATCGTCATCCCTTATCTTATACCCATGCTCGAAGATGCCGGTGCTGTGGTGTTCACTCCCCGCGAGCGCGACTGGCAGCGCCATGAGGTCATCGTGGATAACGACCCAGCAGGCTCGTTGGTGAACTACCGCTATGAGGAGAGCTATTACCGCAATGCCTGGCAACCGGCACCCTATAAAGGTTTCTCCATGCACGACGGGGCCTATCGCGACGGCGAGAACCCATTTGAAGCAGGTACTGCCCGCATGGCCGAAACCACAAAGAACAAAAATAGGGCCAGCGAGGTGAGCTATCAGCCCAACCTGCCCGAGGCTGGGCGCTATGCCGTTTACGTGAGCTATCAGACCGTGCCTGGCAGCATAGACGATGCCCACTATACCGTGTGGCACAAGGGACAGGCTACCGAGTTCCGCGTGAATCAGCAGATGGGTGGCTCCACATGGGTCTATCTCGGTACGTTCGACTTCGACGCTGGCCTTTCTCCTGGCAACCGTGTCGTCGTGTCGAACCTTTCAGGACGTCGCGGTATGGTCACCACCGATGCCGTACGCTTCGGAGGCGGCATGGGTAACATCAGCCGTGGTGGTACGACAAGCGGTTTCCCACGCTGTCTTGAGGGAGCACGCTACTATGCCCAATGGGCAGGCATGCCCTATAACGTATATAGTTTCCGCCATGGACAGAACGACTATGCCGATGACATCAACGTACGCTCCTATATGACAAACCTGCTAACAGGCGGCTCGGTCTATGCCCCAGACTCTGTAGGCAGGAAAGTACCCATCGAACTGTCACTGGCCATCCACAGCGATGCCGGCTATACTAGCACAGGACTCGGCGTCTATGGCACACTCAGCATCTGCACCACAGGATTTGGCGACAAAACGCTGGCCACTGGACTGAGCCGTGAGGCTTCGAAAGAGCTGGCCACCGACCTGCTGCAGAACACCACTTCCGACCTGCAATACCGCTTCGGTGATTGGAAGCTGCGTAAGCTCTACGACCGTAACTATTCGGAGTCGCGACTGCCCGTCGTACCCAGCGCCATCCTGGAAACGATGTCGCACCAGAACTTCGGCGATATGCGTTATGGTCAAGACCCCAACTTCCGCTTCTGGATGGCTCGCAGCATCTACAAGACGCTCTTGCGCTATGTCACCTCTCATCACGGCGACAAATATACCGTCACACCTCTGACACCCGACCATTTCCATTGTGAGTTCACAGGACACGGCAACGAGGTGCGCCTCAGCTGGCAGGGAATCATCGACTCTCAGGAGAAGTCATCCCAGCCCACAGGTTACATCTTATATATTGCACAGGGCGACGGCGGTTTTGACAACGGTACCCCATTGCGTGGTACATCATGCACCGTGAAATTGCAACCTGGCGTACTCTACAGCTTCCAGGTGAGGGCCATCAACGAAGGCGGGCAGAGTTTCCCCACCGAGGTACTCTCTGCCTACTGGAATCCCACAGCCTCGCGTCAGGTAATGATTATCAACGGCTTCCACCGCCTCTCCTCACCAGCCATCAGTAGCTACGGACAGGGCTTCGACCTGAACGAAGACCCGGGCGTGAGCTATGGACGCACAGCAGGATTGCTGGGCCGCCAGCAGGTCTTCGACACGGCGATGATGGGCATTGAAGATCCCACTGGCCTGGGGTTCTCTACCAGTGAGTTAGCTGGTATGTTCATCGCAGGCAACGACTTCAACTACGTGCGCACCCATGCTGAAGCTATCGCCGCTACAGGTCGTTTCAGTATAGTCAGTTCCTCGGCACAGGCCGTAGAGAGTGGTCATCTACTGTTGGGGCAATACGCTATCGTTGATCTGTTGCTCGGATTGGAACGTAACGACGGCCACAGTCTCGTGAGCTACAAGACCTTTACCCCAGCCATGCAGGAGCAGTTGCGCCGCTATGTTGCCAATCGTGGTAACCTGCTCGTCAGCGGAGCATACATAGGTACCGACATGCAGGCACCTACCGAACAGGCGTTTCTCTCCGACGTGCTGAAAGTGACCTGTCCCACCGACTACCGCGATGCCAGCGGAGAAGTCAGCGGACTGGGAACCTCGTTCAGCTTCTATCGCCAGTTGAACGAGCAGCACTATGCTGCCACACGTACCGATGTGCTCATGCCGAGCATACAAGGGACGGCCTTCCCCGCTATGGTTTATGCCAATGGCACCAGCGCCGCTGTAGCCTACGGCGGACAGGATTACCGGGCCTTTACCATGGGCTTCCCCTTCGAGTGCATTACCGACAAGTCCATGCGTCAGGCTATCATGCAAGGAATACTCAGTTATCTATTACCCAACTAAAAAAATACTATGGCAAAAATTCAAGCTAACTCATCAGGGACTAGGAGCATCGAAGTTTCGGAGCAACATCTGGAAACACTCGACAAATACCAGCTTTTGCGCGACCTCGTTGACTCCCACGGATATGTAGATGAGGATGTGCTCGACAAACTGAAACTGAACATCCGCTCGCTATTAGAGTCGGAAGCAGGACGCGACAAGGCGCTGCTCGACCTCTGCCTCGACGTCATCTACAACCCCAACATGAAAGCGCTGGGACTACAGAACCTCTTCGTGTACTATGTTGAGTGGAAAAACCGCAGCAACGAAAACCAAAGCATAACCTCAGGTGTTTATCAAGGCACACCATTTAATTGAGAATTGAGAATTGGGAATTGAGAAATACCGCTTGACGGATTTTCTTCCTACCACGAAGAAAGAGCTGGAGCTACGAGGATGGGATTACCTCGATGTCATCCTTTTCTCGGGCGATGCCTACGTCGATCATCCCTCATTTGGAGCTGCTGTCATAGGCCGCACGCTGGAGGCTGCAGGCTATCGCGTGGCCATCGTACCCCAGCCCGACTGGCACGGTGATTTCCGCGATTTCAAGAAACTGGGACGCCCGCGTCTGTTCTTCGGAATCTCTCCAGGCTGCATGGACTCAATGGTAAACAAATACACCGCAGCCCGTCGCCTACGCTCGGAAGACGCCTACTCACCCGATGGTCGTCACGACCTGCGACCCGAGTACCCCACCATCACTTATTCCAAGATTCTGCGCCAAATCTATCCCGACGTGCCTATCATCCTGGGAGGCATCGAGGCATCTCTACGCCGTCTCACCCATTACGACTACTGGCAAGACCGTCTGCGTCCATGTATTCTCTGTGACGCGCCTGCCGATATTATCAGCTACGGTATGGGCGAAAGAACCATCCTCGAACTGGCACGGCGTCTCAGCGACGGCGAGCAGATACACGACATTACCGACCTGCCACAGACTGTCTATCTGACCTCTCATTACTCTCCCCTCCCTTCCGACATCATGCTCCACAGCCATAAGGAGTGTCTGCAAAGCAAGCGTTGTCAAGCCGAGAACTTCCGACACATCGAGGAGCAATCGAACATGATGCATGCCCATCGGCTCATACAAGAAGCGCCCTCCAACCTCTCCACGGATAGAATATTTGTCATTGTCAATCCCCCTTATCCCCCAATGACCACCGAGGAGCTCGATGCATCCTTCGACTTACCCTATACCCGTCTGCCTCACCCCAAATACAAGGACAAGCGCATCCCTGCCTACGAGATGATCAAACACAGCGTGAACATCCACCGCGGATGCTTCGGCGGCTGTGCTTTCTGCACCATCTCCGCCCATCAGGGCAAGTTCGTGGTATGCCGATCAAAAGAGAGTATCCTCAAAGAGGTGAAGCAGGTTACACAACTACCCGACTTCAAGGGCTATCTCAGTGACCTCGGGGGACCATCGGCTAACATGTATGGCATGCATGGACGTAACCTGAAAGCCTGCGAACAATGTAAGCGCCCCAGCTGCATACATCCACAAGTATGTCCAAACCTCAACACCTCGCATGCCAAACTACTCGACATCTATCATGCCGTCGATGCATTGCCCGAAGTGAAGAAGAGCTTCATAGGCAGCGGTGTGCGCTACGACCTCCTCTTGTATCAAGGAAAGGATGAGACCGCCAATCGCTCGGCTGAAGAATATACCCACGAACTTATCACCCGTCACGTCAGCGGACGTCTGAAGGTAGCTCCTGAGCACACCAGCGACCGCGTACTGATGTACATGCGCAAGCCATCGTTCCAGCTCTTTCAGCAATTCAAGCGCATCTTCGACTGTATCTGTCGTGAAGAAGGCCTACGCCAACAGCTCATTCCCTATTTCATCAGCAGCCATCCAGGCTGTCATGAAGAGGACATGGCTCAGTTGGCAGCCCTTACCCGCAAGATGGGTTATCAATTAGAGCAGGTGCAGGACTTCACACCCACTCCTATGACAGTTTCCACCGAGATGTTCTATACCGGCTACGACCCCTACACGCTGGAACCCGTTTTCTGTGCACATACCCCCGAGGAGAAGCAGGCCCAACGACAGTATTTCTTCTGGTATAAAGACGACAACCATGCAAATCATCGAGCAAGCCATCGTTCCGAAGCACCCCGAACGGAAAAGCGAGGACGGAATCGTCGTCACCGCTGACTTCGTAGCCGTCATCGACGGCTCCACCTCGAAGGGTCAACTACGTTGCCACCGTGACTTTTCCCTCCGTCGCCGAAGCAACGGCGAATTGGCCATGACCATCATCAGCTCCTACATCAAGAAGATGCCCAAGGACAGTTCCTGCCACCAGTTCTGCCTCGGAGCCACCCGTGCTATCCATGCTCGCTATAAGAAGTCCATGCTACTCCATCTCGCCGAGCATTCCGAAGACCGTCTTACTGCCTCGTGCGTCATCTTCAGCCGTCTGCGTCGCGAAATATGGATGATAGGCGACTGCCAATGTCTGGTAGATGGCCAACTATTCGACAACCCCAAGCCTTACGAATCCATCTTGGCAAAAGAACGTGCCGACATCATCAAGGCCAGTCCCCAGCCGTGGAATCACTTCATCGATGATGATACTGCACGCCAGGCCATCATCCCCCACATGCTTGAAACCATGCGGCAACAGAACAAGACCTACAGCGTCATTGATGGGTTTTCCGTAGCTGAAAAGTACGTGCGCATCATCACCCTTGGTTTCCAGCCACAGGAGCTTGTATTGGCTTCCGACGGCTACCCCTTCCTCTGTCCCACCCTTGCAGAAAGCGAAGCCCGTTTGGAGCAGCAACGCCAGAAAGACCCGCTGAACATTGGCCCCGACTTTATCGCAACGAAAGCCTTTGCCTGTGGCAACAACAGCTTCGACGACCGCGCCTACATCCGCTTCCAAATTTAATTTTTTAAGGAGAAATTTGGCCGTTTACAAAATAATGAGTACCTTTGCAGCCGCAAAAGGACAAACACTCTTTTGTGAGGCTGGTTCCGTAGCTCAGCTGGATAGAGCAACAGCCTTCTAAGCTGTGGGTCTTGGGTTCGAGTCCCAACGGAATCACGGAAGAAAGCAAGGTTTTTTCAGAATTAATTCTAATTAATTGAAAAAACCTTGTCTTTTTTTGGTCAATGTTCTAAAAATCATTATCTTTGCACCTACAAAGAAATGCAATATCACCTAAAGCAAAGCTATGGGCAAAAGCGACAGTATAGTCATTATTCCTACTTATAATGAGAAGGAGAACATCGAGAAGATCATCCGAGCCGTGTTCGGACTGGAGCAAAAGTTCCACATCCTGATTATCGACGATGGCTCACCTGACGGCACGGCTCAGATTGTGAAAGGACTGATGGCCGATGAGTTTCAGGACAGACTGTTCCTCGTAGAGCGTAGCGGCAAGCAGGGCTTAGGGACTGCATATATTGCCGGCTTCAGATGGGCGTTGGAAAGGGACTATGAGTACATCTTTGAGATGGATGCTGATTTCAGCCACGACCCCAACGATCTTCCGCGACTCTACGCCGCCTGTCATGATAAGGGCTTCGACGTAAGCGTGGGCAGTCGTTATGTAAGTGGTGTGAACGTAGTGAACTGGCCCATGGGTCGCGTACTGATGAGCTATTATGCTTCAAAATATGTCAGGATGGTGACAGGTATTAAGGTGCGCGACACTACGGCCGGCTTTGTATGCTACCGTCGCCAAGTGCTACAGACCATCGAGCTCGACAAGATTCGCTTTAAAGGCTATGCTTTCCAGATAGAGATGAAGTTTACCGCTGTGAAGATAGGTTTCAAGGTGAAAGAAGTACCTGTCATCTTCGTCAATCGTCGCGAGGGCACCAGCAAAATGTCGGGAGGCATCTTCAGCGAGGCTTTCTTCGGTGTGATGCGCCTACGCTGGGACGGATGGACGAGAAAGTATCCCAAAATCGAAAAGCAGGAGTAAAAGAAGAATAAAATAATATTAAATAGCTAAAAATCAATATGTTATGAAAAATACCGTATTTACTTTATCCTTTGTCGTTTGCAATTTGTCATTTAATAGCGCGGCTGCGCAGACGTGGCATGATCTGACGAATTACTACCTGTTCAATGCCGACTTTTCAAAGAACATTAACTACAAGGCCGAAGACTCCGTCGATGTGAGGAACAAGATAGAAACCATTGCCGGATGGAGCTTGGATGAGGCCTCGACAACGACTAACACGACGGGAGCTACGTTCGAGTATGGCACGAAATCGATGTTCTACAAGATGCCCATTCCACAGGCAGGCCCCAATGGCGAGACCGACGGAGGATGTCTGACCCTGTGCGCCTCGATGAAGCACGAACTGACATTCTTCCAACAGGTGAAGCTGCCTGCAGGCAACTATATGCTGACAATAACCTCACGCAACTGTAATCCTGATGCCACACGCGGCACAAGTCTTTCGGGCTGGTGGCTGTCGAAAGAATCATCGATACTGGTTGAGCGCGACAGCTTCCCCGTCGAAGAATGGGTGACCGACACCATCTGCTTCCGCCTCGACGACATCACAACAGGACACGTGCAGGTGGGCTTCAAATCAGCAGGAGGAATACCTGCCAAGTCGTCCATGCTCGTTGTAGATAACGTGAAGCTGCTACGCGACACGCCCTATGGCGAAGAGGACAATCAGGTGCTGACACCTGTGGTCATTACCGACCCACGTTATGCCAGAGGCGCCACCATGGCCTTCGGACGCATCAAGAGTGCAGAGAGCGAGGGCATCAGCGAGAAGGGTTTCTGCTGGGCCACTCATCCAGATCCCACACTCGACGACCAGCGCACCACCGAGCACCTGAATAACAATGGCGATATCTACTGGCTGAAAAACCTAGAGCCAGCTACTTTATACTATATGCGCGCCTATGCCAAAACTGCCACGGGGCTGACGGGCTATGGCGAAAGTATCAAGTTCTACACCATCCCCAAGGGCAACGTCACCTACTGGTATAACAACGGTGGCGACGAGGCTGCCAACAAGCGTGTCAACGAGGCGGCTACCGAGGCCTGTGACATCTTCAGCAACCTGACCAGCATCGTGAAGAAATTCGACATAGGTTATAGCGCCGGCACACCAACTGCCGACTGTTACTATGACGACCAGCCCTGGATCAACATGGGAGCCAATAGCAGCTATCAGCGTACAGGTACTATCATGCACGAGATGCAGCACGGACTGGGCGTCATACCCTATACTACGCAATGGTACAAGAACAACCTGCGCGAAAAACTCGACGGCGATGGGCGTGGCACCGGCCATTGGTTGGGCGACCGCGTATCGGCTTTCCTTGATTTCTGGGACAACACCAGCGGTTCGCGACTCAATGGAGACTACCAGCACTTGTGGCCTTACGGCATTAACGGAGCCCACGAAGACACCGGCAAGAAAGAGCTCTATTTCGCCAACGCCATGATAGGACAAGCCTTGGGCGAGGACGGATTGGAACATCGCTATAATACTTTTGCGGAGCCATGCTATGTATTTGAGCAAGAGGATGATATCAAGTACTACCTCACGAGCGAGAACGAACAGCGGGGTCGCTACACAGCCTATCTGATGCCCCAAGCGAACGGCGCGTTGCAATGGAAGGAGATGTCATCCACCGAGGCTGCCGATAACGACAGTACGGCATGGTTCATCACTTTCACGCCACAGAACCAGTACTACCAGTTGCGTAATGCCGCTACTGGGCAGTACCTTGCCTATGCCACCACCTTCAAGACCATCAGCCAACCCAGGGCTGGCACCAACGAAGGCAACTTCCACCTGATGAAAGGTCGTGTCGATGTAGGTAGCGGCGACCAGGCACGACGCGGCTATTGGCTCATCCACCCGACGAGCAACTGGACGCTGCCCAGTCTGACGGCAAGTGCCAATGGCGTGGTCAATTCCACCAACTTCAACATTGCCAATACGTCAAAGAGCCAGCGCTGGCTCATCTTGACCGCCGACGAGCTGAGGGAGCAGGGACAGCCTGATGCCATTGAGCGTATCACCACCGACCCCTCATCTTCCACCTCTCACCACACGCCACTTACCATCTATACCCTCGACGGTCGAAGGATTCATGCCGATAAAGAAGCGTTGAAACCTGGTTTCTATATCATCAACGGCTACAAGACCATCATCAGATAACGTATGACTGTTCTGAAAATCGCGTTCTGGATTTGTCTGACACTCGTTGTCTATACCTATGTGGGCTACGCTGTGGTGTTGTGGCTGATGGTGCGGCTGAAGCGTCTGTTCGGCAAGAAGCAACCCACTATCGAACTGCCTGCCGACGAGCAGGACTACCCCACCGTAACGCTAATGATCTGCGCTTACAACGAGCAGGATGTCATCCCCGAGAAGATGGAGAACATCCGCCAGCTGCAATATCCTCGTGAACGCTTCTGTATCATGTGGGTTACCGACGGTTCCAACGACCAGTCCAATGAGTTGCTCAGCCAATACCCAGAGGTGACGCTCGTTTTCAGTCCTGAACGTCGTGGCAAGGCAGCCGCCATGCAACACGGACTCAGGGAGAACACGGCCGAGATTGTAGTCTTTACAGATGCCAATACCATGCTCAACGCCGATGCCCTGCGCGAGATCGTGCGCCAGATGATGAAGTCCAACGTGAGCTGCGTGTCCGGCGAGAAGCGTGTGGCAGCTCGCCATGAGGGGCAGACAGCTGCAGAAGGCGAAGGTCTCTACTGGAAATACGAGAGCACGCTGAAGCGCTGGGACAGCGAGCTCTATTCGGCCATGGGAGCTGCTGGCGAACTGTTTGCCGTGCGCATGAGCGACTACCGCGAGGCTCCGTCGAACGCCCTTCTCGACGATTTCATGATGTCGATGCTCATTCTGAAAGACGGCCATCGAATTGCCTACACCAGCGATGCCTACGCCACCGAATATGGCTCGGCCGACATGCAGGAAGAGTCGAAGCGCAAGCGTCGTATTGCCGCCGGAGGCCTACAGAGCATCTGGTGGCTGCGACAGCTGATGAATCCTTTCAAGCACCCCAAGGTGTTCTTCCAATTTATCTCCCATCGTGTGCTGCGCTGGAGCATCACGCCTTTCGCCCTTTTAGCACTCATCCCCCTGAACGTAGCGTTGGTGCTGATGAAGGCCGGCACGGTCTATACCATCATCTGGATCCTACAGATGCTCTTCTACTTAGCAGCCATCTTAGGATGGCTCCTCGCCACGAAAGGCAAGAAGAGCAAACTGCTTTACGTGCCCTACTACTTCCTGTTCATGAACCTCAACGTATTCCTCGGCATACGCTATCTCACAACCCATAAAACCAGCGGAACATGGGAGAAAGCAAGAAGGGGGTAAAATGCGGAAAGAAATATTTTTTAAATATTTAATAGAAAAAGATGCGGCTGTTTGAAAAAAAAGATGTACTTTTGCAAACTGAATCAGATAAGGTGAACATACATGAGCCAAGAAGATATTGAAGCTCTACTCCAAAAGTTTGCTGATGTAAACCACCGATTGAACACGGCCAACGCCCAACTTGAGGAGGCTAACAAGAAACTAAAGGAATACGAGGAGAAGACACAAGCTGCTGAGAAAGCCAGCAAGATGAAGTCCCTTTTCCTCGCAAACATGTCTCATGAAATTCGCACCCCCCTGAACGCCATCGAAGGTTTTGCCCGCATCTTGGTAGAAGCCGACTCCTTGCAAGACCGCATGAACTACTTGGAGATTATCGAGAGCAACAACCGCCGCCTGCTCGGTCTGGTTAATGAGATTCTCGACCTCTCGAGGGTAGAGGCTGGCGAAATCAACATTAAGAAGACCAATGTCGATCTGAACTACATGCTCGAGGGCATCAAACAGTTGTTCAAGTTCCGCTGTCCCGAAACCATCAAGCTCGACTGGAACAAGCCTACCATTTCTGTGATGATGAGTACCGACGAGGACAAGCTCACGCAGGTCTTCTCAAACCTCATCTCCAACGCCCTGAAGCATACCATCCGTGGCTCCATCACCTATGGCTATAACATCAGCAACGACCATCAGAATATAGAGTTCTTCGTTTCTGATACCGGCTCGGGTATCGACCCTAACTTCATCGGACAGATATTCAACGCCTACGCTTCGCAAGATGCCGACCAAAACAAGGGCTACGGCTTAGGTCTGGCGCTCTGCAAGATCATCATCGAGAAGATGGGCGGCACCATCAATGTGCAGTCCAAGCTCAATAAAGGCACTACCTTCACCTTTACGTTGCCATTCCACGGCACCGTCGGAGGCATCGCCACCAGCACCCGCACCACCACCTCGCAGCAGATGATCCGCACGCTCCGCGTCAGCAACCGTCCTGACGAGAAGAGTATGAAGACCGTTTTGGTGGCAGAAGACGAGGAGAGCAACTACGAGCTGGTACGCATCGTGCTCCAGAAGCGCTATCATCTGCTACATGCCCGCAACGGCATCGAGGCCGTCACCATGAACGAGGAAGACCATCCCGACCTTATTCTCATGGATATCCGCATGCCCGAGATGAACGGACTTGACGCTACCCGCATCATCAAGGAGGTAAACCACAACACGCCCATCATTGCCCTCAGCGCCTACGCCTTTGAAGAGAACATCCGCGAGGCCAAGGCTGCTGGATGCGACGATTTCATGGCCAAGCCCTTCCGCGTGGAGGAACTCATAGAGACCATCCAGCGCTACATCGGAGACTAAAATCCCTTCACCACTAACCACTCACTACCCATGGGAAAATTAGCTGTCTATAAATACCTGTCGTTCATGGTGCTTGTCATCACCATCCTCACGACAGTATTCATCATCATGGGCCTCTTCGGCGGCCACTCCAATCCGGCAACGGGTACCGCGCTGGCCCTTACCGTCTATGCGCTCCCCATACTCATCATCTTCGACTTCATCCTGCTGCTCTTCTGGCTCCTGCGCCGCAAGTGGCATTGGGCAACCATTCCTGCCGTCACCCTGCTGTGTTGCATCCCCTACATCGGTACGCTCTATCAGCTCGGATGGTTCCGAGGCAGCAACGATAGCAAGTCGGGCATTAACATCGCCACCTACAACGTGGCCATGTTCGGACGCGAGATCAACGGTTTCAAGGCTGAGGACATCCTCTCTATGATGAAAAGCCATCAGGTCGATGTGCTCTGCATGCAGGAATATATGGAGAACAGCGGCGACAAGGTCAATTCCGCAAATTACCTCAACTACTTCACCGCAAAGGCAACAGGACGAGGCGACATGATGATTTTCAGCCGCTATCCCATTACCGACTCGCTTACCATCGATTTCGGCAACACCAATAATAGCGGCATGTGGGCTGACATCGACGTGAACGGCAAGATGATCCGCGTGTTCAACGTCCACCTGGAGACCACAGGCATCAACCGCACCCTCAGCCGTGTAGGCAAGCAACAGGCCAACGGCGAGATTGTAGAGAAGAGCTCCGTGCTTCGACTCATCTACGGGCGCTACACCCAGGGCATGGTCATACGTGCCCAGCAGGCCGAGCTGGTAGCAGCAGAAATCAAGAAGAGCCCCCACCCCGTCATCGTGTGCGGCGACTTCAACGACGTGCCCTACTCCTACGTCTATCGTACCATGAAGGGCGACCTCGTCGATGGTTTCAAGGAATGTGGCAAGGGATTCATGTACACCATGCGTGAAGGCATGAAGCGCGTGCGCATCGACTACATCTTCCATAGCGAAGCTCTGGAAGGTGTGAACTACTACAAGCACGATGCCACCTACTCCGACCACCTGCCCGTTTTCATGCGCATAGCTATGTAATAATCTTGAATCTTACGCGGAACGAGCGTTCATGCTCGTCCCAGTTTGTGCCCAGCATCTCGAAGCGCCCTATCTGAGCCGTGCTTCTCACGTGCTTGCCAATACACGGGCAGACATCGTAGTCGCCAATACGCACCAGACGCACCACATCGCCAGCATCGGCAGGCAAACGGTCCAACTCCACCTCAGGAGGCAATTCGTCGCGACTGACCATCTCAAACGTCACGGGTAAGTCCTCGTCAATCAGCTCGTTCATGCGCCGCTCAATCTCCTTCTCCTGCTGTCGTGAAGGCTTCTGGCTCAGATAGAAGCTCATCTTGCTCTTCTTCCGCTCCACATGTGCATTATAGCTCCGCTTGCAACCGAACATCCTGATCATCGTCTGATTCAGCAGGTGCTCTGCCGTATGCGCTGGAGGAAACGACACATCCCTTTCCTCCAGCATTTCCATGTCATCTTGATATTTTGCAGCCATAAACAATCATAATATTGCGTGCAAAGGTACGAAAATTTCGATTAAGTGAGGACAAAAGGAATGAATTTATTTTGTCGAACGTAAGAAATTTAACCAATAAACGTGCAAAAATGCACAGAAATTGTGCCATTTCCCATGAGAAACATTCAGATAGGTGCGTCAAAAATTGTTTTTGCAGTCTCCAAAATAGTGACAAAATGCGTCGGAAACTGTGATTTTTGCGTGTTTTTGAGGCCTATGAGAGTAGTAATTTGCAGTTATCTGAGACTATTTCAGGCTAAGATATTGCCAGAATGGCGTTCTCGACTTTTGTAACTTATTGATTTTCAGCCTTTTAGAAACAACAAGTAATCTGTTCAGTCTCAAATCTCAAATCTCAGTTACTTTTTAAAGGGTATCCCACTTACCTTATTATATATATTATATTATATATATATCTTATAATCAATAAGTTATGATTAATTATAAGTAAGTAAGAAGGGAACTTCCGATATTGTGGTATCCTTTATTTTAAACTGAGATTTGAGATTCTGAGACTGTAAGGGTCACTTTTCTTCTATCAGGCCCTCCAGCTCATGTATAGCTCATCACTTGGTCTGCAGTTTCAGCTTCACGGCCTTCATGCCAGGGGCTGAGGCAGAAAGGACGACATCGCCGGCTTCGCGAGTGGAGCGGAGAATGACGGTACAGGTGCCGTTGTAGAGGCGGCGAGTGGTGCCAACCGTGAGTTCATCGGAGTTGATATCACCATTGATGACACCCACGATGCTGGCTGCTCCCTCTACTGCGAAGGTCACTTCCTGATCGGTGGTCTGCACACGGCGACCCTTGCTATCAACAGCCACGATGCGCACATGCTGCAGGTCGATGCCGTCGGCGTGCCATTGGTCGTTATCAGGCTCGGCAATAAGTCTCACGGCGGGTCCGGTGGTCTCTATGCGATGACGGGCCACCACTTTCCCGTCGGTACGGGCGATGGCCTCCAAACGGCCTGGCTGGTAGGCGATGCCGTCCCAACGTATCTGGTTGCGGAGCCTCGGATTATCCACAGGGTTCTGCTTCGTGCCAAGACTGCGGCCATTCAGCACCAGTTCCACCTCATCTGCATTCGTGTATGCGATGAGCGAGAGTTTGCTGCCCTCGGCTCGGTTCCAATGGTCGCTCATGCCGTCGTTGCCGGTCTGCACGCCGTTCCACATGATATCACCTTTGCGGTCGATGACGGCGATGTGCACCACAGGCTCGTCGGGCACGAAGAAGCTCTTCATGTAGTAGGCCTTGGGCTTGGGCTCTAAGGAGATGTCGAATACGCCCTGACTCCAGCCTTTTGCGGGCCAGCCCTGACTCTCGCCGAGATAGTCGATAGCGCCCCAGTAAGCCAGTCCTATCACCTTGTCGAGATTCATCTCGAAGTAGTTCTGTCCCATCGCGGAAACGGAGGCCTCGCTCTGATAGAACGTCATCCAGGGGAAGCGGCGACCGTCGCCCGGGAAATACATGTATCGATAATTATAGGCCTGCACATCAGTAATCTTGGCCAGTTCGCAGGGCAGCGAATCAGTCTGCCAGTTGCGATAGCGGGGATGCATGGCCACCGTGACCAGACGAGTACTGTCGTAGCGCTGGATGAGGGGGCGCATCAGCCGGTACATGGTCACACCGAAGTCGTTGAAGGGCTGGTTGGCATCCTGCTGCAATTCGTTGCCAAGGCTCCAGAGCACGACGGAGGGGGAGTTACGGTCGCGCCTGACCCATTCAGGCACGTCGTATTGCCACAGGGCTTCGAAGGGCACGCGGTCTGCCGTATGCTGGCGTGTCCACTTGTCGTAGAGCTCATCGACAACGAGGATGCCGTACTTGTCGCAAAGCTCGATGAACTCACGACTGTAGGGGTTGTGCGAGGTGCGGATATGGTTGATGCCATACTGCTTCATCAGCTCCAAGCGCTTCTCGATGGCACGCGGATAGGCGGCAGCACCGAGGGCTCCCAAGTCGTGGTGGTTGGCATAGCCTTTCAGCAACACTTTACGGCCATTGAGCTTCAGGCCATAGTCGGGGCCTATCTCTATGGTACGGATGCCGAAGTGGTCAGTAACGCAATCTACGGCCTGTCCCTGCTCATTGTAGAGCGTCAGCTCAACGGTATAGAGGTTGGGATGCTCGGTGTCCCACAGCTGCGGATTCTGAATCTCTATCTCGGGCAGCTGCTGCTCCACGTTGCGGGTGGGCGTGGAGCGGTTCACCTCGGCACGTCCCTCGTAGGCTGTCTGTCCGTCGGGAGCAACTATCTTGATGAAAACAGGCATCTTCTTGTCGCGTCCGCGTGTGACCACCTCTGCTGAAATGTTGACAAAGCGATTATCACGCGTGGTGATATAAAGCGGATGACGGGCAAAATAGACATTCCTATCGGTAACCACCAGACGCACATCGCGGAAGAGTCCGCCACCGGTGTACCAGCGTGAGTTGCCCGGCTCGCGAGTATCGGCCATCACGGCAATGACATTGTCCTGCCCGAACCTGACCTTATCGGTAATATCAATCTCGAAGCCTACATAGCCATAGTCGGTACCTCCTACCCTTTCGCCGTTCAGATAGACATCGCCTACATACATGATGCCTCCGAAATCAAGCAGCATACGACGGCCTCGCAGCGAGTCGGCAGGCGTGAGGTGATAGCGGTACCAGGCTTTACCCATCTCCTTGAAGCCGCGACTGCTGAGGCGGCTACGGATATTGGCAGCAGGGTCGTTGTTGTCGGCCGTCTCGCCAACAGCAGGTGCCACCCACGGCTGCTCTATCTGGAAGTCGTGAGGCACATCGACCAACCGCCATTGGGAATCGTCGAACGAAGGAGCTTCCGCACCAGCCACGTCGCCCAGATGGAAACGCCACCCGAAGTTCAGGCTCTGCGACTGCGCTCCTGCGGGGCTAATGGATAATGAATAGTGAATAATGAATAACGCTATCAGCCGGAGTATTTTCATAATTCTCAAATCTTAATTCTTAAATCTTAATTCACAATGTCAATCTTCACGTTCTCCTTTGTGATGTTCTTACTATACTGGAAGACGGCATCTTTGTCGGCACGGATGACAATGTCCTTCAGGTGAATGCCGTCGATGGGCATCTCGGGGAGTCCGTTGAACTCCATCGCAAAACCGGCATGATAGCACACCACATTACGGATATCGATATTGCGGAAGATGGGCGTCTCCTCCGTGACAGGCATGGTAGCTACCTGCTGTACCGTAGTACCGTCGGCCAGCACCTCGGCCACCGACTTGCCGCCATAGTACATGTTGAATGTCAGCGCATAGGTCTTGATATCGGTCATGGAGATGCCGTCGATGAAGATGTTCTCGACGATGCCTCCACGTCCACGCGTCGATTTGAAGCGCAGCCCCACTTCTGTACCCAGGAACTGGCAGTCGCGCACCATGATGTTCCCCACGCCGCCGCTCATCTCCGAGCCTACGACAAAGCCTCCATGACCGGCAAACACGGTACAGCCATCTACCACTACATTCTCACACGGGCGCGCACGACGGCGTCCGTCTTCATTCTTGCCGCTCTTGATGCAGATACCGTCGTCGCCGGCATCGAACTTCGAGTTTACGATAAGCGCATTCTTGCACGACTCCAAGTCGAGGGCGTCGCCATTCTGCGCATAGGCAGGATTGCGGACCAACACGCCGTCGATGATGATGTTCTCGCACATCAGCGGATGAAGGTTCCATGCGGGAGAGTTCTGGAATACCACGTCCTGTAGCAGCACATTCTTACAGCCCACCAAACTAATCATTACCGGACGTAGGAAACGCTTGATTTCCTGCCACTCATCCTCAGTCAGCTCCTTCTCGGGCACATTCATCGAGGAGAACGTCTCGGCTTTGTCGTAGCCTGCCGACGGCACCCAGTAGTCGTTGCGTTTCATCACACCGCCAGGCTGCGACGTCATCGTCTTCCATTGGCTGTCAGTCACTTTGGAACGTTTCAAAGGACGCCAGTACTGGCCGTTGCCGTCGATGGCACCATATCCTGTAATGGCGATGTTCGTCTGTCCTACGGCACTAATGGGCGACTGGCAGCGACGGGTGTCCAAACCCTCGAACGAGGTCTCAACAATGGGATACAGGTTCTCATCAGCAGCAAACTGGATGACAGCACCTGCCGACAAGTGCAGCTCAATGTTCGACTTCAACACAATGGGACCGGTCATCCATATACCTCGCGGCACCACCAAACGGCCGCCTCCCTTTACCGACAAGGCATCAATAGCCCGTGCAAAAGCATCGGTACATAATGACTGTCCCGAGCCGTCGGCACCATAGTCGCTCAGGCTAACTTCACGCTCAGGAATCTTCGGAGCACTTACCTCAGGCATATCAAACGGCAGGTTCTGGGTGTACTTCTTATAGGGATTACCAGCGCTGACCATCATGGAAACGGCCAGCATACACATAACAATAAACGTTTTCTTCATTGGGGTTATGATGAGTAGTCTGTTATTATTCAAAAGAATCACGTGCAAAGGTAAACAAAAAAAATGGATTTTTCCTATTAAAAAAACTTAAAAAAGGCGGCGCGTTTGAAAAATTATTCGTACTTTTAACCCTCGAAAATGAATGGACAGCTATTTATGGAACACCTGAGACAAAAGATTGCCATCATAACCGCCACACTACTAATGAGTTGCATGAGCGTGTCAGCACAGCAACTACAGGCCACACGTGACCATTACAGCACGGCTGACGGCCTATGCAGTAATGCCATTTCCTATCTCACGCAAGATGACTACGGATACATCTGGATAGCCACATGGAACGGACTGGCGCGTTTCGACGGCTATAATTTCTATAACTACAAGACGGGAGCTGGCAGCCATATTCCCAATTTGCACAACCGCATCTTCAGCCTGACCATCGACAGCCAGCAGAACGTGTGGATGCGCATGTACGACGGTCGCGTCTTCATGCTGAAGCGTTCCATTGACCGCATTATCAATCCCTTTGAAGGCATCAACGGCAACGAGGAATTCCGCACCAGTTGCAATATCATGGTAGCCACTAATGGCGATGTGCTTATCAGCATCGACGGTATGGGCATCTACAGGATGAAGCCCGAACAGAACGGTTTCAACACACAGCTCATCACCACCAGCGGACTGATTATCACCTCCATGGCAGAGGGCTACCAAGGCGACATCTGGTTAGGCACCGACCAGGGCGTACATCGGCTTGATCCCAGTAATCTGACCGTAGAACGAAAGGGATACTTTACCGACGAACACATCTCGTCGCTCTTCTCCAACGGATATAACGTCTATGCAGGCACCAAGACGGGAAAGATCCTGACCTTTGCCTACGGCTCTGACCCCGAACAGGTACGCGCAGGTGGTCAGTACTCTGTCAACGTACTCTTTGTCGATAGCTATGGCCTCATCTGGTTTACCGACGAGGGAGAAGGCGCATACCGCATCGACCCGAAGACCGGCAACGAGAAGCAGTTTACGCAACGCGTTCTCGTGCCCGACTATGACGGCCAGGACGGTTTCTTCAGAGAGGCGGAAGGCGTAGTCTGGGCAAGACTGAATCATGGCGGCTACGGCTACTACAACCGCGAGACCGACGAAATAGAGTATTTCCACAACGACCCCTCCAACCCCTGGAACCTCATCAATACCGTCAATGCTTCATTGGAGCTTGAAGAAGGAGTGATCTTCGAATCAACCGGGCGCCGGGCCTTGGAGAAACTGGAAATCATGAGGAACACCATCGTGCGTAAAACAATGGTGGAGAATGCCGCTTCGAATCTGGAGAACGAGACACGTGCCCTCTACTACGACAAGGAGCGCCACTACCTGCTCATCGGCAACAAAGCCAGCAGCCTGTTCTTCTACAACGATGCCGGCGAGCACTTCGCCACCGTGACTCAGGACAACGACGGCAACTCGCTGGGCCGCCTCTATGGCCTCTCGAAAGACTCGAAAGGCAACTACTGGGTGGCATCGAAGGACTATGGACTATACCGCGTCACACCTACCACAACAGGCGGTTTCTCAGTAGTCAATATGCATCATGACGAAGATGACCTCAACACCTTGAGCAGCAATAGCGTGTATGCCTCAGTCGAGGACAAGCAGGGCAACATCTGGGTGGCCACCTATGGAGGCGGAGTCAATGTGCTGACACGCGATAAGCAGGGGCAGCAGGTATTCCTTCATCCGAAGAACGGCATGGTGGGCTATCCCTATCGCTCACACCTGAAAGTACGTGCTATCGGGCTCGACAAAGATAACAACGTATGGGCAGGCACTACCGACGGCATCCTCATCATGTCGTGCCGCAACGGACAAGTGAACATTCAAAAGCTGGAAGAGTCGGAGGAATATCCCGACAGCATCCTGATGTCAAACGATATCGTATGCTTAGGGCTCAACAACAAAGACGGCTCCATGTGGATAGGCACCAATGGCGGCGGCATCGCCCATACTACAGGCAAGGACTCGAAAGGACGTTGGCTGTTCCAGACCTACGGAGCGAAAGACGGACTGCCCGGCGAGGAAATCAAGAGCCTCACCTTCGACAACAAGGGCAACGTGTGGTTCACCACCGATAATGTCATCTGCTCGTTTGACAACGACAAGAAAATCTTCACCACCTTCTCCAACCTCGATGGTGTGGATGAAACCATGTGCTCAGAAGGTGCTGCCATAGTCACGGGCAAGGACGACATTCTCATCGGCACCGTCACGGGCTACTATTACATAGACAAGCGCAAGCTCATCAATGCCAATGCCTCGGCCATCCGCCTGCGCATTACCGACTTCTACATCAACGAGGAGCTACAGAGCCCGCGTTTCAACGACTACTTCGACGTCTATGTGCCCGACAGTCGCGAGATAGAGCTTACCTCGCATAGCTCACACATCGCCTTCCGCTTTGCCTCGCTGAACTATCAGCTACAGCATCGCGTACACTACCAGTATATGCTGGAGGGCTACGACATGGAATGGAGAAATGCCGACAAGAGTCGCATAGCAAGCTATCCGGGCCTGCCTTCAGGACGCTACACCTTCAAGGTGAAGGCCTTCCTGCTCGAATCGCCCGAGCGTGCCGACATGAAGGAAATCGTCATCGTCGTCCCGCCACACTTCTTCATGTCGTCAAGTGCCATCTGGCTCTACATGGCAGTAGCTGCCATCATCGCCATTTTGTTCATGTTCTGGCGCCAGAAGAGAATCAAGAAATCCTATGGTGTCGAAGATTCCACACGAGGGAAGGGTCTCGCCTCCATATTCAAACGGAAGAAGAAAGAAGAAACAAAGGCTGCAGAAGAAACTGACGCCTATGAGATCATAGACTAAATAATTAGTATTCAAACTTTAAAAAAACAAACATATCGGGGACCGTGTCAGATAGATCGGGATACTCATCAAATAACAATGAAAACCAGGAAGTCTTCTCTTGCCAATGGCGGGCCACTATCCAAGCTTCTATAGAATGCCGGTGGATTACAAAAGCGGAGAGCTCCTACAACCTGTAATCAAGGAGTTTTCATCACATCATCGGCACGGTACCCTTTTTCAATTACCACTCACCCCTTAACCGCCATGTTCTCAGGAATCATAGAAGAGTTTGCTACCGTAGTAGCTATCAGACACGATAGGGATAATATCGATTTCACCCTCACCTGCTCGTTCACTAATGAGTTGAAGATAGACCAGAGCGTTGCCCACAACGGCGTGTGCCTCACCGTGGTCAGCATCGAGGGCAGCCGCTACGTAGTTACCGCCATGAAGGAAACCCTGCAGCGCTCCAACCTCGGACTGCTGCAAGTGGGCGACAAGGTCAATGTAGAACGTTCCATGCTGATGAATGGCCGCTTAGACGGGCACATCGTACAAGGACATGTCGATCAGACCGCTGTTTGCACCGCCAAAGAAGATGCCGACGGCAGCACCTATTTCACCTTTACATATCCTGAAGACCGGGAGATGGCCCGTCGCGGCTATTTCACCGTAGACAAAGGCTCCGTCACCGTCAATGGTGTGTCGCTTACCGTCTGCAATCCCACCTCCAACAGTTTCCAGGTGGCTATCATCCCTTACACGATGGAGCACACCAACTTCCAGGACATCCAAGTGGGCACCACCGTCAATATCGAGTTCGATATTCTCGGTAAGTATATCGCTCGCCTCAGCCAGCTATAACTAACGGAATTTTACTGGTCGGGATTCTCGACGAAGCCCTGATACTCGGGGACGAGGGAGGACATGACGCTATCGTAGGCCTGTGACATGGTGGCCTGGATATTGTCGGAGCCCTGGCCTACGGGATAGATAGGCTGATGGATGGTGAGGCTGAGCCGATGCCAATTGACAAAATGACCGTCGCGCATGCGGGGCATGATGTTGAACGAGCCATTGATGGTCATCGGCACTACGGGCAGCTGCAGCTCATCGGCCAGAGCGAAAGCTCCTTTCTTAAAGGTTCCCATGTGCCCCGTAAACGTACGTGAGCCCTCGGGAAAGACGGTGACGCTGGTACCACCCTGCAAAGTGCGACGGGCATCGTCGTAGGTTTTCTTAATCTTACTGGCTCCACGCTTATCAACGAATATCTGGTGACTCTTCTCGCACGCCCATCCCACGAAAGGCATCTTGCGCAGCGACTGCTTCATCATCCACTTGAAGTTACGGCCTATATAGCCATAGATGAGGAAGATGTCGAAGGCTCCCTGATGGTTGGCCACGAAGACATAGCTCTGGTCTTTCTCCAAATTCTTGTTCCCCTCCACCTTTACGGGAATGAGCAGCAGCCACAGGATGATGCGGCCCCACAAACGACCGGGATAGTAGCCCCAGAAATGCCCATTGCCCAGTGAGCAGCCAATGGCAACGACCAGGGCGGTAATGATGGTAGCAAGGATACCTAAGGGAAGTGCAATCAGCAATTGGTAGATGCGGTAGAGGTACTTCATGAATTGAAAATGGAAAATGGAGAATTAAGTATTTTGAGGTGAATGATTTATTTCTTTACTTTTAACGTGAAGACAACAATCTCGGGAGGAGTGCCAAAGCGGAAGGGAACGACGCCACCGATGCCCTTCGACACATAGAGGGCACGCTCGCCAGCCCAATAAAGGCCATCATACTCCTTTTGGACGAACGCTGCCGGCGACAGGCCCAAGAGCGAGAACTGTCCGCCGTGGGTATGTCCGCTCAGGGTGAGCTGCACATGACTATGGGGCAGGATCTTCCGTCGCCAACTGGAGGGGTCGTGTTCCAGCATCACGACAAACTCGTTGCGGCGGATGCCATAGAGCGAATAGTTGATGTCACCCAACTGCGGGAAACGACCGCCCGGCTCGCCATCGTTCTGCATGCCGGCAATGACGATGTCCGACGAGTCGCGCCATATTCTCTTGCGGCTGTTCATCAGCAAAGTCCATCCCATATCCTCCTCGTAGTTCTCCGTCTTTCCCTGATTCTGAGCCACCAGCATAGGATTGGGATTCTTCAGGTAGATGGCATAGTCGTGATTGCCCAGTACGGAGAACACGCCGTCCTTGGCCTCGATGGTTTCCAGCACAGACAGGAAAGGCTCAATCTCTGACGGCTCCTTGTTCTTCAGGTCGCCCGTATAGACCACCACATCAGCATGCTGGGCGTTGATGCTATCTACCACCCGCTGCACAATGTCCTTCCGGCTCCCAGTACAGGTTCCCAGGTGCAGGTCGCTGAACTGCACAATCTTGTAGCCGTCGAAAGCCTCGGGGAGGTCGCTGAATGCCAGCTCCACACGCACCACCTCCAGCTGTTTGAAACCGATGTAGGTGCCATAGAGGAACACATACCACAACAGGAGCAGGGGCAGCAACAGCGACACGCGCAGCCAGCGCCGACGGGTACGCCAACAGACGATGGCAACGATGATTGTCAGAACGGCCAACAAGCCCCACCCTATATAAATATAGGTATCGGGATCAAGTAGTATGATTGACAACAGATTCTTCATAGTGGTAAGTGATTAGAGGTGAGTTATATGTTGGAGGAGAGGAATTTGCGTACATCTTGCAACGGCAGGCCGCGACGCCGTGCATAGTCACGCAGCTGGTCGTCGCCGATTTTTCCCACAGAGAAATAGCGGGCCTCAGGGTGAGCCATCATCAGGCCGCTCACGCTGGCATGAGGACGCATGGCACCGCTCTCGGTGAGCGTGATACCTATCTTACTGAAGTCCAGCAGCCGGTCGAGGATGAAGTTCACGCTGGCGTCGGGCAGCGAGGGATAGCCCACAGCAGGACGTATGCCCTGCCACCGTTCCTGCTGCATCTCGGCGATGGTGAGCTGCTCATCGGCAGCATAGCCCCAGAACTCCTTGCGCACCTGCTCGTGCAGTCGTTCGGCAGTAGCCTCTGCCAGACGGTCAGCCAGCAGCTGAGCCATCATCTTCGCATAGGGGTCGCCGTCGAAGTCATGTTCCAAGCCGCTATCAGCGCTGGTGGCGAAAAGACCGATTTCAGTCCCTCTCCGACTTCCCTTTTCGGGGGAGAGAGAAGTAAGAGGTGCGATGAAGTCTGCTAGACAAAGATAATTGCTGTCTGCCTGCTGCTGTCGCAAGCAAGGAATCCTCGTGCCTTCCTCCTTCCTCCTTACTCCTTCCTCCTCACTCCTTCCGACCACGATATCATCGCCGTCGGAGTGAGCGTCGAAGAGCTGGAAGAGAGCGTGGGTATGATATTTCCCCTCGAAGGAAGAGAGGCATTTCTCTGCCTCACCCCGCAGACGCCGCTGCTCGGCCTCGTCTTTCACCTGCCAGGCAAAGAAGAAATAGACCCAGTTGATATAGGGTGCCACTTCGGAAATATCGTAGGAAAGTATCACAACTCTATATTTTAATATCAAACTTACTACCCCTCCCCTCTCCCCTCGGAGGGGAGGGGTAGGGGGCGGGGTTCAAACCCTAAACTTAATAGGTTGTCCTATATAGTCGCTGCTGACGGTGCCGTTCCTGCCTTGCAAGCGGTCATAGACAAGATGACCGTTGCAGAACGTCTTCTCCACACGCCAGTTGAAGGTGTGTCCCTCCATGGGGCTCCATTTGCACTTGCTCTCAATCAGGTCTTGGCTGACCGTCCAGGGCGAACGAGGACGAACGATGGTGATGTCGGCCTTGTAGCCAGGACGCAGGAAGCCACGCTCATGCACTCCGAAGATGCGGGCAGGGTTATGGGCCATCAGCTCTACGAGACGCTCGATGGTGAGCACGCCCTCATCGACAAGCTCCAGCATGGCCACCAGCGAGAACTGAATCATAGGCATGCCACTGGCAGCACGGGCACAGCCACCCTGTTTCTGCTCTATCAGATGTGGGGCATGGTCGGTAGCCACCACGCTGATGCGCCCGTCCATCAGTCCCTGCCGCAAAGCTTCCTGGTCGATGACAGATTTAATGGCGGGGTTCACTTTGATGCGAGCACCCAACCGCTCATAATCGACCACGGAAAAGAGCAGATGGCCGACGGTAGCCTCGGCAGTAATGGTGTGCAGACAGTCGGCAGGAATTAGCTCGAGTTCCTCCTTTGTAGAGATATGGGCCACATGCAGGCGTGCCGAATGTTTGACAGCCAGCTCCAGCGCCTTGGCGGTAGAGGCATAGCAGGCCTCCTCGCTACGGATGAGCGGATGCAGGCGCACGTCGGGGTCTTCGCCGAAGCGCTCCTTGAAGGCAGCCATGTTACGGTTGATGATAGCCGTGTCCTCGCAATGGGTCATGATGGGCAGCGGAGCCTCGCGGAAGATGCGCTCCAAGGACTCGTCACGATCAACGAGCATGTTGCCCGTCGAACTGCCCATGAACAGTTTGATGCCAGGGACGCGGTGTGGGTCAAGCTTCTCAAAGAGTGCCGTATTGTCGTTCGTTGCACCGAAGAAGAAGGCGTAGTTCACATGGCTCTTCTCCGCTGCCAGTCGGTATTTCTCGTCGAGTGCTTCAATGGTGGTGGTCTGCGGCACGGTGTTGGGCATGTCGAAGTAGCTCGTCACGCCGCCTGCTGCCGCTGCACGGCTCTCGCTCTCCATGTCGGCCTTAGCCGTCAGTCCCGGCTCGCGGAAGTGTACGTGGTCGTCGATGATGCCAGGGAGGACATAGCAGCCGGTGGCATCAAAGAACCTACCCCCGACCCCTCCCGAACGGGAGGCTTCAACTATCTTGTCATCCTCTATCACAACATCGCCAACGAAGGCCTTGCCCTCGTTGACTATCGTTCCTCCTTGGATGACCGTTCTCATGGCTGTTGTTCTGCTGGAGTAGCTGCCGTGGCGGGCTCAATTTCACCCTCGCCACGCATACGTGCAAGAATCTCTTTGGCAGTCTTGTAATAGTCGCTCACGTAGGGGTCGCTCTTGAACTTCTCCGTGGCCTTGCTCATGATTTCCTCTATCTGCGGTGTAAGCACCGGATAGTTATAGCCGGCAGTGAGCATCTGGAAAGCGCAAGGCCCCAGCACATTGTCCAGGTTTTCGAGGATGAAGCGCGTCTCTAAGCTGTCAATCTGCATCAGCAGCCGCTGATCCTCCACCGTCAGCTTCTCTGCAATGGTGCGCTCGTCAATGCCGTCGAGCATCATCTGTGCCTCCTTGTGCCCCAGCTCTGCCCGCTGGTTGTCCAGCTGCACCAGCTTGTCCATATAATCATAGAGCTGCTCGTTGAGCGGGGAGCCGCTGACCTTGTTTCCCGTCCTGTCAATAGATACCTTGATGTCGCCCTTCTCTATCACCAGCGGCATGCCGCCGTCCCTGATGGAAAGCATGGCAATGCAGGTAGTGTCCAGACGGCCCACGAATCCGAAGCCGCCGTGCACCACCTCGCACGAGTCGATATTCTTCAGTTCCTGCCCGCTCATCACCTTCAGGTAGAGCTTGCTACCATCCAGCACCGACACCGACGAGGAGCCCTGAATGTTGTAAGTCTCCGTGTATTGCTCGGCACACGACACGAGTGCCACCACCACGAAGACCGAAAAATATAGTATTCTGTTCATAGACATATCAAGTACCATTGACTTTTGGGCTACAAATATACAACGATATATTGAAGTACAAAAAAAAATTAGCGCAATTTAATCAATGGCACCTGCCTTTTAGCGTTTTTTATAGGGCAAAAACTCCATAGGGGGTAAAAATTAGACTTCTTTTTCTTCTTTTTCTTCTTTTTCTCTTTAATAGTAATCGCCTGCAAGTGGACTTAATTACTTGTATAATAGCAAGTTAGCTATCCGTAAAGGCTTTGTAGGAGTAGCAGAGCCTGTCGTGGATTTTTCGCAAATAACTGATATTTTTCATGAAAAAGAGGGCAAAATCACCTGTTTTTAGTATGTTTTTCCTGTTTTTTGACCCTTTTTGATGCTCATTACGCATATATGAGCACGTTTTTTCTGCGTATAACTGCTGCAAAGATACGGAAAAACGAGAGCAGAACAAAATAAATTCATTTATTTTTTATGCCGAGTGCCAGTATCTTCGCCAACTTGTTGGCAAAGATACGGAATT
>CAJOFE010000017.1 GCA_905233825.1 uncultured Prevotella sp. | reverse complement strand
TGCGAGCAGAGCATCGTGACCCCGAAGGACACTGGACGGTATCTCTGGTTGCCCATTCAAGAGTCCGCTCCTGAAGGTAAGGTACAGGTTATCGTCAGCAGTTTGCTACAGATGGAGCAGAACGTGCGCATGGCCCGTGAGCAGGTGGACTATTATGTAGCGCTCGACTTGCAGCCGTATCAGGGCAAGGGTTCGCTAAGGGTCTGTGTGCAAAATGTGCCAACGGGCAGCGTGTGCTTTAAAAAACTGGTACAGAACGACGATGCGGACTTCGCGTTGATTAATGAGAAGTTCCGTCCGCTGTATCATCATACGCCGAAGCGCGGGTGGATGAACGACCCTAATGGGATGTTTTATAAAGACGGTACCTGGAATCTATACTATCAGTACAACCCCTACGGTTCGATGTGGGGCAACATGCATTGGGGGCACTCCGCCTCTACCGACCTCATCCATTGGAAGAACGAGGGTGTGGCATTGGCTCCTGACGTGTGGGGAACGATATTCAGCGGATCGTGCGTGGTGGATAGGGGCAACGTTGTCGTTATGTATACTGCGAGCCGTCCCACTCCGTTTGGCGGTGATGTACAGGCACAGTGCATAGCCTTCTCGAATGATGGCGGCAAGACATTTACAAAGTATGAGGGTAACCCCGTGCTGACTGCCGAGGACAAGGACTTCCGCGACCCGCGTCCCTTCTGGAACGAGGATATCAAGGCATGGAATCTCATCCTCGCAGTGGGACAGGAGATGCGTATCTACTCATCACCTGACCTGAAGAAATGGAAGTACGAGTCATCTTTCGGTAAGGAATATGGCAATCATGGTGGTGTGTGGGAATGCCCGGACCTGTTTAAGATTGGTGAGAAGTGGGTGCTCATCTGCAACATCAACCCTGGTGGACCTTTCGGTGGTTCGGCCACGCAGTACTTCGTGGGACAGTTCGACGGAAAGAAGTTCACGTGCGAGTCGAAACCAGAAGTAACAAAATGGCTGGACTTTGGCAAGGATCATTATGCTACTGTGTCGTTCTACAATGCACCAGACAACCGACGCACGGTGCTGGCATGGATGAGTAACTGGCAGTATGCCAACCAGGTGCCTACCCTGCAATTCCGCAGCGCGAACTCTATTCCCCGTGACCTCGGACTGTTCGAATATAAGGGTGAGACATTTGTAAGTGTGGTACCCTCGAAGGAAATGCTGGGAGCACGTGGTGCGAAGGTGAAGCAGCCGACTGAGGCTTGCGAGGTTGTCATCGACATCAAGAAACAGACTGAGATTGTGCTGTCGAACGCGAAGGGCGAGCAGGTCACGATGACCTACGACGGCCAGAAGCAGACGTTCTCGATGGATCGCACGAAGAGTGGCGACGTGGGCTTTAGCCCCGACTTCCCCTGCGTGACCGAAGCTCCAACCTACGGAACAATCAAGCAGCTCCGCATTTTCATCGACCGCTGCAGCATCGAAGCCTTCGATTCCGACGGCAAGATGGCCATGACCAACCTTGTGTTTCCCTCCGAGCCCTATAATAGTATAAAAGTAAAGGGTGGAAGAGTAACTATTTACGAAATCAAATATTAAAAATGCTCTGCTTCTTCTGCATGGGCTTCGTGGATCTGGTGGGCATCGCCTCCAACTATGTGAAGGAAGACCTCGCGCTGAGCGACTCCGTGGCCAACGTGTTCCCCTCGCTGGTGTTCTTCTGGTTCCTCATCTTCAGTGTGCCCACGGGTATGCTGATGAACAAGATCGGTCGTAAAAAGACCGTGCTGCTCTCGCTCGTAGTAACTGTCGTATCGCTACTGCTGCCGCTGTTCGGTGAGTCGTTCGGCATCATGCTCGTGGCTTTCTCGCTGCTGGGTATCGGCAACGCACTGATGCAGACATCGCTCAACCCGCTGGTCTCAACCGTGATGGGTGGCGGCAACCTGGCTTCGACGCTGACCTTCGGACAGTTTATCAAAGCACTCGCCTCGTTCTCGGCTCCTTATCTGGCCATGTGGGGCGCTACGATGGCAATCCCCGAGTTCGGGCTGAACTGGCGTGTGCTGTTTGCTATATTCCTCGTGGTGGGTGTACTGTCGACATTGTTGCTTTTCGTTACGCCTATTGAAGAGCCGCCTATCGAGGGTAAGCCTTCGACGTTTGTAGAGTGCTTCAAGCTGTTAGGTAAGCCTATTGTACTGCTGTCGTTCCTCGGCATCATGTGCCATGTGGGTATTGACGTGGGCACGAACACCACAGCTCCGAAGATCCTGATGGAACGACTGGGCATGACGCTCAATGAGGCTGCCTTCGCCACATCGCTCTACTTCATCTTCCGTACTATCGGCTGCCTGACGGGCTCGTTCTTCCTGCGCGTGCTGAAGATGCGTACGTTCTTTATCATCAGTGTGGTGATGATGGCCCTGTCGATGTGCGGCCTGTTCTTCGGAACGGAGAAGTGGATACTCTACGCCGCTATCGCCCTCGTGGGCTACGGCAACTCGAATGTCTTCTCCATGTGTTTCGCTACTGCTCTCGAATCGATGCCTGAAAAGCAGAACGAGGTATCGGGCCTGATGATTATGGGTCTCTTCGGCGGCACCATCTTCCCGCTCTTCATGGGCCTGTTGAGCGATGCCATGGGACAGGCTGGCGCCGTGCTGGTGATGGCTGTTGGCGTAGTATATCTGTTTACCTACATCAAACAATTAAATCTGAAATCTCAAACCTCAAACCTCAAATCAAATGAATAAACGTTATGTAGTAGGACTCGGAGAAGTCCTGTGGGACGTACTTCCCGAAGGTAAGAAACTGGGTGGCGCACCCGCCAACTTCGCCTATCATGCCGGGCAGTTCCTCGGTATGGATAACACCATTGCTGTCAGCGCACTAGGCGAGGACAAATTGGCCGACGAGACCATAGAGGCACTGAAGGAGCACAATCTGAATGACCTGCTGCCTCGCGTACCTTATCCCACTGGCACCGTGCAGGTACAGCTCGATGAGCAGGGTATCCCCACGTACGACATCAAGGAAAATGTGGCTTGGGACAACATTCCCTTCGACGATGACATCGCTGAGATTGCCCGTAACTGTCGCGCCGTGTGCTTCGGCTCGTTGGCCCAGCGCAACGTGGTCAGCCGTGAGACCATTCAGAAGTTCCTCGACGCCACACCCGCCGACTGCCTGAAGATTTTCGACATCAACCTGCGCCAGCAGTTCTATACGAAAGAGATTTTGAAAGAGTCGTTCCAGCGTTGCAATATCCTGAAGATCAACGACGAGGAACTGGTGCTTATTGGCCGCATGTTTGGTTATCCCGGCCTCGACATCGAGAACAAGTGCTGGCTTATCCTGGGTAAGTATAACCTCGACATGCTCGTCCTTACCTGCGGCACCAATGGCTCCTACGTCTTCACGCCTGGCCATGTGTCTTTCCAAGAGACACCAAAAGTGAAGGTGGCTGACACCGTGGGTGCAGGTGACTCCTTCACCGGTTCGTTCGTGGGCAGCATCCTCAATGGCAAGTCCGTTCCCGAGGCTCATCACATTGCAGTGCAAGTCTCTGCCTACGTCTGCACTCAGAATGGTGCCATGCCCGCATTGCCATCAGAACTGCTAAAGTGAAAGATCCAAGACCATTTATGGTTTCCGTGCCAGGACGAAGTTTTGAATCAACAACGTCCTGGCATTTTCTCTTACTTTCACATGATGCAGTTAATACGTCGTTAATTCATCAAAACGAATGGCAAATAATGCTAAAAACGGAAAGGAATGCAAAAAACTTTCAAATGGCTTGCAGTCAACACTTTGGCTATGCTAAAACAGATGGTAACTTGAAAATAATCAATTTATTTTCAGCATTTTATGCTGTAGTTTCAAAAAAAATCGTACCTTTGCAACCGATATAACAAAACATAGGCCGTGAGGCATCCTACGGGACAAACCTTCTCGGTCGGGGTACAAACGAAAACCAATTAACAGATATGAAACGTTCATTACTTCCGCTTTTCCTTATTCTTCTCTTGGGCTTGCAGGCTTCGGCTTACAAGAAGGAGTCGATTGACATTAACGTGAATGGTAAGCAAAGGAATATGGTGGTGTTTACTCCTAACTCGCTGCCTGCCAAATCGCCTCTTTTCATCGTGACTCACGGTATGAACCAAGATCCAGAATACCAGTATGGGTCAGACAAGATGTACGAGATGATTGATACGGCGAAGTTCGTCATCACCTATCTGCGCAGCGACGGCAGTACATGGGATACTGGCGGCGTGCAAGACCAGAACTTTGTCATTAAGACCATCGGCGAGATGGCAAGCCGTTTCGATATCGATAAGGACCGTGTATATTGGTCGGGCTTCTCGATGGGTTCTATGCTTATCCACCATTGTATCGCCAACATGCAGGACAAGATTGCTGCCTTTGCCCCTACGAGCGGCATCCAGTTTTCGGAGCAGCCTTGGAACAAATGCAAGAAGCCTGTCAATCTGCTGGAGGTCATTGCCTACGGCGATGATGTGTTCGGCTACGAGCAATACGGCATTCATGCCTACATAGAGAACTATGCCAAGCACGACAAGCACACGAAATATAGCAAGACTACTGGCTACAAGCCTATCAGCAGCAGTTGGTTTGACGGCGACCTTGAGAAATGGACGGGCGGGCCCGACGGTGGCGAAGTATGGCTCTACTCCTATAACAACGGTGGCCACTGGCCGATGGATCAGAACCGTCATCTCATCTGGAACTTCTGCAAGCGTTTCTCCCTGAACATGCCTTCGGCGAGAATCACCCAGCCGGCAGGCGAGACCACTCATCTCTATATGGCGCCGTTGGGCGAGGCCACCTATCCCGACATCACTATCGAGGCCACTGCTAAGGCTCAGAATGGCGAGATTGTGAAGGTGGAGTTCTATGATGGCAAGACGTTGCTCGATTCGATGACTACTGCCCCCTATACAACAACGCTGGCAGCCCCCAAGAGTGGCAAGCGTAACCTGCGCGTAGTGGTTACAGACAGCAACGGCAAGACGGCCGAGGCCTCATGTCTGGTGAATAACGTGGCACCGCCGGGACTCTACACCCTCAGCCAGGGATTCAAGACAGAGGGCATCGTGCCACAGGACTGGTGTGTGTCAAATGGCTCGTTGGAGCGTGTTGGTGGCGGACTCCCATTCACCAGCGGTCCTCGTCTCCTGCGTTTCACGGGTTCCACCAAGGCTTTTGAATATGGGTTGCTCGTGCAGAACGCTGCAGGCAAAGAGAAAGCCGCATGGGCGAAGTTCGGCATTAGTAAAGCCCGTTCCTCTCTTACCTTATACCCGGGACATTATGCCGTGAAGTACAAAGTATGCAACTGGAATCAGTCGCAATTTACGCCTGTGACTATCGCCATAGAGGATACGCTGGGGCAGGAAGTGGCTTCTACGATTTATACGCCTACCGTCAATATCGGTGGCAACACGGCCAACAAGTTCTCAGGAGTGTTTCAGCAGACTTTCGAGTTTGATATTGCTGAGATTGGCGACTATACCCTCGTCTTCTATACAGATGCTGCACGTACTGCCGACTTCGTGCTGGGGCAGGTTATCATCCAGCCCATGGAGTTCTATACAGGAATTACTAATCTCCACTCACCTCTCACCCCTCATCCCTCGCCCGTTTATGATCTTAGCGGTCGGCGTGTAGATGGTGGGCAGCTGAAGCGAGGTATCTATATCATTGATGGACGTAAAACAGTCATTCCATAACCATCGTATGAAAAAACTACTTATTATCATTGCCCTTGTGCTGTCTGTGACGGGACTGTGGGCGCAGAGCATCAGCTATATTGAGGTTACGGAGAACTGGTACTACATCTATGATCAGGACGGTAAGAAGATCAAGACACTCAGCACCAGTCAGGGGGAACTGAAGGGATATAGCTCTACGTTCTACATCCTCAAGCAGGGTGCGGCCTTCTATATCACCTACGACGTGAGTGGCAAGCGCCTGCACACGTTCGGCGCAGGTTCGGTAGGTGAGATTCTTGCTGTCAGTGGCGACACGTTCACCAGTAAGTTGGGCGTGTGGATATACACCTGGAGCAAGGAGGGCAAGAAGATTAGTACTAAAGCAGCAAGGTGATCTTCATCTTACTACAATTTTATTTCCTTCTCTGATATAGATGCCGGGCTTCAGTGGCGCGGCAGGCATGCGGCGACCCTGCAGGTCATATAAGGGGAAGGGGTGAGTGGTGAGGGATGATTGGTAAGTGGTGAGAGATTGGATGGACGTTGGTGTAGTGATGGGCAGGATGTCGTCTGACAGCAGACAAGGCTTATAGCTGACATCGCCTGAACCGAGGAACGTTACCTCGCCCTGCGCTTCAACGAGCAGCGGCTGGTTGGCAGGCACCACATTGGTCATGGCTATTGGCTGCAGGTCATCGGTCAGCGTATAGATGACAGCACCATCGGGCACAGTAGCCTGGAAAGGCAGTTGCACGATGTGCTGACCGCTGACTGTGCAGGTGTAAGAACCCGTAGTGGCCGTGAATGGCTGAGCAGGACGGAAAGCGCCGAGCTGCTCATTGACAATTAGTGAGGCACAGATGCCGTCCTTCACCACGTTACTGCCTGAAAGCTCGCTATCGGCAGCGACATAGACCACACGGTTGCTGGCCGATAGCCAGGGCAAGGTGGGGGGAAGGCTTGTGACCTCAGTCATGTCGATGCTGGTACAGGCTGGGTCAGAGCTGTATTCCAGCAGGAATGAGTCGTCGGCAACATAGTTACCGGTGAGCTTGGCATGATAGGTACTGATGCCCTTGCTCAGACAGACATCGCCGAAGTTGATGGTGAGGTGCGACTGGGTGTTATCGCAGGTGAGCGACAACAGACCGATGCAACCATCGGTAAGGGTGGCAGACGAGAGGTCGAATGTCAGGGCGAAATTCTCACCTCGGCTGAGGTCCATTCGTCCATAGACGTGGTTGACAGCCTGGCCTTGGGCATTGACATAATACAAGGTGGTGGCTCCTGCCGTCAGGGAGCTGGTGGTGGTCACCTTCTTGATTTGCATAACGAGCTCTGTGTATCGGTCGTCGAGGGCGATATAGCCAAAGCTGGTGTTTTTGCGGGAAGAGATGAGCGGATTGCTGCTGTCGAACTTCTTGCCCGTCTTACCACTCAGCTTATAGGCGGTGCCGAAGGTGGTTGTGGTGGTCAACATGTCGTCAAGGCGGTCGAAGCGTGTGACGTTGCCCTTCATGTCTGAGGGCTGACGGTCGCGGCTCTTCACAAAGAGCACAGTGCTGACACTCTGTGCAGGAATGGTGACCACAGGGCGGCAGGTCTCTTCATTCAGTTCGTTGATCGTAGATTCCATACTCTTGGTCTTCGAGGTATAGGAAAGGGTGGTACCTTGCGTGTAGAAGGGCAGGTCGAACGTGGCTGTCGCCTCTTCATCAGTAGCGTTGGCCAAGACGGCGACCAGCGTGTCGCCAGTTTCGGAAAGATAGGCCGAGCCCTCTAAGGGTGTTGCGCTGAGGTTGATATCGATACGCGTCATGCCCGTGACGTACTTGGCAAAATGAGCCATGATGTAGCCGCGCTTGGTGACGGTGCCGCTGCTGCCTGCTCCGCGCTGGCCGTCGCCCAGCATACCATAGTAGCGCTTGGCAGCATAGTGTATCCAGGCATTGAAGTCGCCGAGCATGCAGGTGTTGATGGCTCGGAAAAAGTTGAAGAAGTCTTTCGAGAAGTCAAAGTTTCGCGTGTTGTTCTCTATCTCGTTCCAGTTGATGAGGTACTCTGTCATCCATATCTCCTTTCCTTTCTGGGCCAGTTGCTTGTAGGCCGACTGTATGCCGCCGTACTGGTGGCCGCCATAGATTTCAAAGCTTGGCAGCACATCGGCCTTGTTCAACGCATTCACGTAGCTGTCGCTGACACCTAACGTTTCAGGCGCCATCACCTTGCAGCTGATGGAGGTGCCATAGAGCTTTACGAACTCGGCAATCTCGCTGGCCGACCATAGACAACCAGCATAGGTAGCGGCCCAGTCGGGTTCGTTCTGTATGGAGATGGCGTCGAGCTCTACACCGTTGTCGCGCAGATACTGCACATAGTCATTTAGATACTGGGCATAGTCGGGCCAGTTCTCGCGTTTCAGCTTGCCTGTGGTGCCATCTTCGTTCTTGGCATTGCTGGTGCCGTTGGTCTTCCATTCGGCAGGTTGCCCCCAAGGCGAAGCGAAGACGATGAGACCCATCTGTTTGGCCGTCTTCGCTGTCTGTAGCGACTGGCTCCAAGCATTCTTGCCGATGGGGATATAGAGACGCATGATGTTGCAGCCCACGGTGCTCGTAGGACCCCATACCTTCTTGATGTCGGCATTCGACATGTGGTTGTACTGAAACTGTGGCGAACAGACGAAGCCTCCGAAGCCCGTAATGCGCTGATGCGTTTTTGTGGTGTCGATCCTGACGGTAGGCTGTGCTACGCAATGGATGATTGGCAGGGCAAGTAAAAAGCCCAGTAAGATTCTTACGTTGAGTTTCATTTTCAGAATTGTTGGTTGTTATATATGGGTGCAAAATTACACATTTATTACCAATTCATCGACGATTTCCGCTCTTTATCGGGCGTTTGCAACAAAAACGAAAACAAAAGCAACTTTCTGACATGTTCATGCGGTAAATTCCTGAAAATTTCGTATTTTTGCACCGTTTAATTGCAACATAGGTGTAATATGGAATACATGTCTCAAGAGGGCTACGACAAACTGGTGGCAGAGCTACATCAGTTGGAGAGCGTGGAACTGCCACAGGTGAGGGAGGCTATTGCTGAGGCTCGCGACAAGGGCGATCTCAGCGAAAACTTTGAATATCATGCCGCCAAACGCGAGCAGGCACGGCTGCTGAGCAGGATACGCTTCAAGCAACGTGTGCTGGAGTTTGCGCGAGTCATTGATACGTCGAGGCTTGGCAGCGACAGCATCGGACTGTTGAGTAGGGTGGAGATGACCAATCTGGCCAACAATAGCCGTATGACCTACACGATTGCCAGCCCGCATGAGGCTAACATCCGTGAAGGTAAGATTTCCATTAAGTCGCCCATAGCACAGGCGCTGTTGGGTAAAAAGGAGGGTGATGTGGTAGAAGTCCGTGTGCCAGCCGGCACATTGCGACTTCGCATAGAGCGCATTACGCTTTAGGTTCTGGTGACTGCTCAGCGAAGGCAGCAGCTTCGGCAGCAGCTATAATCTCTTCGCGCGACAGCTCAACAGGATTGTGGGTGATGTCTGACAAGTCGAACTCGTCGATAGTATCCTTTCCTGACTTCTCTGTTTGAGTGGTTGCGAGTTGACGATTTGTGGCCGTCGAAGCCTCTTGCTTTTCTGAAGGAGATGGGGCGTTTTCTACGATGAAATCGGTCTTTTCTGCTTCTAAGTCGGGAGCAGCCATTGTGGGCTCTTCCTCCATTTTGGTGCGCTCGCTCTTGGCGGCGAAGATGGCATCGATGAACTGTGGCTCACGGCGAAGACGTTCCAAAGTGTTCTGCGACGCCAACTGCTGGGCTTCTTTTTTCGAGAAGCCTTGTCCTTTTCCGCCTTCCACGCCTTCCAGTATAACTTGAAAGCCAAAGATAGGTGAGCCTTTGTCATCTTTCTCCTGCTTCAGCATACAATATTCCATGTGCACACGGTTCTTCTGCGTCCACTCCAACAACTTTGATTTGAAGTTCACTTCCTTGTAGGCCACCTTGTCGATGTTCACCATCTGTTTCAGGATGCGCTTCTCCATGAAGCGGCGCACGGCGTTGTAGCCCTGATCCAGATAGATGGCGCCTACCAATGCCTCGAAGGCATTGCCGGCCATATAGCTGTTGTGTGAACGCTGCTCGCCACGACTCTGAATGAGTTCCGTCAGTCCCATTTCCTGTGCCAGCTTACCTAATGAGTCGCGACTGACGAGCTTCGAGCGGGTATTGGTAAGGAAACCTTCGCGCTTGTTGGTGAAACGCTCGAACACGATATGTCCCACCACAGCATCGAGCATAGCATCGCCTAAGAATTCCAGACGCTCGTTGTTCAATGGCTTTCCCTTGTCGTTGAGCTGTCCGCTACTCTTGTGGGTCAGCGCCACCTTGTAGTGACTGATATCATGGGGATAGAAGCCCATAATATCGTGCAAAGCGCAAAAAAGCTCCTTATCCTTACGGAAAGGGAGCTTTATGCGGTCAATGATGTCGTTAATCTTCATACTTCTTGAATACCACGCAGGCATTATGACCTCCGAAACCGAAGGTGTTGCTCAGACCAGCACGCACAACGCGCTTCTGAGCCTTGTTGAACGTGAAGTTGAGGTTGTAGTCAATCTCAGGATCCTCGTCGCCCTCCTCGTGGTTGATGGTAGGGGGCACGATATCGTTCTTCACGGCCAACAGCGTGGCCATTGCTTCTACGGCTCCGGCAGCACCCAGCAGGTGGCCCGTCATAGACTTCGTACTGCTGATGTTCAGCTTGTAGGCAGCATCGCCGAAAACCTCCTTGATGGCCTTAGCCTCGCTGATGTCGCCCACATGGGTCGAAGTGCCGTGTACGTTGATATAGTCGATGTCCTCAGGCTTCATGCCAGCATCCTCCAATGCGTTCTGCATTACCAGTTTGGCGCCCAGTCCTTCAGGATGCGAGGCCGTGATATGATGCGCATCGGCACTCATGCCGGCTCCTACGAACTCTGCGTAGATCTTGGCACCACGAGCCTTGGCGTGCTCCAGTTCCTCTAAGATAAGGCAACCAGCACCCTCGGCCATGATGAATCCGTCGCGTGAGGCGCTGAACGGACGGCTTGCCTTCTCAGGCTCGTCGTTACGGGTGCTCAGGGCGTGCATAGCGTTGAAGCCGCCTACGCCACAGGCGCAGATAGCAGCCTCGGCACCTCCTGCCACGATGATATTGGCCTTGCCCAAGCGAATCAGGTTGAAGGCATCTGCCAATGCGTTGCTGGAAGAGGCACATGCGCTCGACGTGATATAGTTGGGGCCGTGGAAGCCATACATAATCGAAATCTGGCCAGCAGCGATGTCGGCAATCATCTTCGGAATGAAGAAGGGATTGAACTTGGGGCCTTCAGCCTCGTGCTGTCCGAAGTATTTCACCTCGTCCTCGAAAGTCTTGATGCCTCCGATGCCCACGCCATAGACCACGCCGATGCGGTTCTTGTCAACCGTTTCCAGATCCATACCGCTATCCTCAACGGCCTGCTTGGCAGCAATCATGGCCAACTGTGTGTAGCGGTCCATCTTGCGAGCCTCCTTGCGATCCAGATATTCGTTTACGTCGAGGTTCTTCACCTCGCAGGCAAACTTGGTCTTGAAGTTGGTGGTGTCAAAATGTGTAATAGGTGCTGCGCCGCTCACGCCGTCGAGCAGGTTCTTCCACATCTCTTCGGGGTTGTTACCCACAGGAGTTACTGCGCCCAGCCCAGTTACTACTACTCTTTTTAATTCCATAGTTTATTGATTTTGGCCCCCTAAATTCTTGGACTAGCCAAGCGGCAGAGCCGAGTATTCGCAGAGCGAAGCGGCATAGCCGAGCGAGGGGGTAGGGGTATGAACAAAGGAAAAAAGCCCAAAAACTATCTATCCTATATGATATAGTTGAGGGTCTGAATAGAACTTTCGCCTGTTCAGACCCCCACCCCCCTAACTTTGGGGGCTTTGATTATTTCTGGTTCTCCTCAATATAGGCAATAGCGTCGCCAACGGTACCAATCTTCTCTGCCTTATCATCGGGAATGGAGATTCCAAACTCCTTCTCAAACTCCATGATGAGCTCAACGGTGTCCAGCGAATCAGCACCCAGATCGTTAGTGAAACTTGCTTCGGGCTTTACCTCAGCCTCGTCAACACCCAGTTTGTCAACAATAATTGCCTTTACTTTGCTTTCAATTTCTGACATGATTTTTCTATTTTAATGAGTTAATAATTTCCTTCTTCGTGAAGGGATATCTTAAAAATCGGGTGCAAAGTAACATAAATTTTTTCACATACGCAAGTTTTTTGCACAAAAACTGACCGTTGTGTGCACACACAGGCGCGATTGTGCAACTTTTTGACCTACATCATCCATCCTTTTTACATATTTTTGCAACTCGCTCCTCATTTCTTCTTTTTTCCTCCTTATTACTATTACCCGAAAAAACAAACGGCATTTCTATGCTTCAGAAATGCCATTTCCAAGGCTTAGAAATGGCACCTTTAGGGCTTAGAAACGGCATTTGTTTTCAAGGGAGGTGTTACGGGAGGTCTATGGGAGGTCTTTGAACAATACCTCCCGTGCCTCAAACCCTTTGTATCAGGGCGTTTCAGAAGATTTGCGGGAGGAGGGGAGATCTTATTCGTTTTTCTTTGTTTTTTTACCTTTTTTCTATTTGTAGCGCACTTCAAAGGGAAAAAGTTTATCAATTTGCTGAAATTGTAGTATCTTTGCACTTGCAAATGAAGACGATTGACCGCGACATATTGAGACTGGCGCTACCGAGCATTGTGTCGAACATCACGGTGCCGTTGCTGGGGTTGTGCGACGTGACCATTATGGGGCACGTGGGTGGGGCCGAGAGCATCGGAGCCATTGCCGTGGGCAGCATGATCTTCAATGTGATGTACTGGCTATTCGTGTTTCTCAGAATGAGCACCAGCGGATTGACGGCGCAGGCATACGGCGCAGGCCAGTGGGGAGAGACTCGTCGTATCCTGAGGCGGTCGCTGACGATGGCTTTGCTGTTCGGCTTGGCTGTTGTTGTGCTGCAGGTGCCGCTCAAATGGCTGACGTTCTGGTTGATGCAGGCCGATGGCGAGGTGGCCGCTATGTGCACACCTTATTATTATATATGTATATGGGGCGCTCCAGCTGTGCTGGGGCTCTATGTGCTGATGGGCTGGCTGGTAGGCATGCAGAATACACGTCTGCCGATGATGATTGCCATTGGGCAGAACGTGGTGAACATCGTCTTGTCGTTAGTGCTGGTCATCGGCTTCGGTATGGGGCTCGTCGGAGTGGCTATCGGCACACTGGTGGCACAGTGGATGGCTTTCATCGTAGGGTTGGTAGCCTCCTCCAGCCTCACACAAAAGGGGGAGGTGACTGCGCAGGAGGAAGCTGTGTCCTCTCCCCAGTCGGGGGGATTGAGGGGAGGAACCTCCTCCAAGGGGGGAAGGTTGGAGGGGGCTCTCTTCCTCCGTACCCTTTGTTTAGTCAGTGTGAATCTTTATTTTACGTCTGCAGGCTCGGCTCAGGGGCCACTCATCTTGGCGGCAAACACACTGCTGATGCAGTTCTTCATGATATACAGCTATATGATGGACGGCTTCGCCAATGCCGGCGAGGCGTTGTCAGGTCGTTACTTAGGGGCCGGCGATAGTCGCATGCTCAGCCTGACGGTACGACGTCTATTCGGATGGGGTACTGGTGTGGCGTTGCTCTTCACGATAGCCTATCTTCTTGGTGGTACGTCGCTGTTGCGACTGCTGACCAGCGACAATTCGGTGGTGGCTGTGGCTCAGACCTACCTGCCTTGGGCTGTGTTCATTCCTGTGACTGGTATGGGGGCTTTCGTGTGGGACGGCATCTTCATCGGCACCACTCGCTCTCGAGGCATGCTGGTGTCGTGCTTCTGGGCGGCAGTGGCTTTCTTCGTGTTGTGGTTCGCGCTGTCGCCACTGTTGGGCAATCATGCCCTGTGGATAGCATTACTGACGTATCTGGTCCTGCGAGGACTGATACAGACGGGATTGTGGAAAATGAGAAATGAGTAATGAGAGCATGAAAAGGGTAGCAATCATAGGCGGTGGAGCAGCGGGCTTCTTCCTGGCTATCAACCTGAAGGAGAAATGTCCGCAGATAGACGTTACCATTTTGGAACGGGCTAACAGGGTGCTACGCAAGGTGGAAGTGAGCGGAGGTGGACGTTGTAATGTGACGAACACCTTTGAGGGCATTCGCGACCTGCGCGAAGTCTATCCTCGTGGTCATCGGTTGTTAGGGCGATTGTTCCGACGTTTTGACCATCGTCAGGCGTGGCAGTGGTTCGAGCAGCATGGCGTGCGCTTGGTGGCTCAGGCTGACCACTGCGTCTTTCCTCAGTCGCAAGATGCACATACCATCATTAACCTTTTCGAAAGCGAGGCCCGTAGGCTGGGCGTTGAGGTCAGGACCGGATGTACCGTCAGTTCGCTTGATGAACTTAGCGATTACGATTATGTCTGCGTGGCCACAGGCGGACAGCCGCGTCGTGACGGTCTTTTGTGGTTAGGACAGGACATTGTGGAGCCCGTGCCTTCGCTCTTTACGTTGAGCATCGGTGATGCTTCACTTACGCAGTTGGCAGGAGCAGTGGTGCCAACGCCAGGCGTGGGGATGGAAACGGCTACTTCTCCTTCGGTCATGATTCCTGGAACGAAACTTCGTGCTGAGGGGCCGTTGCTCATCACCCATTGGGGCATGAGTGGCCCAGGCATCCTGCGACTGTCGAGCTATGCAACTCGTCATTTGGCCGATGTTGGCTATAGGGCGCCGTTATTAGTGAACTGGTGTGGCCGTGCAGAGGCAGATGTTGTCGAGGCTGTCAGCGTGATGAGCAGAGAAGGCGGTCAGCGGCTCATCACCTCTGTTGCTCCCTGTGGTCTTCCCTTGAGGCTTTGGAGCTATCTGGCCGAAAAGGCATTGGGGCAGCGTGCCCATGCTCCGTGGAACAGTCTGAACGCCAAAGAAAGCAGGCGACTGGTGAACGTGCTTGCTGCCGACGAGTATCAGACGACAGGTCGTGCACCCCATCGCGATGAATTTGTCACTTGTGGTGGCGTTGCGCTTACAGCGGTCAATCCTCATACTTTGGAAAGTCGTACCCGTCCTGGCCTCTTCTTTGCTGGTGAAGTGCTCGACATCGACGGTGTTACAGGCGGTTTCAATTTTCAGGCTGCTTGGACTACTGCCTATGTGGTGGCTGACGCTATTGCCAGTCAGTCGGCATAGCGTTTATTGTAAAATAATTATAAAACGGAGCAATGATGGTGGTATTTGCATAAAAAATACTACCTTTGCAATCTGATTTAAAATGACAGTTATGATAAAGAAGACTATACTGGTGGCAGTTATGATGCTGCTTTCGCTGGGCATGCAGGCTCAGCAGCAGAAAACGAGCGACATGCAGCAGCTGCGCAAGTTGCATACAGCTCTGACGGCTATAGAGATGCTCTACGTGGATACGGTTGATGGTGACAAGGTGACGGCAGATGCTATTCGCGGTATGCTGGAGAAGCTGGATCCACACAGTAGCTATAGCACTCCGAAGGAGACAAAGGAGATGACAGAACCGCTGAACGGTAGTTTCGAGGGCATAGGTGTGCAGTTTAATATGTCCGATGACACGTTGCTGGTCATTCAGCCTGTGTCGAACGGACCTTCTGAGAAGGTGGGCATCTTGGCTGGCGACCGCATCGTGGCAGTAGCCGATACGGCCATTGCCGGTGTGAAGATGTCGAAGGAGGAGATTATGCGCCGCCTGCGTGGTCCGAAGGGCACGGTAGCACGGCTGAAGGTGGTGCGACGCGGCATCAGCGATACGTTGCGCTTTGATGTCACTCGTGACAAGATTCCCGTCTATTCCATTGACGCAACCTATATGATCCGTCCAGGCATTGGCTATATTCGTTTGGGCAGTTTCTCGGCCACAACCTATCATGAGTTTATGGAAAGCATGCAGAAACTGAGTAGTCAGGGAATGCGTGATTTGGTGCTCGACTTACAGGGCAATGGTGGCGGCTATCTCCAGGCAGCTGCTGACGTGGCAGGTGAATTTCTGAATCAGGGCGACCTCATCGTCTATACCGAAGGGCGTTCCGTGTCGCGTCGCGATTATAAGGCACCGGCTTTTGGCACGTTCACGAAAGGACGTTTGGTGGTGCTCGTTGATGAGTATAGTGCCTCGGCAGCTGAGATTGTTACTGGAGCCATTCAGGATCAGGACCGTGGCATGGTGGTGGGACGTCGTACTTTTGGCAAGGGATTGGTGCAACGGCCCATTGAGTTCGAAGATGGTTCCATGATGCGACTTACTATTGCTCATTACTACACGCCCTCGGGTCGTTGCATACAGAAACCATACGAAAAGGGTGACAAGAAAAACTATGCCCTCGACGTAGTGAACCGTTTGAAAAGTGGCGAGTTGATGAGTCAGGATAGCATCCATTTTGCTGATTCGTTGAAATATGAGACGCTGAAAGAGCATCGCACCGTTTATGGCGGTGGTGGCATCATGCCCGACTATTTCGTACCGCTTGATACGATGCATTATACACGTCTGCACCGTGAGCTGGCGGCCAAGAGCATCATCATTCAGCAGAATTTGCGCTATGTGGATCGCCATCGCAAGCAGCTGAAAAAGAAATACGCAGATTTTGAAACCTTCAAGCAGGAGTTCGTGGTGCCTCAGGACTTGATAGATTCTGTTTTTGCTGAAGGTGAACGGCAGAAGATAACAGCCCGTGACGATGAGGAGAAAACGAAGACGCTGCCCACGCTGGCCTTACAGCTAAAGGCACTCATCGCCCGTGACCTATGGGACATGAGCGAATACTATGCCGTCATGAATGAAGATAGTGAAATCGTAAAGAAAGCACTCGAACTACTGCAATAGTTCGAGTGCTTTGTTCTCGGCGGCTTCCATCTGTTCGCGCTCGCCAGGCCCTTTGTCGTTTTGGCCACAGAGGTGCAGGATGCCGTGGATGATGACGCGATGTAGCTCCTCGTCATAGTTTTTGCCTAACTGCTCTGCATTCGAGCGCACGGTGTCGAGCGAGATGACGATGTCGCCATTGATGGTGTCGTCCTCATCGTAGTCAAAAGTAATGATGTCCGTATAGTAATCGTGCTGCAGGAACTCACGGTTCACCTCTAGAATCTTCTCGTCGTCGCAGAAGAGGTAGCCCACTTCGCCCACGCGTTTTCCGTAAGTGGCAGCCACGCGGCGAATCCAGGCTGTGGTGTCACGCTTCCTGATGGCTGGCATCTTGACGTTTTCTGTGCTGTACGTAATCATATTGGTGAGTGGTTAGTGGTGAGGGAGAAAGGCACTGACATCCTGTCCGAAGTGTTGCAGCTCGCGTATCATAGATGAGGAGATGCTGCTGAGGCCTGGCTCTGCATAGAGCAGTATGGTCTCTATCTCGCCATTGGTGATGAGACGGTTGATGTCAGCCTGCTCTCGTTCATATTCAAAATCCTTGGTAGAACGCACACCTTTTACGATGAAATGGGCATTTTCTGCACGTGCAAAATCAACAGCCAGCCCGTAATAAGGTTTTACTTCGATGCGAGGCTCGTCGGCATAAAGGTGACAGATGGCCTGCATGCGCTCCTCAGCAGGTGTGATATTGGGTTTCTGTACATGGTCGCCGACGACGCCGATGACGAGGCGGTCAAACAATGGCAATGCACGGCGCACAATACTGTCGTGGCCGATGGTAAAAGGGTCGAAGGTCCCTACGAATACTCCAGTCTTCTTCATTTCTTTATCCGAATAAGTCAGGTTGCATAATATTGCCGCTGTAGGGATTGCGTCCATAGTGGCGGTAGGCCAGTTCTGTGACCATGCGTCCACGTGGGGTGCGCTTGATGAATCCCTCCATGATGAGGAAAGGTTCATAGACTTCTTCTACAGTGCCACTATCCTCGCCGATGGCGGTTGCGATGGTCGAGATGCCTACGGGGCCCCCCTTGAACTTGTCAATGATGGTCAGCAGAATCTTGTTGTCAATCTCGTCCAAGCCATATTTGTCGATGTTTAGGGCGGTAAGGGCGACATGCGAGATGCTGGTGTCGATACCGCCGTTGCCTTTCACTTGCGCGAAGTCACGCACACGGCGCAACAGCGAGTTGGCGATACGGGGCGTTCCACGTGAGCGTCTTGCAATCTCTAAGGCGGCATCCTCGGTGATGGGTACACTGAGCAGGTGTGCCGAGCGTTCGATGATGGCGCACAATGTCTCAGGGTCGTAATACTCTAAGTGCATGTTGATGCCGAAGCGAGCACGCAGTGGTGCTGTGAGCAGTCCGCTGCGGGTGGTGGCGCCTACTAGGGTAAAAGGATTCAGGTCTATCTGGATGCTGCGTGCCGAGGGACCCTTGTCAATCATAATGTCGATGCGATAGTCCTCCATGGCTGAGTAGAGATATTCCTCAACAACAGGCGACAGGCGGTGGATTTCGTCGATGAAGAGCACATCGCGTGGCTCTAATGAGGTAAGGATACCAGCCAGGTCACCAGGCTTGTCGAGTACAGGGCCGCTGGTAATCTTGAACCCCACGCCCAACTCATTGGCGATGATGTTTGACAATGTGGTCTTACCTAATCCTGGAGGGCCGTGCAATAGGGTATGGTCTAAGGGCTCGCCACGGTATTTGGCTGCCTCCACGAACACGCGGAGGTTATCTACCACCTTTTGTTGGCCCGAGAAGTCATCGAAAGCCAATGGGCGAAGGGCATTCTCGAAGTCCTTCTCGCCTTGTGTGGTAGAGTAGCGTTCTTGGCGAATGTCAAAGTCGTTGTCCATATGCTAAAGCGTACATTTTTATTTGCTTAATCATGGCCACGAGACCGTTGGAGCGGGTAGGGGAGAGGTGCTCGCGCAGGCCGATGCGGTCGATGAAGTAGAGGTCGGCATCAAGGATGTCCTGTGGCGTTTGGTCGTTGAACACGCGGATGAGCAAACTGACGATGCCTTTCACGATGAGGGCATCGCTTTCGGCTTGGAAGTGGAGGAGCCCCTCAGGGGTGAGGTCTGCCTGTAGCCATACACGACTCTGGCAACCGTCGATGAGATTGCTTTCCGTCTTATATTTCTCGTCCAAAGGCTCTTGACTGTTGCCCAAATCAATGAGTAATTGGTAGCGGTCCATCCAGTCATCGAAGTCCTGGAACTCCTCAATGATTTCGTCTTGTTGTTCGTTAATGGTCATGCTGTCTCTAATTTGAATAGTTTATCAGACGGGCGCACCTTGGCAGTGACGGGGATAGCTATGCGTTGTCCCTGTGGCGCCTCTGTGACGGGGTCGCCGTCGTTGTTGTGTATTTCCGTGGCGGTGAGGTACATCACGCCTGTAGTGGGACCGGTCACTAAGAGCTTGTCGCCTAACTTGAAAGTAGTGGCTTCCACGGCGAACTCGCCCACGCCCAACTTGGAGTAATATTTGGTGGCCTTGCCCACATATACTTTGCGCTCAGTGGCGTTCGAGCCGTAGGTCTTGTTCCATTCACCCATCAGCTGTCCCTGATAGTAGCCGTCCCAGAAGCCACGATTAAAGACACGGCTCAGACGCTCGTCCCATTCGTCTTTCTTTTCTTCCGTAAAGGTTCCATCAAGCACAGCCTGGATAGCTTCCTTATAGCATTTCACCACGTTATACACATATTCAGGGCCTCGGGCGCGTCCCTCAATCTTAAAGACACGAACGCCTGCATGCATCAGACGGTCGATGAAGCGTACGGTTTTCAAGTCCTTTGGACTCATGATGTATTTGTTGTCTATCTCCAGCTGGTGGCCTGTTTCGTTGTCAGTCGCAGTATATGAACGGCGGCAAATCTGGATGCACTCCCCACGGTTGGCGCTGCGGTTAGCAGCATGCAGGCTCATGTAGCATTTGCCACTGATGGCCATGCACAATGCTCCATGGCAAAACATCTCTATCCTGACCAGCTCTCCCGACGGACCGCAGATGTGTTCTTCTACAACATGACGGTGAATCTCCTCTACTTGTTCAATCTTCAGTTCACGGGCCAGCACCACCACGTCGGCAAACTGCGCATAGAATCGCAATGCTTCAATGTTACTGATATTCAATTGTGTACTCAGGTGTACAGATATCCCTTCTTTAAGGAGGGATTGGTTGGGTTTACAGTATTGCATCACGGCCACGTCGCTGGCGATGATGGCGCTGATGCCAGCTTCGCGTGCCGCATCAATAATCTGGTGCATCAGAGGGATGTCCTCGTCATAAATAATGGTGTTTACAGTGAGATAACTCTTGATGCCATGCTCACGGCAGGTGGCGGCAATTTCTTTCAGGTCTTCGATGGTAAAAGCCGATGCCGAGCCTGCCCGCATGTTCAGTCGCTCGATGCCGAAATAAATAGAGTCGGCACCAGCCTGTATGGCAGCGGCTAACGATTCACGGCTCCCCACGGGGGCCATCACTTCGAAGTCTTCCTGCTTTGCACTCATACCAGCGACAGGGAAATTACCAGTCATCATCCTCATTGCCCACGATACCATTCGTGATGGCCTCCTCCACCTTATCGATGATAGCATTGGAATAGGCGTGAGTCATCACTAATGCTTTGGCGCAGGTTCGTTTTTGGGCGTCCTTCTCTACAAAAGGATAGTGTTTGGCAATCTCCCACTGTTCATCGTAGAGGTTTGCATTAGTTTTGTCATCTTTTTTACGTTTAGAGTCACCGTAAGTACGCTCGTCGGAGTCAACCAGGCTGAGCCATCCACCGCTGATATCGGTCAGAATGTCATAGTTCTGCACCGTGTAGGTGATTCTGACTTTCTCGTCCTTAATGTCGAGGCGGATAATAGGGGTGATGCTCACCGAGTATTTATTTATCGTGCCCATGTGACGGGCAATGTCAACAATAGCCGATGAGATAATGATACATCCAGCCTCTTTGTCATTCAGCGTGATGGCTTGGTTGTCTCTGAAGGTAGCTGTGGCCCAGTAATTCAATGCAACATAAAGTTGATCTTTCGACTTGCCTGGTGCTTCGATGACCTGTTGGTAGGTCAGGCTCTCGTTTCTGTCGAGTGTTAGATCGGTGACGAGGTTTTTAGCAGCGTCAAGCCACTTGTCACCATAACGCTCCTTTGCATACTTTTCTAAGTCGGAGGTCTTCATTACTTGCGCCTGGGTATCTATGAAGCCAAAGACAGCAAAGATTGCGGCGATGAGGAAAAATTTGTAACTATTCATATCCATAAATGGTGTTTAATGGTTTATGGGGGCAAAGTTACGAAAAAACATGGGAAATGCAAAGGAAAAACGCTTTTTTCTTTTGCATTTCCGAGCGTATTTAACCAAAAGGATGTCAGAGGTGTCGTTCGAAGGGACTTAGTGGTAGTCCTTCAAGGCTGTAGGCATCCACTCCGAGAGGGTTGTCTTTCCAGGCATAGCGCAGTGTGACAGGCTTCCCGTTGGCTAAGTCTGCTGGCACTGAAACCGTAATGGTGTTGCCTGTGGCTGTGGCTTCTGCATTGATGAATCGGCCGTCGCTACCAGCTAATTCAAAGTATTTCAGTATGCCGTCGCGCAGTGGTTGGTCAAGTGTGAGGATGACCTTGTCGTTTGTTACCTCATGGGTAGTGATTCGTGGGAATAGGTTCACCTTCTTTCCAAACACCAGCCTGTCGAAGCAGAGCCCGATGCGCTCGGCCACATCCTTCTTCCGTAAAGGATGAATATCTACGGTTTCCCCCAAATCAATGTTTACCACGCTCTCCGCGTATGGATCAGCATCGGCTACCGTGCGTTGTGCCTCACGTACCTGGCTCCATCCAGTGTTTTGGGGTTGTGGAACACAGGCCATATAGTTGGCTAACTGTACGATGACAAAGGGCAGCTGTGGTTGTTCAAAGCGCTCACGCCAGTTGTTCATAAGCATGCGCAGCATGGGGGCATAGTTGCGGGCATCGGCCCCAGTGTTTGACTCACCTTGATACCACACCACGCCGGCCAGCGCCATCGGGGCTAAGGGGTGTAGCACGGCATTGTAGAGCGTCGTGGGCATGTTCTGCAAGCTGACATCGCTGCTGGGACATGATGGCATCTCAGCGCCGGCTTGATGCTTCCAGGTCTCGCTTAGCGGTATTAGGTCGGCAGGCATGGGGTTTATGCTGAAACGGTCGTCGCCGAAACACAATGCATAAGGCTTCTCCTGAATGAAGTGCACAGTGCCATATTTATTGATGAAGCGCACGGTAATGACATTGTCCCCCTCGCGTAGCAGTCCTTCGGGAATGTCGTAACGACGTGGAGGATACTGGTAACCCGTAGTACCCACTTGGCGACCATTGACGTAGGTGACATCAGAATCAAACAGGGTGCCCAATAGCAGGCGTGCAGGTTGACCAGCATGTGCCTTGTCGATGGTGATGTGTTGGCGCAGCCAGATGCTACCGATGATGCCGCGACCGTTGTTTTTTGCCCATTCCATCGAATATTGGTTCACTTCTTCCCAATTGGAGTCGTTATAGTCAATTGCGGTGAAATCGTCCTTTTTCCCAGGATCCTTTTCGTCAAGCATCTTGCTCCACTGCTGGTTCATCATCATATTGGCGCGCTGTTGGGTGCGCACAAATTCGGGATTGTCGTAGAGCCGTGTCTTTTCTACCAGTTGTGGGAAGTCCTTGCGCAATGTGTCGGCACAAATCCACGCTTCGATAGGGGTACCGCCCCAACTGTTCACGATGATACCCTGTGGAACGCCCGTCTGCTGCTGCATGCGCAAGCCGAAGAAAGAGCCTACGGCCGAGAAAAGCCACGCATTCTGCTTGTTCAACGGTTTCCAGTTGATGCTGGTGGGGCGGATGTCATCCTTCGTACCGGTAGTACTGGTTTCGTTCTGCACACGGAACAGGCGTACTTGCGGGTTGTCGAATGCATCAATCTCCTTGACGTACCAGGGATAGACACGCTCGATAGTGACGTCGATGTTCGACTGGCCGCTGAGGAGCCATACGTCCCCCAGCGATACATCTTTTATACTTAATTCTTCATTCTGAATCCTCAATTCATAGCCACTTCCTGCTTTCATCTTCTTGTTATAAGGCAGGCTGACGCGCCAGTACCCTTCTTCGTCGCAGGTTGCAGAAGCAGTGCTAAGCACTTTTCCTTTGCTATCGGCTAAGCAGATGCTTACCTGTTCGCCCTTGTCGGCCCACCCCCATATGGGAATAGCCACACCGCGTTGCAACACCATGCCGTCTTGGAACAATTGAGGCAATCTTACTTTGGCTGCTACTGTCATTACGCAGAGTAGTGCCATCATCATCAGAATCAGTTTCTGTTTCATATTTATTGGTTTATTCGCGTTGCAAAAGTACAGAAAAACTTCGGTGAAACCTTACTTTTTTGTCCTTTATTCGTTAAAAGACACAAATAACAATCTTTATGTAACACATAGAAAGACGTTTTTAGCGGAAAAATAGTTACCTTTGCGCAAAATTATAAAATAATAACTAAAAGCAAAGCAACAAAATGGCACAAAACGCAACTTCAAGTGAAACTAAAGGCTTCTACAAGCTGTCTTGGCTCCAACGCATTGGCTTCGGCTCGGGCGACCTGGCGCAGAACCTTATTTTCCAGACGGTAGCAACCTACTTGATGATTTACCTTACAACGGTATTAAAAATCAATGCTGCCTTTGTCAGTGGACTGATTCTCACGGTTCGCCTCATCGACTGTTTCTGGAGTCCTATAGTGGGGCGATATATTGATAACCGCAACCCCAAGTTAGGCAAGTATCGCACTTATCTTCTTTACGGTGGTATTCCTCTTACTGTGGCTGCCTGCCTGTTGATGCTTCCTCAGGCTGCTACTTGGTCTATGCCGATGAAGATGATCTATGCTGCTCTTAGCTATACCGTACTGAGTATGATCTATTCGGTGGTGAACATTCCGTACGGCTCAATCATGGCCAGTATGACCCGTGACAATGATGAGGTGCTGATCCTTACCTCTACCCGAATGGTATGCGCCAACTTAGGTCAGATTATTGTCCAGGCAGGCTTCCCCATTGGACTCGCTATGTGTATCCATTCTGCCATTGACTGGAATCAGGCAACTTTTATGGCTATTGGCACTATTCCTGCTTTCGTCATCCTGCCTTCTCTGCCAATACTGAAAAAATGGTTAGGCAAAAAAGGTCTTTACTATACACTTCTCACTATCGGCTTGATAGGATTTGCCATACTATTCACTATTGGTAAGTTCTTTGATGTTTCAAGTCTCAACACGCTTGTTCAGATTGCAAAGGTGATGACGGGTGTGGGACTTCTCGTGGGTTCTCTGATGTGGGCGCTGGTTCCTGAAGTTATCACTGAGGCTGAGTATCGCACCGGAAACCGGCCTGCTGCTACGGTAAATGCTCTTGCTGGCGTAGCCTTCAAAGCTGGCTTCTCAATTGCCGGTTGGATTACGCCTCTGGTAATGGGATGGATTGGCTTTAACTTCGCTAGCGAGGAGTCTGCTTTGCCTACTAGTCCGATGGCATGGTTTACGGTTACGTGTGTCTTTGCTATCGTCGGATTCTTCCTTTTGATGCTTTGCTTCATGGGCAGCAAGGAGAATATCACCACAACACCTGAGAAGCCTGTTTCGTTCCGCGAAATGTGGGAGGAGTTCAAGGCAAGCAAGTGCCTCCAGCTCGTGCTTGGTATTTTCGTCGTGGTATTCCTGGCCTCATTTATCAGTGCACCGGTCAATGCCTATTATCCCAAACTGAATGAATATTCAACAACTGCACAAAATGCAATTCTGTGCTTCACTTGTATCATCCCTGCTATCCTTCTTATTGTCGTAGGATATCTTATTAAGAAGTATCCTCTTACGGATGAGAAGCTTGACCAGATCAACAAAGAGATTGGGGAGCGCGCAGCTGCTGAAGAAAAATAAACGTAAAACCAATACATTCCTATGAAAGCAAGGTATCTTTTCCCCCAGGACTACATGGCCGACCCTGCGGCCCACGTGTTTAACGGACGTTTGTATATTTATCCCTCCCACGACTGGGAGGCAGGTGCAGCCTTCGATGATGATGGCGGTCACTTCCAGATGCGCGACTACCACGTTCTCTCTTTCGATAATGTAGAGACCGACCCTGCTACTGACCACGGTGTCATCCTCGATGTCGATCAGGTACCCTGGGCCGAGAAGCAGATGTGGGACAGCGACGTCGTTGAGAAAGACGGCAAATACTACCTCATTTTCTCTGCCAAGGATTACAATGGTGTGTTCCACCTCGGTGTGGCTATCGCCGATAAGCCCGAAGGCCCGTTCATTCCTCAGGAGCATCCCATCCGAGGAGCCTATAGCATCGATCCCTGCATGTTCAAGGATGATGACGGTCAGGTCTATTGCTACTATGGCGGCCTCTGGGGCGGACAGCTGCAATGGAACGTGGCTCCACAGAAGGTGCTGAAGGAAGGTATTGATCTTGGACCAGCTCCAGACAAGAAGACACAACTTTATACTGCTCCCGATATGCCTGCCCTGCCCAGCCTGATGGCTCGCATGAGCGACGACCTGTTGCAGTTTGCCGAGGCTCCGCGCCAGGTGCTCATCGTCGATAAGGACGGACAGCCCCTCAAGGCTGGCGACCCGCATCGCTTCTTCGAGGCCTCATGGATGCACAAGTATCAGGGCAAGTACTACTTCAGCTACTCCACTGGCGACTCCCATTACCTGTGCTATGCCATTGGCGACAACCCCTACGGTCCCTTCACCTATCAGGGCGTCATCCTGGAGCCTGTCGTAGGATGGACCACTCACCACTGCATCGTGGAATACAAGGGGCAGTGGTACCTGTTCTTCCACGATTGCGTGCCTTCGAACGACATCACCCACCTGCGCTCGCTAAAGGTGCAGCGCCTCTTCTATCGCGAGGACGGCACAATCGAGCCAGTGATTAACGAGTAACCATCAGTATAGTGACAAACAGAGAGCTGATAGAACAATACTACCGCGACCATCGCGACGAGCTGCTCGCTTATGTGAGCAGCCGTCTCGGCGGTGACGTGTGTCTGGCCGAGGATATGGTGCAGGAGGTCTTCCTGCGCCTCTTGGCCGACAACCGTCGCGTCATTGCCGAGGAAACGCTCTCGAGCCTGACCTACACGATGGCTGCAAACCTTGTTGCCGATTACTATCGCCGCTTGTACTATCAGCGTTCCTACGAGGCGCACGTCCGGGCTGTGCTGCCTGCCGACTACGACATCGAGCCTGTGGTCTATGTCCACGATACCTTGCGCCACATCGACCGTCGGCTGGGTAAGTTGCCGCAATCCTGTGCTGACATTTATAGGTTGCATCTCTACGACGGCATGAAGGTGGCTGACATATCCCGTCACCTCGGTCTTGACTACAAGGCTGTGGAATATCGCTTAGGTCAAGCCCGCAAGGAAGTGCGTTCTCTCCTTCGTTTTACTTCGTGCTCCTGAACAAATGTGCGTTGCTGGTAGTTTTTTGAACGCTTCAAAACGGTTTTTGCGCCTACGCAAAATGGTTTACGGGCGTACGCAAAAAGGTTTACGCGCCTACGCAAAATGGAACACTCTTTTCCCCTCTTTCCATTATAGTTTATGTTACAATAATTTTCATTTTTGTGCGCTTACGCGCGCGTGTTAGAGGAGCGGAAGTGTTAAAAACACACCTTTTTGCGGCGAAATTAAAAAAAACTTAGAAAAAAGATGCGGATATTAGAAAAAATTTCTTATCTTTGCAGTCCAAATGTCAAACAAACCTAATTGTTATTCAATTCTATTTACTAACTTTTTAAATTAACGCTTATGAAGATTAAGAAATTACTCGTTTTGAGTGCACTCGCCTTCATGGGGCTGAGCGCAAACGCTGCCAATCTGGTGGAGCGTACCGAGCCGTTAGAGCCGGACTTCGGTCCTGGTGGTCTGACCATCGACAACTTCGCCGCTACAGCAGCTGATTTCCAGATTGGTGACTGCTATGTCCTCTACAATGTGGGCTCGCAGGCCTATTTCGGTGAGGGCAATGCTTGGGGCACCCAGGTCAGTATTACTACTGAGACCCCGTTGCTGGCTCGCTTCACCGTTCCTGCTGGCATGACGTTGGAAGACAACGCCCTGTTGTTCAACGACTATGCTAACTCTAAGACTGCTTGGAAGCTTGTCTTCTTCGACAGCCCCACCAGCATGTTCGTCGATCTGGGCTCACAGGCTAACTACTATTGGCAGGTGGTGGCCGCTGGTGATAAGACCTATCGCCTCCAGGCTTCTCCCAAGAACCCCAACTACACCCCGGAGAATAACCCCGGTTTTGTGGGTCTGGATGTGACTGAGGATCCAGGTAACACCGCTTGTTCACCCTTCCTCGATGAGGCTGATGGTCACTACATCGACTGGCAGTTCTTCGCAGTTCCCGAGTGGACTACTTACTACAACCAGAAGGATGCCTATGATGCAGCCATGAAGCTGAAGGCTCAGATTGAGGTGTGCGAGTCTGCAGGTATCGATGTCAGCGCTGCCGTTGCCGTCTATAACAATCTGGACGCTACCGCTGAGCAGCTGAACGCAGCCACCGAGGCTCTGAAGGAAGCTTTGGCTTCCACCATCAGTGGCGGTACCGCCGAGAATCCTGCTGACGCTACCAAGCTCATCACCAATCCGAACTTCGACGATGCCAGCTACGACGGCTGGTTAGGTACCGCTCCCAACATGGTTGGTTCCGGCTCGCACGGTCCTGCCAATGTGGCTGAGAAGTGGAATGCCACCTTCGATACCTATCAGGAGCTGAGTGGTCTGCCCGACGGTGTATATGCACTGGGTGCAAAGACGATGTTCCGTGGTTCGTGGAATGATATGGTGAATGGTGTTGAGCCCGCTGCAAAGCTTTATGTGACTGTGGCTGGTGAAGAGTCGCTGGTTCCCTTCAACAACGCTTGGTCGTGCCTGAACACCGAGCCGATGGCTGGTGACACCTACTTTGGCACAACGGCTGCTGAGAATAACTCGGGCATTTACTATTCGCCCAACGATCCTTCTGCTTTCCGTCTCTATGAGGAGGCTGGATTCTATGACACTACCCTGTTCTTCGAAATGAGTGGCGGCAAGGTGCGCATCGGCGTGAAGAATCCGTCTATGTGTTCTGACGGCTGTGATAACTGGTCTTGCTTCGATACCTTCACTCTGATGTACTACGGTAGCGACGCTGCTGCCTATCAGAAGTGGGTGGAGTTGAGCGTTCCTGTTGTTGCTATTCCTGAGGATGCTCTTTACACGCAGTCCTACTATGATGCCTATCAGGAAGCTTTCAGCAGTGGCAAGGCTACGAACAAGGCCGAGGCTCTGGCTGCTATCGAAGCAGTGAAGGCTGTGGCTGCTGAGCTGCAGAAGAACATTAGCCTCTGGGAGCAGCTGCAGAAGAAGGCTGATGAGGCTATGGTTATGATTAGTTCAAGTGATTATGACGGTCAGCTGACTACTGACGATTTGGCTGACTGGCTTTATGAAGACTATGAAGAAGGCATCCTGGAAGAAGTTGCTCTGACTAATGAGGAGATTGAGGCTACCATCCAGCACATTCAAGAGATGATGGATGCTGTTAAGGCTGAATATGCAACTAAGATTGAAAAGGGTACTGACCTGACACACTGGCTGAATAATCCCGACTTCGAGTTTGGTCTGTCGAGCGGTGCTGCCGAAGGCTGGACGGTTACCCGTATCTCTGGCGGTAACGTCACTCCTGGACCTCTGGGTACTGAGAACGACGATGCAATGATAGCAGCTATTGGCAAGACTAACCACTGCTTCGAGTCTTGGCACTGCCACGACTGGGATGTATGGCAGGAGATTAAGAGTGCTCCCGCTGGTGTATATCAGATTTCCGTGCAGGGCTATGTGCGCTGTGAGGCTGCTGGCTACACCCAGGGTGACGAGGTGGATCCCGCTACTATCCCCATCAAGCTTTACATGAACAACGCTACCAGCGTATTCCCCAGCGTTTATTCTGAAGAAATCGCTCCTGAGCACTTCTTGGACGACGGTACGCTGCCTGTGATTGAAAGTCACTCTTGGACAGGTGCTATCTCTACCGCTCCTAACTCGATGGGTGCTGCTTCTCTGTGCTTCGCATGGGGTATGTATCAGGTGAACACCTTCGGTCTGGTGAAGGAAGGTGAGTCGATGCGTATCGGCGTGAAGGGTAAGATGGATACCGACTGGTGGTGCATCTGGGATAACTTCCATATTATCTATCAGGGCTTCGATCCCGAATATGTACAGCCTGCTTTGGAGGCTGCTTTGGCTAACATCGACCTGTCGAAGCCGATGGCTAAGTCGCTCTTCGAGAAGGCTTCTGAGTTAGAGGCTGCTGCTAAGACAGCCATTGAAGGTAAGGATGGTGTGAAGATGTTCAAGGTGCTCAGCGACGTGAGCGACCTGGTGGCTGAGATTGATGCTTCTGTAGCCATCTTCGCCAAGCTGCAGACCGCAGTGGATAACTTGATGGCTGAGGCTAACGAGAGCTCATCGCCATTTAAGAAAGATGCTCTGGCACTGGTAGAGGAAATCCAGTCAGCTATCGACGGCTATCAGCTGGAGAATGAAGACGTGGATACTTATATGGAGAAAATTGCTGAGATGAGAACTAAACTGTTCTTGCCTGCTTATGATCCAGATACAGTTTCTGACGAGAATCCTGTTGACTTCACCGCAGTGCTCCAGACTCCGAGCTTCGAGAAGGACGGTACCAACAGCATCGACGGTTGGGTAGCTACTGGTCATAAGTTCGGTAACGACGACCAGCTCTTTGCCCTGGCTCTTGAGTCTTGGGAGAGCGTGTTCCATATCTATCAGGATGTAGCTGGTCTGCCCGACGGTACCTACACCTTGAAGGTGAACGGCTGGCAGCGCACTGCAAGTCCCACTTACCTCTATGCTGAGTCTGGTGGCGTGAAGTTCTCGAAGGAGCTCATCAAGCAGGCCGAGGGTCTGCCCGGAGGTATGGAAGCTCCAAGCTCGCTCTCAGGTGCTGTGGAGCAGTTCAGTGAGGACGTGTTCATGAATACCCTCGTCGTAAAGGTGGTTGATGGCAAGCTGCGCATTGGTGTGCAGAAGGAACAGACCACAGGCAGTGACTGGATTGTGCTGGATAACTTCCAGTTGTGGTACCACGGTACTAACAGCAGCCTGAATCCTGATACTCCCGAATCTGTCGAGAGCTTGGTTGCCGGTGAGCCTGTGAAGGTAGAGTACTACACCCTCGACGGTCGCAAGACTGCCATCGTGCAGAAGGGTATCCTGATTCAGAGGACGACCTATGCCGACGGTAAGGTGGTCGTGAAGAAGATTCGCAACTAATACAGGAATGTTTCAAAAACAAAGACCTGATTAACCGTTAAAAGGGATCGGGGGCGGTGCAAAAACACCGTCTCCGACCCCTTCGTTTTATTAAAAGAGTACAAAAAGCAGGAAGGAAGCCCAGAACAACGGGCGACAACAACTGCTGTAAGGAAATAGTTGTCGAGAAGTTGTTACCGTTGTCGTTCGGAGAGACGATGACGCCCCAAAGAGACGATGTCCGTCCTCAATAGAGGACGTCTATATATAATAAAGATGTACGCGCGAACAATAAAAAATAGATATATAATCATAATAACTAACAAAAAAAAGATTCTATGAAACGGAAAACAATCATCAAGCAAGGACAGCGGGTGGTGCTGACCGCCTGTGGGCTGCTGATGGGTGCCGGTATGCTGCAGTCGTGTAAAGATGATGCACTCACTGGTCAGCCGGAATGGCTGGGCAACTCCATTTATGAGCGCCTGCAGGACGAAGGCAACTACACGACCGTGCTGCGTCTGATCGATGACTTGGGCCAGACAGAGGTTCTGAGTCATACCGGTTCAAAGACGCTGTTTGCTGCTGACGACCAGGCTTATGCAGACTGGTATCGCTCCAACTCCTGGGGCGTGCGCAGCTATGAGCAGTTGAGTCAGGCTCAGAAGAAGTTGTTGTTGAACAACGCCATGATCAACAACGCCTATCTTATTGAGCTGATGTCAAATGCCAAGTCAGAAGGTGACGCCGGTGCTCCTGAATTGGGACGTACTATGCGCCGCGAAACGGCACTGAGCCTCTATGACTCAGTTACTGTCATGCCGGCGTCGGCCATGCCGAACACGGCATCGTGGGCCAGCTTCAAGGAGCGAGGCAAGAGCATCCCCATCTTCAAGGATGCCACTACGGCCCCGATGATTCACTTCTTGCCGGCCTACATGCAGTTTAACAAGATTACCAATGAGGACTTGGCTATCCTGTCGAACCATGAATCCGACAATATCGCCGATGCATGGGTGAACGGTAAAAAGGTGGTTGAACGCGACATCACCTGTAAGAACGGCTATATCCAGAAGGTGTCGGGCGTCATTGAGTCAACTCCCAATATGGCTGACATCATTCACCAGCATCCCGGTATGTCGAAGTGGGCAGAGCTGTTGGATCTCTTCTCAGCCCCCTACTACTATCCAGTAGGAACGGCTGAATACAACCGTATCTATGGTAAGGAAGACTCTGTTTATGTGCTCCGCTATTTCAGCAGACGTTCTTATGACCCCACTGTGGCTGCCAATAGTGCTGTTGCTGCAAACAGTAAGTATCCTAATGGTGACCCCGTCAAAGAGACGTTGCTGCGTTTCGATCCAGGCTGGAACCAGTATTACGGCACGGACGGAACAACCGACATGAACAAAGATGCCGGTGCCATGATCGTTCCTACCAATGCAGCCTTGCAGGAGTGGTGGAACAACGGCGGTAAGGAGCTTCGCGATGAGTATGGAGAAATTGACTCGTTGCCCAACAACACATTGGCTACGCTGATTAATGTACACATGCTGGAGACCTTCTCCTCGTCGGTGCCCTCGAAATTCGCGAATGTGCTGAACGATGCTAAGGAGCCGCTCGGCATCAAGATGGAAGACGTCGATTCCTGCTTCATGGCTTGTAACGGTGTGGTCTATATGGTGAACAAGGTATATGCACCAGCAGAGTTCCAGTCGGTGCTCTTCCCCGCCACTGCCCATAAGAACACAATGAGTGTCATCTATTGGGCATTGACTGGTGCTGAGAATGATAAATCTTTCTCTGAACAAAGCAATTCCTTCAACTTCAAGCCCTATCTGCTCTCTATGGATTCCAAGTATGCTGTACTGATGCCTACGAATGAAGCGATGGAAACCTTTATCGACCCGAAGTCTTATGGTAAAATCAACAATATTGATAGTGTCACTCAGGTAGATGGTGCTGAGGTGCTGAGATTCTACTTTGATTTGAGCAAGAATCTGAATAACCGTGTGCAGTACGAACGCTATAGGAATAACATCATTACTGATGATGGTGATATCATTTTGGGTGAGCTTGCTGCTGGAACTGTCGATGTAGGTCTGAGGAACGCATTGTTGGGGTCCTTGATTGATTACATGATTATCGTCATTCCCGATCCCAACAAGGTCAAGACGTTGGACGACTATGTGAATGAGGGATACGAGTACTTCAAGACCAAGGGCGGTGGTTTACTCCGCATTACCCGTGCCGACAATGGCAATTTGGCCTTTGAGGGCGGTTGGCAGATTGAGCATAACCACAGGAAGATTGTGACTACCGAGACCTACAACAAGGTCAATGGTGTGAGCTATCAGATAGAGGACCAGGTGCCCATGCCCAGTCAGAAGTCATTCTATATGACTTTGAAGGAACATGATGAATATCGCGGCTTCTTGGAACTCTTGGAGAATGACTACTGCGATCTGCTCGCTACAACGTTAGGTAAGAGCGGTTCATACAAGGCTGGTTTGGATGCTGTTAATAACAAGAACCTGCGCCTTTTCGACAACTATAACTATACGGCTTATGTTCCCTCGACGGCATCTATCAGAAAGCTGCAGGAGACAGGCATTCTCCCCACCACAGAAGAACTGGAGATGGGCGATGATTCCGATAAGGATGATGCAGTCCTTGATAGTATCTGCGAAGCAGAAGGCTGGTACAAGACCGGTGCTACTGAAGATGAGCGTATTGCCACACGTGACAAAGTGAAGACTGCCGTCAAGGGCATTATCACTGATTTCATCCGCTATCACATCCAGGACCAGTCCATCGCATTGGCCATGGCCATGGATCCCAATGCATTCCCTATGTATGAGAGCATGAAGCGCGACAAAGAAACAGGCCGATTCATTCCGTTGACGGTAGTCACCTCGCCAACCGAGATGACGGTGACCGACAAGATGGGTAATCCACGTAAGATCAATAAGACCCCAGGTCTCTACAACAACCTTTGCCGTGAGTACTGGTTTGATAGTTCTGGCCGCTTGGTCATGAACAGTGATGTGGTCGTCCACTTGATCGACGAGCCGCTGTACTATGAGGATCTGAAGCCTTGGCGCAAAGTGGTCAGCATTGAATTAGGTCTGACTAAGGAGTAAGTAAAGGTAAGAAAGTAAGAAAGTAAAAAAGTGAATCCTATGAATATACATGTTTGCGAAAGGGTAAAACGAATGGTAAGAAGCTTCTTGCCGCTTTGCCTTTTTACCCTTTTACCTTTAAGTGTAAGCGCGCAGGAAATCACGTCGGTTCACGGAACAGTGAGCGACGAACTGGGTGGACTGATGGGTGCCACCGTGTGTGAGATGGATGCCAACAACCGTATCATCAACTCGGCGGCCACCGACCTGAATGGTAACTTCACTATGAAGGTGAAGAATCCAAAGGACAAGATACGCTTCACCTATGTGGGTATGGCTACACAGATACTGCCTATCAACAAGACAACTTATAACATCCACATGAAGAGCGCCACGACCATCAAGGAAGTGGTGGTGAAGTCGCAGAAGCGTGCACAAAGTGCGGGCCTTCCCATTCCTGAGCGCGAGTTGTCGTATTCCTCGCAGATGATTTCTACGAAAGAATTCGAGGGTATGGGTATCACGACCATCGATGAAGCCCTGCAGGGACGTATCGCCGGTTTGGATATCGTGATGAACTCGGGTGACGTAGGTGCCGGCTCTACCATGCGTCTGCGTGGTGTGAGCACCATTTCTGGAAATGTGAACCAGGACCCGCTGATTGTGGTCGATGGCAACGTACGCCATCTTGGTGATATCGGAGATTTGCAGGGTGTGAACCTCAATCAGAAGTTCGCTGACCTGTTGAACATTAACCCTGAGGATATTGCTACTATTAACGTGCTGAAAGATGCCTCCGCTTGTGCCATCTATGGTTCAGAAGGTGCAAATGGTGTCATCGAATTGACCACCAAGCGTGGTACCCGTGGTAAGCCTCGTCTGAGATACAGCCTCAAGCTCACTGCTAAGCAGCAGGGTAAGGGTTACGACCTGTTGAACGGTGACGACTACACGATGATGCTGAAGGAGGCCTACTTCAATCCCCGTCAGGACGACCAGGCTTCTGATGCATCACGCATTCCCGAAATCAACTATCTTGACGATACGGGTGGTTTTGCTGAATGGCGACAGTATCGTGACAATACCGATTGGTTTGGTGCCGTTACCCAGTGGGCGTGGACTCAGAGCCACAACGTGACCATTTCTGGTGGTGGCGACAAGGCTCGCTTCTTCATCAGTGGTGGCTATGACCGTATAACTTCTACGGTTCCCAAGCAGTTGCAGAACCGTTTCTCTACTCGTGTGAATCTAGACTATGATGTGTCAGAGCGTATCCATGTAAGAACCAACTTCGACCTGACATATTCAAAGCAGGACCAGAGTTCCGGTTTGCAGGGACAGGCATTGAAGATGATGCCAAATATGAGCATCTACGAGAAGGATCCTATCACGGGTGAGAACACTGGTAGCTATTACATTATGCCTCAGCTCACGCAGGATGAGATTGATGCCCGTGGCGGCACCGATGTCTTTGCTAACGACCAGCGTGGCTATACCAACCCATTGGCCAATGCTTATTTGGTTAAGAACCATCATAACACCTATAGCATGGGTCCGGAGCTCATTATCGACTACAACCTGTTGGGCTTGGATCCCGACCATTGGCAGCTAAAGTATAGCGGCACGGTGAAGTTGGACATTAATAATTCGTATAATGATAACTTCACGCCTCAGGAACTGAAACGTGTGGATTGGGAGAAGCAGGTCAACACTTCTTCCGAGGGTTCTTCAAAGAACGTAAATTTCACCACTCGTCATACGCTGACCCTCACTCCTGCTTTCAAGAACAAGGACCATTCGATGATGGCCATGGCTCGTTTTGAGCTGAGAAGCAATAGTACTAACAATCAGAATACTGGTGGCTATGGCCTGCCTTCTACCAATGGCGCTATTGTCAGCCCATCGGCAGGCGGTATGATTTCCTCGCTGAGTTCCAACTATCAGCCGAACCATTCGATGTTCTACAGGTTCTCTTCCCACTATGCCTATAAAGGACGCTATTCGTTCGACTTAGGTTTGAGTGTCGATGGTACCACTGCGTTCGGTCCAGGTAAGCGTTGGAACTATTTCCCCACAGTGGGTGCGAACTGGATTATCAGTGATGAGCCTTGGATGAAGTGGGCCAAGGGTGGCGAGAAGAACATCTTGTCGCTGTTTAACATCCATGCTTCATGGGCACGCAATGGTAATGCACCTAGTGGCAGCTTCCTCTATACTTCGAAGTATGGTAAGGCTGATGCCTATATCGATATGTCCACCATGAAGCCATTGAACATCCGTCTGACTGACATGAAGTGTGAAATCAGGACAGGTTATAACTTCGGTTCAAAGATACAGTTCTTCAACGACAGGCTGAATATGGATGTGAATATCTATCGAGATGTCACGACCGACATGTTGTTGGGAGGTTTCCGCATTCCGTCGAACACTGGCTTCGAGACCGTTCCCTATCATAACAATGGTAAGATGCAGAACACCGGTTGGGACTTCAGTATCAGCTCGAACGAGGTTGTCAAGGCTGGCAAATTTGCTATGGATGTGAATGTGAACTTTGGTAATAACCGCAATGAGCTCCTGGAGTTAGATGAATATATTCTTGACCAGAGAAACTCAACCTTTGACTATAAGAACTTTACAGAATCAGGAAGTCTGCTGAAGCGCGTGCAGTTGCACAATCCTTTTGGTGCCATCTATGGCTTCAAGTATAAGGGTGTCTATCAGTACAACTACAGCACTTTCAAGAATGCTGTGGCTGGCATGTCTGAGGATGAGATTTATGCCTACTGGGATAAGTTCGTTGCTGAGGGCAAAACGGCTCCTGTAGCTGTCAATGCCGATGGACGCGTCATCCTCGATGCCAATAACGTTCCCAAGCGTATGGTCTATGACTATCGTTCTGAAGATGGTGTAGGTCACTGGCCCACCTTCCCAGGATTCAACGGCGGTGATGCCATCTATGAGGACTTGAACCACGACGGTCAGATCAATGCGCTCGACATTACCTACTTAGGCTCTTCGCTGCCTAAGCTGCAGGGTGGCTTCGGCTTTACCTTCCGCTATGCTGACTGGCGTCTAAGCTCTCAGTTTACCTACCGTGTGGGTAACAAGATTTTCAATGGAGCCCGTATGAGAGCTGAAGCAATGGTGAACAATGACAACCAGAGTCAGGCCGTGAACTACCGCTGGCGCAAGGAGGGTGATGTCACTTCTATTCCGCGTGCTATGTATGGTACTTCCAGTAACTACAACACGCTTGTCAGCGACCGCTTTGTAGAGTCTGGTACTTACTTGCGTTTAGGTCAGGTAACTGTGAGCTACAACATCAAGAAGAAGTATCTCACATGGATCGGACTGAATGGTGTTTCGCTCTATGCTTCTGCCGACAACCTGTTCTGTCTCACGAAGTACTCAGGAGTTGATCCTGATATCGTTTCCTTCGGCGAGAATCCAGCTATCGACAGTGGACAGACGCCTCGTCCGCATACCTATACGCTGAGTATCAATGTGACCTTCTAAAAAGGTAAGAACGTAAAAAGTAAAAAGAAAGAAGTTATGAAAACAATACATATCTATCAAGTAAGGAAACTGGTAAAGGTGTTTTTGCCTATTTACCTCTTTGGCCTTATTCCTTTCTTCAGCTCCTGTTCCGACTTCTTGGAGGTGAAACCCCGAGAGGAAATTATCTTGGATGACTTCTGGAGTGAGAAGGCCGATGTAGAGAATGTTGCCATGGGCTGCTATAGTGCAATGCAGTCGGGAGGTGTTCCTGATCGTATGATTATCTGGGGTGAGGCTCGAAGTGAGAATGTGATGGCAGGTTCGAACATCAACAGCAATACCAATCTGTACGATGTTCTCCGTGAGAATATCACAGCTAAGACCTCTTATACTACATGGACAGGATTCTACGATGTGATCAACCGCTGTAACACGGTGTTGAAGTATGCACCGGAGGTGGCAGCCAAGGATCCTGCCTATACGCAGGGCGACCTGAGGGCTACCATCGCCGAGATGTCGGCGCTACGGGACCTGTGCTATTTCTACCTCATTCGCACTTTCCGTGATGTGCCCTATGCCACGTACGCTTTTACGGATGATGACCAGAAGATGGATCTGCCTGCCACGCCGTTCTACGATGTGCTTGACAGCCTCATCCTTGATTTGGAGAAGGTAAAGAACGATGCTGTGGTGCGCTATCCCGAAACCAAGCCTCGCTATCAGACAGGACGCATCACCCGCGATGCCATCTATGCCATGCTTTGCGAGATGTATCTCTGGAAGCAGGACTACGACAACTGCATCCGTTATGCTGAGTTGGTCATTGCCTCGAAGAAACTGCAGTATGAGGAAGAACGTGCCAAGAAGAGCAGTGGTATGGGTATTACCAGTATTTCCAGCCTGAATGTGGTTGAGAACCGCCTGAATGGCTATCCCTTGGTGGCCGATCGTACTTCGGGCAACTTCTTTGGCTATACCTATTCGGAAATCTTCGATGCAGGTGCTTCTCGTGAGACTATCTTCGAACTGAGTTATGACCCCTCACCGAATTCCAGCAATATGCCGAACAATGGATCCATCTCATCCTTGTATGGCCATTCTAATACTCACAAGGGCCTGTTAGCTCCTGGCCCAGCTGTTACCGACGATATCAAGAAGACGTCCAGCCGTACTATCTTTGAGGACAAGAATTTGAAGATTGATGCCCGTATGTATCAGAATTGTGATATTGACGGTGAGTGCATCACCAAGTATGCAGCAAGAGACGTCTCGATTGATGCATCTACAAAGGATCCGGTGGCTGATTACTCTTACCATGAGCAGAATAACAATGGTAGTCCCTGGATTATCTATCGTCTGTCTGATATCATGCTGTTGGAGGCCGAGGCACTTTGTCAGCAGATGCAGACGGGTAATGAGCAGAGCGTCATCGACTTCAATAAGCCGAAATTGGATAAGGCTTTCATCTTGGTGAACGCCATCAACAAGCGTTCTATTTGTAAGGCTACGTTAGAGGCTAAGGACACGCTGGAACGTAATGATTACAACACGAAGTCCTTGATGGAAGGACTGGTGAAGCGTGAACGTCAGCGCGAACTAATGTATGAAGGAAAGCATTGGTACGACTTGGTACGCTATTGCATGCGTGACGGCAACACAAGTGAAATCATCAAGGCCGTGACGAAGCGTAACGATGTGAACAGCCAGTTTGCTCAGAACTTCTTCAAGAAGATGGATGCTATCTTCTGGCCTTATAACTATGATGAGATGAAGGTGAACCGTAACCTGATTCCCAACCCTGTCTATGGCAGTGGCGAGAGTGAAAGCTATGAGAAGACAAAATAACGACGAAACTTGAATTTTGAAGATTATGAATATCAAGAATAATATACGAGTAGCACTGCTGGCCTTGGCCGCCTTGACGGCCACTGGCTCGATGGTCAGTTGCTCTGACGACCCCGATGCCGAGAACTACTACACGTTCACGGGCGAGATGCTGAGTGACTATCTGAACAACCGTCCGCAGTACAGTGAGTTCAAGACCATTGTAGAGCGTGCCGACCTGATGGACTTGTTAGCTTCCTATGGTCAATACACCTGTTTCCTGCCTTCCAATGAAGCCGTGGAAACCTTTTTGCATGAGAAAGGCCTGCAGAGTGTGGATCAGTTGAGTGATGCTGATTGTGACACCATCGCCCGCACCCATTTGGTGGCTAACATGTATTCCACCTATGAGATGACACAGGACCGTCTGGCCACTGCTAACATGTTAGGCCGCTATTTAGCTACGTCGCAAGGTGTGGATGCCGACAGCAATGCTGTGGTCTATATCGAAGGTGTCGCCCACATCATCTATGAGAAAGAAATGCCTGACGGCAGTATCATTCACAGGAACGACTCCGTAGAGAATGGCATTGTGCAGCCTATCGACATGGTCATCGAGAAGTCGAATAGCTATATCGCCGATATTTTGCGCGACAACCCGCGTATCAGCTATTTCTATGAGGCGCTGATTGCTACGGATGTGAAAGAGCAGATTCTGCTGGTAGATGATCCTACCTATGATAAGTTTAATTATAATAATAATGTTCCGTATCGTTACAAGTCACATATCAGAAATGAAGTGGCATGGGTGCCCGATACGAAGAAATATGGTTTTACTGCTTTTGTGGAACCAGATTCGGTCTATGAAGCCAAGTTCCAGGAGTATGGCATTTCTACTGCTAACGGCACGTTGCGGGCCCTCTATGACCTGGCCTGCAAGATCTATGACCCTGTTTATCCTGACGATGTGAACAAGGATGGCCATAAGTTTGAAAACTTGAAGGACAGTATCAACCCACTGAAGCGCTTTGTGCAGTATCATATTATGACGCGCTACGTGCCGGGCACTGCCGACTTGACGGCATTGATTATTCCTGAGATGGGCGAGGCTTTCGGTACGGAGACGAAATGGCAGAACGCCATTGACTGGTACCAGACGTTGCTGCCTCACACCATGCTGAAGGTAGAGCAGCTGAGCACCCATCCGCGTGAGGATCCGCATACCAACAAGGTCATACCTGGAATGGATATCTATGGACCTGATGCCGACAAGAAGAACGGACATTTCATCAATCGTCGCTATGAAGCTCCTGAATGGACTTTCCGTGGTGCCTATGTGGATCCCACGGTAGAGACAAAGCCGGTGCACGATGCCCTGAACGGACACTATTTCTATGTCGATGATTTGGTGGTGTTCAGCTGGGATGTACAGAACAGGGTACAGAACATGCGTATCCGTATGGATTTCACGACGTTGTTCCCCGAGGTGATGACCAACGACATGCGTCTAAAAGGTAATTATAGGGCCGATGATGGTAATAATGCACCTGCCGATGACTCCGCTGAGCCAAAGAACGGAAAGAATCACTATTTCCCGATGGGCTATCTGGATGGCGTCACCTTTGATGACAAGCTGTGTGCACTTGTTTATCGTCGTCCGCACTGGGAGTTCTGGTCATGGCAGGGTGATGAATGGAATCTCTTTGGTGACTACGACTTCGTCTTCCGCATTCCGCCCGTGCCGTTCAGCGGTGAGTGGCAGATGCGCTTAGGCTTTGCTCCGTTGGAGACGCGTGGTGTCATGCAGGTGTATTTCGGTACCGATCCGAAGAACTTGCAGCCGCAGGGCATCCCCTTGGATATGATGCAGATATTGAGCAGTGAGACCTACCTCGGTAGCCGTGTATCAGATGATACCAACCTGAGCGAGTATAGGAAAACGAGCGTAGAGGAACTGGCCGAGGAGCAGAAACTGCTGAAGAACCTGGGTGCCTATCGTGGTCCTCTTGCCTGCTATTACACCGGTGGTACTGACAAGGGCTATGACTATGGTACTATGCACATCATGCGCCGTATCCTCTGTCAGACTAATATGGATGCTAATCAGGATTATTACATCCGTTTCCGCGTGGCTTCCGAGGCTAAGCAGGGTAATAACAATGAGTTCATGTTCGACTTCTTCGAGATGGTGCCAAAGAGTGTCTATGGCGTCGATGGCGAGGGAGAGATGGAAGATGCACTCTAAATGATTAATGAGTAATTAGAAATTAGGAATTATGATTACCAAGTTATATAAAATATTCTATGCAGGTGTGGTAAGCTGTGGCATTGCCGCAGCCCTCACCGCCTGCAGTGATACGTGGGATGAGCACTATGAAAGCTTAGGCGACAGCAGTGGCATGCATGAGGGCTCCTTGTGGCAGGCTATCAAGAGCAATCCCGACCTGAGCAACTTTGCCAGTGTGATAGAGGGCTGCGACTTTGCAAAGACCCTTGACGGCAGTCAGGTGTTCTCAGTATTTGCTCCCACCAATGACCATTTCTCTCAGGCTGAGGCTCAAGCACTCATCGCCAGCTATCGTCAGCAAGTGCAGGACTCGGTGGTAGAGGAAAACAATACTGTGTTGAAGGAGTTTATCCAGAACCATGTTGCCCTGTACAACTACTCGGTATGTTCCACCAGCAATGACTCCATTCTGCTGATGAACGGCAAGTATGAGCTGTTGAAGTACGATAAATTGGGTAGCGTCAATATTGGTCTGCGTAACCAGCTTTACACTAATGGCGTGTTATATACTGTTGATGAGCCGATAAGCTATCTGTCGAACGTGTTTGAGTACATCAGCAAAGACTCCGATCTCGACAGTCTCTACTCATTCCTCTACAACAAACGGTTCTACTATCGTGAGTTCATGCCTGAGTTCAGTGTGCCAGGTAGCATAGTCAATGGTAAGACGCAGTATTTGGACTCAGTCTTCAAGCAGCGTAACGACCTGTTCTCTACCTTGGGCCTGCTGAGTACGGAGGATAGCTCCTACATCATGGTGGCTCCCGTCAATGAGGTATGGCGTCAGCTTATCGAGGAGTACGAGCCCTATTTCAGCTATCCTGTCAATGTGAACAAGCGTGATTCACTGGTTTATACCAACAGCCGTTTGGCCATTGTCGATGGTACGACTTTCAGCCGCTCCTTTAATACCGATGCTTCGTTACAGGATTCTGCCATGTCAGTACACTGTGCGAAAGCCTATAATAACCGCAGGCTTATGTGGGGTGCCCCCTTCGAGTACTATCAATATGCCAAGCCTTTGACAGCTCCCTATGGTGCTCTGGCCCAAGATGAGATTGTCAAGTGCAGCAATGGCCAACTGCATAAAGCCAAGCAGTGGAATATTGACAAGCAGATGTCTTTCCTCCGCTATATCGTTGTGGAAGCTGAGGACCGTTCCAGCATCAAAGACATTCAAAAGTATGAAAACGAGCGAGGTGATTCACTTCCGCTGGCTTCTACAGCCATTCGCTATGTCACCAGTGAGAACAGATTCTACGGCAAGTGTTGGGAGAACTCCTTCGTAGAGTTCCAGCCGCAAAAGGCCTCCCAGAACTATTACGTGAACTTCATATTGGACAACGTCCTTTCCAATGTCGGCTACGACATCTATCTGGTTACCATGCCGGCTTTGGCTAACGACAGTAATGCCACTAAGCAGCAACGCTTGCCGGTGACGTTCGATGCGACGCTCTTCTGGCCGGGTGGTCCTGCCAAGGGTGAGGCGCTGCCGCCGGCTAACGGGGCCAAGGTCTATGAAACCGTACCTGATGTCGTCAATTACATCAAGTTGGCTGAGGACTATAAGTTCACTGTCTGTACTTATGACATTGATGATGATGACATGCAGGTTCTGTTGAGAATACAGACTAAACCTACAAACTCGCAGGTACGTAACGAAGTTTATACTCGTAGCATGTATATCGACTGTATCTTAGCGGTGCCTCATGGCTCCTTGGAGCTTGTCGATGCGCTGCCGGAGGATGCAGGTATCAATAAGTTGCATTGGGGCACCCCCGGAGTGCTGATGTATCCTCATGGCCGCTACGACGACAGACCTTACAAGTGGTGGTATATGCAACGTTAATGTTCACATGACTTAAAAAAGAAGGATTTATGAAACGATATATCTTATTTGGATTTTCGCTGCTAATGGCTTTCCCCGCGAGTACCTTTGCCCAGGACGACCTGGAGGAGGAAGAAGAGGCTCTGGACTTCAACAGGGTCATGACCGTGAAGCAGGTAAACTATGAAACGCGTACTGTCCGTGGCTATGTGCTCGATGCTACCAATAAGCAGCCGGTGGCTGGTGCCATTGTCCGTGCTGCTGAGATTGACGGTTATAGCGTATTGACGGAAGACAACGGCTCCTACCAGTTGGCACTGCCGCTGTTCACTTCGGCGCTGTATATTTCCACACCCGAATATAACCCCGTGCGTATTGGTTTGGTGAAAGGCGAGGAACAGAAGACCGTCCTCCTCTATCCAACGACGTTCGACGCAGAGTATAGCAGCGTGACGAATGTGCGTGGCGACCGTACTGCCGCTAACTTCGCCTATACGAATGAGGTGAACATCAAGAGTGAGGTTGAGAACCAGTTAGGAGCTTATGTGCACTCTATCACTCGCAATGGTACGGCCGGTGTGGGTAGTGTGATGTTCATTCAGGGTCTGAACTCGCTCAATGTGAATGCCCAGCCATTGATTGTGGTCGATGACGTTATCATCGACCAGCAGTATGGTCGCACCCTGCTGCACGATGGCTTCTACAATGATGTACTGACCAATATCAATCCTGCTGACATTGAGAAGGTGATTGTGATGCGCAACGGTACTGCCCTCTACGGTGCAAAGGGTGCCAATGGCGTCATCCTGATCCAGACGCGTCGTAACAAGTCGATGGCTACGCGCATTACAGCTACGGCTGCTGCTGCTGTTGTCTTGGAGCCGAAGTACATTTCCGTGATGGATGCCGGTCAGTATCGCAGCTATGCCTCTGAGATGCTGAAATCAACTAACACGACAATTCGTAAGTTCAGCTTCCTCAATGAGGATCCCGATTATTACTATTATGATCAGTACCACCAGGACACAGACTGGAAGGACTTTGTCTATCGCACAGGCATCTCACAGAACTACGGTATCAACGTGGAAGGTGGTGACGATGTGGCCAACTACAATCTTTCCGTGGGCTATGGCACTACGAAGGGCACGATGAAGGAGAATAGCATGGATCGTCTGAACGTGCGATTCAATACCGACATCGGTCTCTCGCAGCGTATGGATGTACGCTTCGACGCTTCATTCTCGAACGTCACCCGTAACCTGCGCAATGATGGTGCTCCTGAAGGCTATGATGAAGGAACGCCGAATTCACCTTCTTTCCTGGCCTATGCAAAGAGCCCCTTTATGAGTCCCTATAGTTATGGTCATGACGAGACTGGACACGGTCGCTTCTCCAGTGTCCAGTACGACATTACCGAGGAGACCTATCTGGATGAGGCACTGGCCAACTACAGCGGCTACAACTGGCAGCTGGGTAACCCTGCCGCCTTCTTGGAGTATTCCGAAGGCGACAATAAGAACCGCTTCGAGAACTCGATGATCAATTTAGCTGTGACGCCGAAGTACCGGTTCAGCAGCAACCTCTTCCTGAGCGAGCACTTCAGCTACAATCTGGTAAACTCCAACGAGCTGTTTTATATTCCTATCAACGGCACACCTTCCTATTTTGTCACCAGCTTAGGTGGCTATCGTGACAATGAGGTGCGTTCGTTGGCCTCGAAGCAGAGTTCGTTGCAGAGCGATACTCGCCTTGACTGGAACAAGCGCTTCAATGCTCATTTCCTCCATCTCTTCGGCGGTGCCCGTATTAACAGGGAGAGCTATTCCACAAATGCTCAGGTGGGCTACGACACGGGTAGTGACAAGACCCCGCAGATGCGTGCTGACCTGAAGAACAAGGATGCCAAGGGTATTAGTGAGAACTGGACCAGTCTGTCATGGTATGCTCAGGCCGAGTACAACTACCTGAGCCGCTATTATGTGCAGGCCAACCTAACGATTGACGGCTCGTCGCGCTTTGGTGAGGATGCCGGTAACATCAAGGTACTGAAGGCTCCCTGGGCCATCTTCCCGGGTGTGCAGGCAGCATGGGTCGTGAGCAACGAGCCTTGGATGGCTGGCGTGAAAGGAATCGATTACCTCCGCCTGTCGGCTGGCTATGATATCAGCGGTAACGACGATATCGACTTCTATGCTGCACGAAGCTATTTCCGTGCCTCGCAGTTCCTGCAAACCATCTCCGGCCTGTCGTTCGACGGCATCGGCAACAACGAGATTCAGTGGGAGACCACCCGTCGCCTGAATGTCGGTTTGGAGTCGAGCCTCCTGAACAATCGCCTGAGCTTCGCTGTCAATTACTTCCGTTCTAATACCGATAACCTGCTTACCCGTCAGTCGCTGGGCTTCCTCAGCGGCCTGAGTGAGAACTGGAGCAACGCTGGTAAGCTGAAGAACGAAGGCTTCGATGTGAGCTTCACCGCCAAGCTGCTCGCCCTGAAAGATTGGCAGTGGCAAATCGGTGCCAGCGCCGGTCACTACAAGAACGAGATTACGGAGCTGCCCGACGGAAAGCAGTTCGTGGATAATCAGATCTATGGTGCCACCGTCCGCACGCAGATTGGTAACGTGGCTAATGCCTTCTATGGTTATAAGACGCTTGGCGTATTCGCCACTACGGAAGAGGCTGCTGCCGCTGGTCTGTATTTCATGGCCGACAATGGTATCGACAAGAACTACTTCCAGGCTGGTGATGTGCACTTCGCTGATTTGAACAATGATGGACAAATTACCGAGGCTGACCAGATGATTATCGGCGATCCCAATCCCGACATTTATGGTAACATCTTTACCACCTTGCAGTGGAAGCGCCTCAAGCTCGACGTGCGTTTCAACTACTCGTTGGGCAACGATGTGTATAACTACATGCGTTCACAGTTAGAGGGCGGCAGCCGCTTCATGAACCAGACTACGGCTCTAGTACGCCGTTGGCAGGTAGAGGGACAGCAGACCGATATCCCCCGCGTCACCTTCCAGGATCCTATGGGCAACTCACGTTTCAGCGATCGCTGGATTGAGGATGGCAGCTATCTGCGCATGAAGGCCGTCACCCTGAGCTATGACCTGCCGCTGAAGTCGGAGTACATTCAGGGCTTGCAGTTATGGGTGCAGGGCAACAACCTGCTTACGTTTACGAAGTACTTAGGCAGTGATCCCGAGTTCAATATGACCAGTAGCGTCATTGGCCAGGGTATCGATCTGGGTCGTCTGGGCCAGAGCCGTAGCATTGTGGCAGGCGTGAAGCTGAATCTGTAATCGAAATTGATAATTGAAAATTCAGAATTGAAAATTATGATTACCAAAGCATATAAATTCTTCTGTGGGTGTCTGGTGTTTTGCGGTGTTACCGCAACCCTCACCTCTTGTGATGATTTCTTCTCACAGGACTCCAACGACGTGCTCTATGCCGACAAGGAACATCTGAACAATGCCGTAGATACCATCTATTCTGTGACGGGTATTCTCACCAAACTGCAGACATTGGCCGACCGCACCATCCTGTTTGGTGAGGTTCGTGGCGACCTGGTTGATCTGACCAGCGTGGCCAGTGACGATCTGCGCGAACTGGCAACGTTCAGCGTCAGCGATGACAACAAGTACAATGTCCCCAGCGACTATTATGCCGTCATCAATAACTGCAACTATTTCATCGCCCATGCTGACACGGCGCTACGCAACAACAGCAATCAGAATATCTTCATGAAAGAGTATGCTGCTGTGAAGGCCATCCGTGCATGGACCTACTTGCAGTTAGTGCTCAATTATGGTCAGGTGCCTTTCTACACCGAACCCCTGCTTAGCAAGGAAGAGGCCGAGGCTGCCGAAACGGCCAACATTGCCGATTTGCAGACCATTTGCTCCTACTTCATTAACGACTTGGCTCCGCTGCCAGCCCGCTACAATACAGAGACCCCAGGCTACCGCACCATTCGCAATGTGGAGTCGAAAATGCTTTTCTTCCCGCTGAGCGTCATCCGTGGCGACCTTTATCTGTGGCGTGCTTCCATCACGGGCAGCAAGGAGGATTATCGTCAGGCAGCACTCAACTACTATCAGTACATTGCCGAGCGTAATGGTACAAGCACTGCCTATCCCACCACTCTGTCCTATATCCGATGGGATCCGCGTTCTTCTACGTGGAACTCAAGTGAGTCTCGTAACTGGGATATCAGCAGTGAGAAGTTTGAAGATACTGGTGAGCTGATTACCATGATTGCCGGCGACTCCATCCCCTCCGAGGGTCACTATAGTGAGTTGTGCGACCTCTTTTCTTCATGCAACCGCAACCAGTACAAGGCCAGCATCACGCCTTCGCAGCGCATGATCGATATCTCGGAATCGCAGGCTTACTGCCATCCCTCCTACGATGGTAGCAGCGTGGAATATGCTCCTCCTGGACTCCCCGATCACCAGTCGGGTGATTTGCGTCTGTGGAATGTTTGGGAAAAGAGCTTCGAGCGCGACAGAATTACGGGCGACCGCATTGAGACGCAGGACATCTCAAAGTGGGGTTTCTCCAATACTCGCCAAGATATACGTCGTTCGCGTAACGTCCATATCTATCGCCGCATGATGGTTTATCTGCGCATGGCCGAGGCCCTCAATGGTGCCGGCTATCCCAGAATGGCCTATCAGATTCTGTCAGAGGGTTTGAGCAACAGAGAGATACAGTATAGTGTCATTCCCTACTACATGACTGGCGAAGATAGGAGCGACTCGCTCTTCCTGGCTCGTTTCGACTTCCCCGACTCACGTTATGAGGTCATGACCATAGGTGATTGGGTTGCAACTCCCAGTGCCGACTGCAACATGATGGGTGTTCACACGCGTGGTTCGGGCTGGACGCCGATGAACGAATACTATCAGTTCCCCCTGCGATTGATAGAGGAGAATGACAGCATGACCATATATGCGGAGTACCCCTTGGACTATCAGCAGGCTTATGTCGATAGTCTTCTGCTCAACGAGGAGGCTCTGGAGTTTGCCTTCGAGGGCACCCGCTTCTACGACATCATGCGCTTTGCCCTGCGCCAGAGCAATCCTGGTAGCTTCATGGCTGAGCACATCTATGCCCGTCGTGGCGAGGCCAACAGACCCGAGGTGCAGGCCGAGATCAAGAACAGCCTTACTGACCAGCGCAATTGGTATCTGCGTTGGAAGGGCAAGATTGGCTATTAAATCAACCTGAAAATGACAAATTGCAAGGAAAAGGGGAAATTTTTCCCCTTTTCTTTTGGTCATATGCAGATTATTTGCTATCTTTGCGGTGTACAACATACTGATTAACTTTAAAAACATAAAACTATGGAAGTTGAGAAAATCATGCAAGGCCTGGAGCGTAAGCACCCTGGCGAGTCAGAGTTCCTGCAGGCAGTCCGCGAAGTGCTGGAAAGCATCAAGGACGTCTATAACCAGCACCCTGAGTTTGAGAAAGCAAAGATAGTGGAGCGCATCGTTGAGCCCGAGCGCATCACCACCTTCCGCGTGCCCTGGGTTGATGACAAGGGCGAAGTACAGGTGAATATCGGTTACCGCGTGCAGTTCAACAGCGCTATCGGTCCCTATAAGGGCGGTCTGCGCTTCCACCCCTCTGTGAACCTGAGCATCCTGAAGTTCTTAGGCTTTGAGCAGACGTTCAAGAATGCCCTCACCACCCTGCCTATGGGTGGCGGCAAAGGCGGCTCGGACTTCAGCATTCGTGGCAAGAGCGACAACGAGGTAATGAAGTTCTGCCAGTCGTTTATGACGGAGCTCTATAAGGTCATCGGCCCCGACATGGATGTGCCTGCCGGTGACATCGGCGTGGGAGCCCGCGAGATTGGCTACCTCTTTGGACAGTACAAGCGGCTCACCTCGCAGTTCCACGGCGCTACCCTCACAGGTAAGGGCTTGGAGTGGGGCGGCTCTATTCTCCGTCCCGAGGCTACTGGCTATGGTGCCCTCTATTTCGTACACCACATGCTTGAGACCCACGGTCTTGACATTAAGGGTAAGACGGTGGCCCTCTCCGGCTTCGGAAACGTGGCCTGGGGTGCCGCTAAGAAGGCTACCGAGTTAGGAGCAAAGGTCATCACCATCAGCGGTCCTGACGGCTATATCTACGACCCCGCTGGTCTCGATGCCGAGAAGATAGAGTATCTGTTGGAGCTTCGTGCCAGCGGCAACGATGTCTGCCAGCCCTACGAGGAGGAGTTCGATGGTGCCCAGTTCTTCGAGGGGAAGAAACCTTGGGAGCAGAAGGCCGACATCTACCTGCCCTGCGCCACGCAGAACGAGCTCAATGGCGACGATGCTGACATGATTCTGGCTCAGAAGCCGCTGTGCGTCGCCGAGGTCAGCAACATGGGCTGCACCGCCGAGGCCGTGAATAAATTCATCGCTGCCGGACAGCTCTTCGCTCCTGGTAAGGCCGTCAATGCCGGTGGTGTGGCTACCAGCGGACTAGAGATGACGCAGAACTCGATGCGCATGTCGTGGACGGCTGAGGAAGTCGATCAGAAGCTCCATCAGATTATGGCCGGCATTCACCAGCAATGTGTCAAGTACGGTAAGGAGCCCTCGGGCTATATCAACTATGTGAAAGGTGCCAACGTGGCCGGCTTCATGAAGGTCGCCAAAGCTATGCTGGCACAGGGCGTGGTGTAGAGCTCGGCAAAGCCAAGGTCTATATTGCGCCTGGCACAGGGCGTGGTGTAGCGGGCTTCGCCCTAAATGATAAATGACAAATGATAAATGATAAGTGATAAATGAGTAGAACAATGAGTAGTAAGTCCATCATCCGCCTGATTTTATCATTTGTCATTTGTCATTTGTCATTTAGTCTGGCCTATGGCCAGACGCAGAAAGGCATCGCCTCCTACTACGGCAAGCGGGCGACGGGACGACTCACCAGTAGCGGCGAGCGGTTGCATCACGACAGCCTGACCTGTGCCCACCGCACCCATCCCTTTGGCACGCGCTTGCGTGTCACCAATCCTGCTAACGATAGTGTTGTCGTGGTGCGCGTCACCGATCGCGGTCCCTTTGGCCGTGGGCGTATCATCGACCTCTCCTGGTGTGCTGCTAAGCAGCTCGGCATTCTCCGCCAGGGCATCGCTCCCGTCATCGTCGAGGTCGTCACCGATTCTGTGCTCGCGCCGAAGTAAATTTTGCTGCGTCCAAAAACATTTTTGGAGCCTCCAAAATTCATTTTGGAGCGTTCAAGTTGGCACTTTGCTGCGTCCTTTTTTATCGAAACACGGATGAACGGATAAAAAGATAATCCTAAAAATTCAGTTATACGTGAAAAATGAAGGTGCCTTCTTTGGAGTCAGGAAACGGCATTTCCAAGCCTTAGAAATGCCGTTTCCAAGGCATGAAAACGGCATCTCTACAGCGTGCAGATTAAGATGCTGCAAGAGGCAGGCTATTTGGAGGTGAGCAAGAGCGGTTTGGGTAGGTTGTCCCAAACCGTCTGCCGCCTCACTCAGAAAGGCAAAGAAGCCCTGTTCGCTTACGAACAGGGCCTGCGTCTTCTTTTCGCCGAGGGCGTTCCCGCTCAGGACGAGGAGCAGGAAGTAAGTTGATTCTTTCTACCTCATCCGTTTTGCTGTGGGCACGTTGAACTGACGGGTCTGCGAATTGATGAGGTTGCGGCCTTGTGCCACGCCTACGCGTACTACAATCTGTCCGTTGCGAAGCCCACGGTCGGCAACGAGGGCGGCAGTGTAGCGCACAGACTGGTGTGGGGCGATGCTCTCAATGCGCATGTTGGGCGAGATGTGCACGTGCTTGTTGCCTGTGACCTCTTCCACGAGTGGGAAGACATCCATGATAGGCTGGTCAGAGGTGTTTGCAATCTCGAAGATCACTTTGCAGGCCTCACCACGGGTGAGGGTACCGTCGCGCAGGTCTTCATAGATGCCGGCATTGCGGATGACAAGTGCCTGACCGGTATTAGCACCGAAGGCCAGACCAAAGCCCTGCGTGGAGGCGTTGCCTCTGTTGGGAGTGTTGCTTACGTTGGGCACATTGCCACTATTAGGGGTGCTGCCGTTGTCGAACGTGATGCGGTCGTCACCACGCATCTGCGGGTCGAAGCCACTCTGGTCTTGCCCCCCCTGCCCATAACTGCTCTGGTCGTAGCCATAGCTGCGGTTTTGTGTCTCTGCGCGGCGCTGGCGTACCTGCTGTTGGCGAGCTACTGCGCGCTCCTCATATCTGCGTTCCTGTGCTTTATCGGCAGCGTGACCAATGGCGGCACCTGCTGCTGCTCCACCCACCGTACCGATGAGCGATCCTATCTCATGGCCGCGCCATCCGCCGGCGATGCCGCCGATGGCTGAGCCAAGCATGTTGCCAAACTGGCTACCGGTGTATGCACCCGTAGCTTCGTAGCTTCCGCAGCTGCTCATCAGCAGGGCTGCGCCTACCATAATAATCAATCCTTTCTTCATCATCTTTTTTCGCGTTTATGGTTTCATGCCTGCAAAGTTAGCCTTTTTTTATGAAGCTGCAATAGGAAAATCCCTAAAAGTGCGTAGGGAATTCAGAATTATTTCGTAACTTTGCAGCCACGTGATGATGAAAAAAGCACATGTGATGAGTAATGTTGTACGGCTGACGAGTATTGCTACGGCGCTGCACTTCCTGGTTGATGGGCTGTGCGCCTGTTGCCTGTTCCTATTGGCTGACGGAGCTGAGCTGATGCCGTTCTTGGGAGCCGCTGACGGGCATGCTGGCCGATCGCGTGCGCCTGCCACATCTGCTGTTGCAGGCATCAGTATCTTTGTTAGCCTTAGGCGTAGCAACATGCTCACTATTCACTATTCACTACTCACTACTCACTTCTATATTTTTGGGCTTGGGCAACTCGCTGTTCCATGTTTGGGGCGGTAGACAGGTGGCCGTCGCGACGGGTAATGACATTCGTGCTTTGGGAGTTTTCGTTTCAACCGGTGCCTTTGGCCTGGCCGTCGGCATAGTGCTGCATGCGTGGTGGCTGCTCTATGTCATATTATTGGCTATCGTTGCGCTGGTACTTTGGTTAATACCTCTCACCTTTCACCCCTTGCCCCTTGCCCCTCGCCCCTCGCCCCTCACCCCTCCTATTGTTTGGGGTGCTCTGTTGTTGTTAATAGGCTTCGTGATGTTCCGCTCGTTTGCTGGGGAGACCTTTACGGCAGGGCTGACGAAGGGAGGCAGCATGTCGCTGCTCATCGGCGCTTTAGCCATGATGGGCAAGGCGCTGGGTGGTTGGTTGGTGCGCCGCGGCATTGTCTTCGTGGTGGTGTTGGCAGGCGTCATCTGCTGTATGCTCACCCCTCATCATATATGGTGGATAGGGTTGTTGCTCATCAATGGTACGATGGCCATCACGCTTTACTGGGCCGACAGCGTGATGCCTGGTCGTGAGGGACTGGCTTTCGGTCTTTTAGCAGCGGCTTTGATGCCCGGTTATCTGTTAGCACAGGTTCCTCATTTCTCACCTCTTACTTCTCACCTCTTCCCCCTTACCTCTCAGCTCCTCATGACGTTGCTGCCCACCATCGTGATAGAACTGGCGGTGCTGTGGTCACTACGCGAGCGGCGTGGCGACGTGTTGTGGTCGTCGGTGGTGGTGAATATACTGACGAACGTGCCGCTGAATCTCTTTGTAATCTATGTCAGTAACAGCGTCCTGACTATCTTTTTGGGCGAACTGCTGGTAGTCATCGTGGAGGCGCTGTGGTACTGGTATTTCATTGAAAATTGGCGACGAGCCGTCGTCTATAGTTTCCTGTGCAATGGCATCAGCTTCCTCCTCGGGCTGCTGGTGCAACTCGTGTTACTATTGTTTTAACCCTATAAAACCTAAAGAATTATGCTTAGATTATTAGCAGACATCCTTCCTTATGATCCTGACGAGCGTCGCAGGGTCATCGATATTCCCATCAAGGTGGCGAAAGACACTATTGATACGATTCAAGGTGCTGTGCAGCAAATCAATGATGGTGTCTCATCTGGAGGTAGTGGCAGTCACAGTCTGCCTTACATCCTGGGGGGTATCTTAGCTGCTCTTATCGGCTTAGGCTTCCTCATCTTCATGGTGCGGACCTATCGTCGCCAGCAGCCAGTTACCACTTAATACGCTTGGCCTTTCCGGCCTTGAGGCGGATGGTCTTTTCCGTCCCGTTACCGATGATGGTGACGGGGCCACTTTGGCGTGCTTTGATAGTAGTTTCGGTGATGTGACCTCCGCGCCATTTCATGCTGACCTCGTAACCGCCACGTGCGCAGAGACCTTGTACCTCGCCTTCGGCCCATTGTGAGGGGAGGGCGGGGAGGAGTTCAATAGTGTAGTGGTGAGCGGCTTGAGGTGAGAGGTAAGACTGCAGTAGCATTTCACATACGCCAGCGGTGCCGCCGAAGTTGCCATCAATCTGGAAGGGTGGGTGAGCATCGAACAGGTTGGGGTAAGTGCCCCCGCCGTGGGTATATTGTGGCTCGCCATTTGGATTGGGACTGACGTAGGAGAGCAACTTCTGGTAGATGTGATAGGCCTGCTCGCCTTTGTGCAGCCGTGCCCACAGGTTGATACGCCAGCCTGTGCTCCAACCTGTCGTTTGGTCGCCTTTTTGCTCCAGTGTTTTCTGGCAAGCGTCGAGTAGTGGATGCGATGTCATCGCATCATATTGGACGGCGAGGTGTTGCCCTGGATAGAGCCCAATGAGGTGGCTTTGGTGGCGGTGGCGCGGGTCGTAGTCACGCCAGTCGTAATACCACTCGTTCAGGTCGCCATTCTTGCCCACGGTGTAAGGATGCAGGCGGGGTAGGGCAGCTTGAAGGGGGGCGACGATAGATTCGTCGCCTACAAGTGCAGCCGCTTGGAGCGTGTTGATGAACAGCTCGCGGATGATGGCCATATCGGCTGTGGAGCCGTAGCAGGTCATACCGTGGTAGCCTTTGTCCGTGATGTATTCGTTTTCGGGAGAGGTGCTGGGGGCGGTAATCAGCTCTTCGGGGTTGTTGGGGTTGGGAATGAGCCAGTCAAGAAGGAACTCGGCTGCACCTTTCATCAGTGGGTAGGCCGTTTGACGAAGATAGGCTTCGTCGCGCGTAAACTGGTATTTGTCCCACAGGGCTTCTATTAACCAGGCGCCGCCCATGGCCCAGTTGGCCCATTCGGGGCGCTCGTTCTTCTCGCCCACGGGATTGGCCATTGCCCAGATGTCGCTATTGTGGCCTGCTGACCAGCCTCGTGTGATGCCGTAATAGTTATTCGAAGTATAGCGTCCGTTCTCGGCCAATGCCGTGAGGAAGCCGTCGAGCGGCATCGCCATCTCGGCGAGGTTACAGTTGAAGGCGGGCCAGTAGTTCTCTTCCAAGTTGATGTTGATGGTGTAGTTGCCGCGCCAGGGTGCCCACAGGTGTGGATTCCAAAGTCCTTGCAGGTTGGCGGGAACGCCTGGCGTGCGTGAACAGCTGATGAGCAAGTAACGGCCATATTGGAAATAGAGAGTTTCCAAGTAACGATCGGCATCGGCATTGCCTGTGTTATACGCCTTAAGGAGTTTGTCGGTGGTGAGGTTGCTATGATATTGCGACTTACTTGATAGCGAGAGGCTGACACGGGCGAAGAACTGGCGGTAGTCTGCGATGTGGCGGGTCTTTACTTCGTCGAAAGTGATGTTCGCCGTATGCCAGGTGCGGTTGTTCGCCTGTTCGATGTAGGGAGCACCCTCACGTACAGGGTGGTGGTCGAAGCCGTTGAAACTGGTGGCATTAACAAGCCAGAGGGTTGCCTCGGTGACGTTGCGCAGCACGAGCGAGGAGTCGGTGGCACTGACTTCGCCACCTATGTTATTCACTCGCATGATGGTACAGAAGTGGATGGTTTCTGCAGCATCACCAGAGGCATGTCCTGACATTGTCAGCTGACCGCGAGTAGCCTTGACTTTGTGTGGCAGCAGCGATGTAAAGCTAAGTTCAAAGTTCAATTTTTCAGGCTGTGAGGCCGTGAGGTGGATGGCGATGAGGCTATCGGGAGCCGATGCTAAGTATTCGCGCTGATAGTGGATGCCGCCCTGCTCGTAGCTGACGCACGCCAAAGCTGAGTCAAGACTCAACTCACGGCGATAGGCAGTGAAGGGCTGTGCACTATGGCTAACGATGCGTAGCGTGCCCAACGGCTGGTAATGGCTGGAGTTATGGCCTTGCACGTGCAGTTGCAACGAGTCGGCACGAGCGTAGTCTTCTGCAAAGAGTACTTTGCGTATCTCAGGAATCCATTTCGATGCGCCAGCATCTTCCTGTCGGTCGATGGGCTTGCCCGTCCATAAAGTGATGTCGTTCAGCTGGATGATGTCCTCTTGTGGATTGCCATAGACAAGGGCTCCGAGGCGACCATTGCCCAAGGGCAGCGACTCCTCAAAATAGGTAGCGGGTTTGTCGTACCACAGCAGCATGGGCAGTTGTTGGGCCGAAAGATGACCTGCCATCAGGATGGCAAGGGGAAGTAACAGACGACGCATGACTTATTTCTTTGTGGCACGGATGAAGTAGCAGATGAGGAGCACGTAGGCAGCCAATGCTGCTAATTCCGAGAGTGGATTCACCAGCCATTCCTCGCTGACGAAGTTCAGTCCGCCGAAACGCATCAGCGCACTCACCACGCCCATTAGTGCACCGCCGGCAATAAAACCACTGGCAATCAGCGTACCGCGTTCGCCACGGGCATCATTCACGGCCTTATCCTTCGAACGGGTGGTGACCCACCAGCTGATAGCACCACCCACGACGAGTGGCGTGTTCAGTTCCAACGGGATAAACATACCCAAAGCTACGGCCAGGGCAGGCATTCCGCAGAAGTTGATGATGAGGGCTATCATGGCGCCGATGCCATAGAGCACCCAAGGTGCACCCTGTCCGCTCATCACGGGGTCGATGACGGCAGCCATCGCGTTGGCCTGCGGGGCAGCCAGCTGTCCGGAAGCAAAGCCGTATGTCTCGTTCAACAACATGATAACGCCGCCTACAGTGGCAGCCGAAATGAGCGTACCTAAGAACTTCCACGACTCCTGCTTTTTGGGTGTAGTGCCTAGCCAGTAGCCAATCTTCAGGTCGGTGATGAAGGCTCCAGCCATAGAGAGGGCCGTGCATACCACGCCGCCCATGATTAGTGCGGCTACCATGCCAGTGGTGCCTTTTAGGCCTACGGCCGACAGCACCACAGAAGCTAAGATAAGCGTCATAAGCGTCATTCCGCTCACGGGATTGCTGCCCACAATGGCAATGGCGTTGGCAGCGACAGTAGTAAAGAGGAAGGCAATTAACGTGACTAACAGAATGGCTACCACAGCGAACCAGATGTTCTGCATCACGCCTAACCAGAAGAATACGAACGTGATGAGCAGAGCCGTCATCGAAGCAATGGCAATGAACTTGAAGGAAAGGTCACGTTGTGTGCGTTTCTGTTCGGTTGCTGCTCCAGCGCTACCCTTCAGCTCATTTTTTGCTAACGATACGGCACTCTTGATAATACCCCACGACTTCACAATGCCGATAATGCCAGCCATGGCGATGCCGCCAATGCCTATCGAGCGGGCGTAGGTGCGGAATATCTGTTCGGGCGACATCTGGCCTACGGTTGTCGTGATGGTCTCGCCGCCTAAGTTTAGTATCGTATCGTGGAACAGCAGCGACATGCCGGGCACGATGAGCCACCATACGGCTAATGAGCCTAAGCAGATGTACAATGCGTATTTCAGACCGATGATATAGCCTAAGCCCAGCACGGCGGCGCCTGTATTTACCTTAAACACCAGCTTGGCCTTCTCGGCAATGGTTTCGCCCCAGCCCACCATACGTGTCGTCACCACCTCATTCCACCAGCCGAAGGTGGCCACGATGAAGTCGTATAGACCGCCAATGAGGCCAGCTACGATGAGCGGCTTGGCTTGGTCGCCACCCTTGGCGCCGCTGACCAGCACCTGCGTTGTAGCTGTTGCCTCGGGGAAGGGGTACTTGCCGTGCATGTCCTTCACGAAATACTTACGGAAGGGGATAAGGAACAGGATACCGAGGATGCCGCCGAGTGCAGAGGCCATGAACACCTGTAGGAACGAGGCCGACATCTCCGTGCCGTACTTCGCTTGCAGGATATAGATGGCAGGCAGCGTGAAGATGGCACCAGCCACTACTGCACCAGAACAGGCACCTATCGACTGGATGATGACATTTTCGCCCAAGGCTTTGTTTCGCTTAGCAGCGGTGCTTACGCCTACGGCGATGATGGCAATGGGGATGGCAGCCTCGAACACCTGACCCACTTTCAGTCCCAGATAGGCTGCGGCAGCTGAGAACAGCATAGCCATCAGCACGCCCCACGTCACCGACCACGTGTTTACCTCAGGGTACTGGCCACGTGGTGACATCATCGGCTCGTACTCTTCTCCTTCTTTCAACTCCCGGAATGCGTTCTCGGGCAGTTGTGTTTTCATTTCTTCCATATTTGAATAGTCTTAGGTTTATATTCTTGTTGGTTTGTACGGCGCTTATCCGAAGAACTCGCCGTCGCCCTGTTGCTGGTCATAGCTGCTACCATCGAAGCAGTGGGTGCAAACCTTTTCTTTGGGCAGTCCGATGCTTTCAATGAGGTCTTCCAGACGGGAGAACTTCAGACTGGTGAGTCCCAGTCGGTGGGCTATCTCCTCGACCATGCGCTTGTATTCGGGCGAATCGGTCTGCGAGTATTTATCTAAGTTCTTCTTGTCATCGCCCTCGAAGTCGCGGATGATGCGGCGGGTGATGAGTTCCAGGTCGCTTTTTGATGAGGTGAATCCGATGAACGGACAGCCATAGACCAGCGGCGGACAGCTGATGCGTACATGCACCTCGCGGGCACCGTTCTGCACGAACTCACGGGCATTGTCGCGTAGTTGTGTGCCACGCACGATGCTGTCATCGCAGAACACCACACGCTGATTGCGCAGCAAGGCCTCGTTGGGGATGAGCTTCATCTTGGCCACTAGGTCACGTCGGCTTTGGTTGCCGGGTGTGAACGAGCGGGGCCATGTGGGCGTGTATTTCAGTACGGCACGTTTGTAGGGAATGCCCGAGCCTTCCGAATAGCCCAAGGCCATGCCAACGCCGCTGTCGGGAATGCCGCACACCAAGTCGGCCTCTACATCGTCGCGCTCGCCCATCATCTTGCCGTTCTTCTCGCGTACATATTCTGTATTGATGCCTTCGTAGCAAGAGGCGGGGAAACCATAATAGACCCACAGGAACGAACATATCTGGCAGCGCTTGAAGGCTGGCTGCAGCACTTCGTAGCCATCGGCATGCAGGCGCACGATCTCGCCCGGGCCTACGTCGCGCACGGGTTTGTAGTCCAGATTGGGGAAACTGGTTGTCTCGCTGCTCACAGCGTAGGCTTGGATGTATTCGTCGGTACCAATGGGCGATAGGCGGTGTACCTCTTTCTTGCCGATGACGATAGGTGTGCGTCCCAGGAAATCGCGTGCAGCAATGATACCGTCTTCAGTTAGGATGAGCATGGAGCACGAACCTTTGATTTTCTGATAGACACGATTGATGCCATCGACGAACGTATTGCCCATGTTAATCAGCAGGGCTACTAACTCCGTCTGGTTCAGGTTGTTGGCACTCTGCTCGCTCAGGTGCATGCGCTGTGCTAAGAGCTCGTCGGCAATCTCGCGGAGGTTGTTAATCTTCGCCACCGTCACCACGGCATAGCGGCCCAGATGGCTGTTGATGATGATAGGCTGAGGGTCGGTGTCGCTAATAACGCCCAAGCCCTGACGCCCCTTGAAGTCGCCTAATTCATCCTCGAACTTCGAGCGGAAATAGTCGCGCTCCAGCGAGTGGATGGAGCGCGAGAAACCCTTTTCGTGGTCGAATGTGACGAGGCCCGCACGGCGCGTGCCGAGATGTGAGTTGTAGTCAGTGCCGTAAAACAAGTCGTTTACGCAGTCACGTGTACTAATGGTTCCAAAAAAGCCACCCATAAATATGTATTTTGTCTTTTGAGGCTGCAAAGATAATAAAAAAAGTAGAAAAAGTACATCCTTTTCGGAAAATTCTTCGTAACTTTGCAAAAAACTTGAAACAACGCAATTCTTATGACGATCAAGAAACTTTTGCAAGGACTATTCCTTGCCGTTAGTCTGCTCATGATGCCTTCCGTCGTGAGTGCAGCAAACACCAAACCCGGCACGTTTACGACGGGCGACAAGACTTTTTTGCTCAACGGCCAGCCCTTCGTGGTGAAGGCGGCCGAGGTTCACTATCCCCGTATTCCCCGTCCCTATTGGGAGCATCGCATCCAGATGTGCAAGGCGCTGGGCATGAACACGCTCTGCCTCTATGTGTTCTGGAACATCCACGAGCAGCGCGAGGGTGAGTTCGACTTCACGGGCAACAACGACGTGGCCGAGTTCTGCCGCTTGGCACAGAAGAACGGCATGTATGTCATTGTGCGTCCTGGCCCCTATGTCTGTGCTGAGTGGGAGATGGGCGGTCTGCCTTGGTGGCTGTTGAAGAAGAAGGACATCAAGCTGCGCGAGCGCGATCCTTACTTTATGGAGCGCGTGAAGATCTTCGAGGAGAAAGTGGGCGAGCAGCTCAAGCCCCTCACCATCCAGAACGGTGGTCCCATCATCATGATTCAGGTGGAGAACGAGTATGGCTCGTATGGCGAGGATAAGCCCTACGTCAGCGAGATACGCGACTGCCTGCGTAGCATCTATGGTAATGAATTGTCGTTGTTCCAATGCGACTGGTCGTCGAACTTCGAGAAGAACGGCTTGGATGACCTGACGTGGACAATGAACTTCGGCACGGGTGCCAATATCAACGATCAATTCCGTCGCCTCGGCGAGCTGCGCCCCAATGCCCCCAAGATGTGCTCGGAGTTCTGGAGCGGTTGGTTCGACAAGTGGGGTGCTCGTCACGAGACCCGTCCTGCCAAGGATATGGTCGAGGGTATGGACGAAATGCTCTCGAAGGGAATCAGCTTCTCCTTATACATGACTCACGGAGGAACGTCCTTTGGTCATTGGGCAGGAGCTAACTCTCCCGGTTTTGCTCCCGACGTTACCTCCTACGACTACGACGCCCCCATCAACGAGTGGGGCCTTGCCACGCCGAAGTTCTGGGAGCTGCGCACCATGATGCAGAAATACGATGAAAGAGGTTTCCCCCTCGGGGGACGGAAGGGGGGCTTGCCCGCCGTGCCCAAGGCTCCCAATCCCATCATTACCGTACCTAAGTTCGAGTTGACGGAGTTCTCTTCCATCCTGAACGGCATCGATGACATGAAGATGCCCATCCATAAAGGTGAACTCAGAACCTTCGAAGAGATGGACATGGGTTGGGGCGCCATGCTCTACACCACTCGCCTGCCCGAGATTAGCAAGCCCAGCACGCTGACGGCCGACTTCCACGACTACGCCCAGATCTTCATCAATGGCAAGTATATCGGCAAGATTGACCGCGTGAAGAACGAGAAGTCGCTCACCCTGCCGCCTGTGAAGAAGGGCGACGAGCTGGAAATTCTCGTGGAGGCCATGGGACGCATCAACTTCGGCCGTGCCATCAAGGACTTCAAAGGCATTGTGAGCGATGTCACCCTTCAGGCAGAGATCGACCATATTGAAACGACATGGAAGCCTCAAGGCTGGACACAGATAGCATTGCCCGACAGCTATGAGAAGGCCACCGATGCCTTTGTCCACAACATCGACTATTCACAGCCTGACAAAGGTGTACGCATTGGAGTACCTATCAAATGGAATACCGACGGCCTCGACCTCGTCACCAAGCGCGGCTACTATCGCGGCTACTTTAATATAAATAAGGTGGGCGACACGTTCCTGAACTTCGAGACGTGGGGCAAGGGCCAGGTCTATGTCAACGGTCACGCCCTCGGTCGCATCTGGTCGATTGGTCCGCAGCAGACGCTCTATGTCCCCGGCTGCTGGCTGAAGAAGGGCAAGAACGAGATCATTGTCCTCGACGTCGTCGGTCCTCGTGAAGCCGTCGTCTGGGGACAGGCCGAGCCTGAACTCAACAAACTCCAGCTCGAGAAGTCGAACAAGCACAACAACATCGGCGACAAGCCCGACCTCAACTCCGCTACGCCTGCAGCAACTGGTGCTTTCAAGGCCGGCAACGGTTGGCAGACCATCAAGTTCGGCGGACAGAAGAAGGGACGCTACTTGGCTATAGAATGTCTAAGCACACAGAGGGACGGCGACCGCGTGGCTATCGCCGAGCTCTATGTGCAAGGTGCAGACGGCAAGCGCCTGAGCCGCGAGCCCTGGACGACGAAGTACGCCAACAGCGAGGAAGAGAACGGCAACCATACCGGCGACAAAGTCTTCGACCTGCAGGAGAGCACCTACTGGCAGACAGAACGTGGTGCCTCGGCTCCCCATCTCTTAGTCATCGACCTTGGCTCAGAGCAGACCATCACCGCCCTCGAATACCTGCCTCGTGCCGAACAGGGTGCTCCTGGCTCGGTGAAGGACTTCAAGATTTACCTCTATTAGAGTGAAAAAAGGTTCGCAGCGGCCGCTGCCGATGTTTTCCCCGCCCGCTGTCGATATTGGCAGGGGCCGCTGCTAATATCAGCAGCGGGCGCTGAAAACCGAAAAGAGCCGTTCTCAATCCCTCCTTGCGCCGCTTTCGACCCCTTCTTGCGCCGTTCTTGATTCCAATTACAATGTACGATATTTACATCTTCGACCTTGATGGCACGCTGCTGGATACGCTTGGCGACCTGGCAGCGGCCGTCAATTTTGCGTTGCGAACGCACGGCATGCCCCAGCATTCGGTGGATGATGTGCGGCGCTTCGTGGGCAACGGGGTGCGGATGCTGATGCGGCGCGCTGTGCCCGATGGGGAACAGAATCCGCAATTCGGGCAGGCATTAGATACTTTTCGCAACTATTATCTGGAGCATTCGCTCGATACGACACGGCCTTACCCAGGCATTCCCGAGATGCTCAGCGAACTGCGGCGGCGCGGCAAGCACCTGGCTGTGGTGAGCAATAAGTTTCAGACGGCCACCGAGGAACTGTGCCGCCACTTCTTTGCCGATACCATCGAAGTGGCTATCGGCGAGAATGAAGCCGCTGGCATTCGCAAGAAACCGGCACCTGATACCGTCATAGCAGCTTTACGGAATATGGGTGGAGGGTCTGCCGTCTATGTCGGTGACAGTGACGTTGATATTCTGACTGCCCGTAATAGCGGACTGACTTGTATCAGCGTGCTTTGGGGATTCCGCGACCGCGACTTCCTCATGCAGCATGGGGCCACAACCTTCGTTTCCTCACCCGCAGAGTTGCTTCAATATTAGTTCTTTTCCGTCATGTATTTCCAGTAGCGGCGGGGCATGTCGTTCAGTTGCTTGTGTGGGTTCATGCGCTCCTTGATGCAGATGGCCTTGAAGTAAGTACGCCAGAGGTCTTGCAGCAAGCGGTCGTTCTCGCTCAACACGTCCTCATTCAGCTTGCCGTTCTCTAAATTGAAGGGAACGGTGGCTTCGTCCTCGAAGGAAATACGGATAGCAGACCCTCCCCTATCCCCTCCCTGTGAGGGAGGGGAGTAATAGTACCCATAATGTCGCTTCGCATCGTAGATAAGCCACGGTTGGTCATTGAAGCGGTCCTGAAAATGATTGATGATGATGGGAAGCACGTCGTGGTCAGGGCTGATGACGGCCAAGTAGGTACCGTCCTTCGCCTTTTGGAAGCGGATGAACTGCTTCATGCGCAATTGCTCGTGCAGCACGCGGCGCGCAATAATCGTCACGGCCAGCACATCAGGGTCGGAGAAATTTCTTTCTATACCCAGCCCCTGGTCTCTCCCCTCCTTTCCCAAAGGAGGGGTCAGGTGTGGTTTGAACACTTTGCAGATATATCGGAACAGCGGCGTGTTCAGCTCTTTCTGCTCCGACAGCCAGCTGACGCTGATGAGCCTGAGTGCCTCCCGCGACAGCCGCTTCTCCAGTCCTGCCCACACTCGCTGTGCCTTTGCCTCGTCCGTATATACTTTATATATATGTTCGCAGAATAGCGGCAGCGGGTCGCCTTCAGCCAACAACATTTCAGGCTCCTGCTTCATTGCAAAAGCCTCGAAGACTGCTGTGAGCAGCCCGTCGAGTGTGGAGTCAAAGGTGAATACGGTCATAATCTGTGCAAAGGTACACATTTTCTGGCAGAATCGAAACGTCTAGCATTAAATCTTGTCACTTTTCTCAGGGAGATTGCGGATCGTTTGCGGAATTTTGCTTAACTTTGCAGGTGTAAGTGATAAAACGACGTGATTATGGCAAAAGTTGCAATAACGATCCTCCTAAGCCTTGCCGCCTTCACGGCACACGCCCAGCTGAACGATTGGCAGAACATTTCGAGCAACAACTTCGTGATGAAAATCATCCACGACCAGAACTTCCTGTATGTGGGCACAAAGGGTGGCGGCATCGTGAAGATTGATAAGCAGAGTGGCGAGCAGACGGTACTCAAACGCGCTGACGGGAGCATGACGGGCAATGCCATTACCGACATGGCGCTACACAATGGTGAGCTATGGGTAGGAACGGAGTACAACGGTTTGGCTCGTGTGACTGACAGCGGCATCGAGAAATACGACAAGAAGAATGCAGGTTTTCTCAATAACCAGTTTTTTTCTGGCTTCTTTTTCAAGGATGACGGAACCATGCTCGTAGGCAGTATCGCATATTTGTACGCTTTCGACGGTAAGAAATGCACAGCCATATACGACATCAACCCGCTTAGTCCCTATTCCTACGTCAAGAAGATTAGGGCCGATGCCGAAGGTCGTATATGGGTGGCGTGCTGCGATGCATTGAACCAGTATAACCTATGTGTATCTACACCCGATGATTTGGTGCCGTACAGTATTCCCTACGGGAAAGCAAACAATATCGAAACCGACAAAGACGGATGCCTGTGGATAGCGACTAACAACGGGCTCGTCAAGTTCGACGGTAACGATTACACGCACTACACGCCCGACAATTCGGCTCTGCCCGAGACGAACATTACAGACCTGACAATTGACGAGAAAGGCGATCTGTGGATGTTTGGTGACCGCTTCATCACCAAGTTTGACGGCACCAGTTTCACGGCCTATCCCTATCAGCTGAACGTCGCGAACGATTACCTGCTGGCTATCGACGCCGACAACGACAACGTCTATGTAGGCTCACACTTCGAGGGCTTGCTAAGGCTCACGGACAACGGACTGACCGCCGTGAACCTCATCGACAATGTGCTGTATGAAAATGCAATGTCCTGGTCCAGCGGCTGCATCGACGCAGGCGGCAATTTCTACGTCGGCTCGCTCTATGGCCTTCAGAAATACAATATTGATACGGGCGATTACAAGTTTGAGCCCATGACGCAGACCGCACAGACCGAAGCCGACCATATCGGCAACGTCTGGATACGCTGGGCCTTGCCCACCACTGACTCCTGCCTTATGGAAATCACCGCGACAGGCAGAAAAGTATACAAGAGAACCGATTACCCCTTCAGTGAGGCCGTCGCCAACCTCATTAAGTTTGACCTCAAGAATCGCCTCTGGATAGTCATGTATAAGGGTCTCTACATGCGCGAGGGCGAGGCGTGGACGACCTACAACGAGAGCAATTCTGGCCTCACAGAGGCAGTCCAGTGCTTGGTCTTCGATAGCAGCAACCGCCTCTGGTGCGGCACCTTCGGCAGCGGCCTGTTCTGCTTCGACGGCACACGATGGAGCAACTACACCACCTCCAACTCCCCCCTCCCGTCCAATTACGTGGGTACGGTGACCGTCGATAACAACAACGTCCTTTGGCTGAACTGCCGCGACCCTCAGTATCCCGACAAGATGGGGTCAGAATTCGGCTTAGGACTGACGCGCTTCGACGGAAACTCATGGACAACCTATAACCACAACAACTCGCCGCTACCCAGCGACTGTTTCTGGGACGTACAGGTCGATGCCGACAACCGTCTATGGATAGCCACCGCCGGTGACGTTGGCCTCGTATGCTTCGACGGAACCGCATGGACGACCTACGATGTCGATAACTCAGGCATTGCGCTCAACGAGGTCACAAAAATCACCCTCGACCCCAAGCGCGGCCTCATCTGGCTCACCCATTACCCCGGCCTCGGTCTCTCCGTCGCCCGTATGAACTGCAAGACATCAGCCGTCCGCCCTCTCACTATTTCCAAGCGGTCGGACATGTATTACGACCTACAGGGCAGACCTATTAAGAGTCCTAAGCATGGAATCTACATCAGGAACGGGCAGAAGACGACTATTCGTCCTTGAAGTCGAGGGATAGCTGCTGCTCCTCTGCCGCCCGTTTCTGTTGCGTCTTAGAAATGAGCAGCGGGCGGAGACGTTCGGGGTGCAGTTCGTTGATACCGACGATGGGCTGGGAGAAGGTGGAGGTCAGTTCTCCACAGGTGATGAAATACTTGGCTTTCTTCATCACTACGCCCATCTTCTTCAGATGATATGATGTGATGCGGTTGAAGCGGCGGCTGTTTACGATGAGCCACGCCGACTTGGTGCCGAGACCTGGCACGTGGAGTAGCTGCTCGTAGTCGGCTGTGTTGATATCGACGGGGAAATATTCAGGATGGCGTAACGCCCAGGCCAGCTTGGGATCAATATCCAATTCGAGGTGGGTATGCTGGTCATCGACAATCTCATCGACATTGAAGTGATAGAAGCGCATCAGCCAGTCGGCCTGATAGAGTCGGTTCTCGCGTACCAGCGGTGGTTGCTTCAGTACGGGCAGGCGCGGGTCGTAGGTGTTTACGCTGACATAGCCTGAATAATAGACGCGGCGCATGGTGGGCTGGCCATAGAGGGCTGATGACATTTGCAGGATGTCGCGGTCGGTCTCCTTTGTGGCTCCCACAATCATCTGTGTTGATTGGCCAGCGGGTACGAAACGTGGTGCATAGCGGTACTTGCGGCGGTCTTCTTTGTTCTCCAAGACACCTTGTTGGATGAGTCGCATGGGCTGGAACACGCTCTGATGATCTTTCTCAGGAGCCAGCAGCTTTAGCGATTCCTCGCGGGGGATCTCGATGTTTACGCTCATGCGGTCAGCATATCGGCCTGCCTCGTTGAGCAGTTCGCGTGAAGCACCGGGGATACTCTTCAGGTGGATATAGCCGTTGAAGCGGTGCACGGTGCGCAGGTCACGCACGATAGCCGTTAGCCGCTCCATCGTATAGTCGGGGTTGCGTACTACGCCGCTACTGAGGAACAGTCCTTCGATGTAGTTGCGACGGTAAAACTCCATCGTAATTTCCTCTAATTCCGAGACAGAAAGTGTGGCTCGCTTGATATCGTTCGAGCGACGGTTGATGCAGTAGGCACAGTCGTACATGCAGTAGTTCGTGAGCATTACCTTCAGCAGCGAGATGCAACGCCCGTCATCGGCAAACGAATGACAGATGCCGATGCCGCCGACGGTGGAGCCCACCATGCCCTCCTTTCCTTTGCGCACGGTGCCGCTCGACGAGCACGACACATCGTACTTCGCCGACTCTGCGAGGATTCGCAGCTTCTCCATTGTCTTTTCTGTCAGCATGGTTCCTTTTGATTGCAAAATCAGCCGAAAGTACGAGACTTCCGGCTGATTGATATGCGTTTGCGGGGAATCCCCTTACTTCGTCTTTACTTCCTTGACCTCCTTGTCCTTCTTACGGCTCAGAATGAGGTAGGCGGTAGGAGCAGCGATGAAGATTGACGAGAGCGTACCGAAGATGACACCCAGGATCATAGCGAACGAGAACGGACGGATGCTGTCGCCACCAAGGATGAAGATGGTGAGCAGCACGACCAACGTCGTTACTGAGGTGTTGATGGTACGAGCCAGCGTCTGGTTGATTGACGAGTTGAAGAGTTCCTTCTTGTCGTGCTTCGGATAGAGCTTGAGGTTCTCACGGATACGATCGAAGACCACCACTTTATCGTTGATAGAGTAACCTATCACGGTTAGGATGGCACCGATGAATGTCTGATCGACCTCGAGCGACATGGGCACCCAGCCGTGGAGGACTGAGAAGAAGCCGATGACGATGAGGGCGTCGAAGGCCAAAGCGATGATGGAACCTACAGAGAAGGCCACATTGCGGAAGCGCAACAGGATGTAGAGGAAGATGGCAATCAGAGCCAGCGTTACGCTGATGAAGGCACCGCGGGTGATGGTCTTAGCAATAGACGGACCCACCTTCGTGGCACTAACGATGGTACCAATCTCACTTTCACCCTCGGTGACGGGAGCCTCCTTGAAGGTCTCGAGGTCAGCTTTGGTGATGAGGCCGGCAGCGTTCAGCTTCTCGTAGATGATATTCTCGGCCTGCTCATCGACCTGAGGATCGTTGTTCTCGTAGTTCCAGTTGGTAGAGATACGTACGGTGCGGCTACCTTCCAAGGCGATGACGCTGGTATTGGCCTCTTTACCCTCGGCAGAGCCCATCGTGTTGATGAAGGCACCAGACAAAGCCTGACGTACATCCTCCACAGGAACCTCCTTGTCGAGCACCACCACATAGTTGCGACCACCAGTGAAGTCGATGCTGCGGCTCAGTCCGCGAACGGCAAAGCTGATGATGAACAGCACGGCTGCAATGGCCCAGATAGTGTAGCTCTTCTTGAACTGGCCCATGATGTTGAACTTGGTGTTCTGCATGAGGTTCTTCGAGAAAGCGGTATTGAAGGTAAGGTTCTGCCACTTGTCCTTACGCATCTGACGGTCGTAGATGAGACGGGTCATGAACACAGCGGTAAAGAACGATATGCAGATACCGATGATGAGCGTCGTAGCGAAACCGCGGATAGGACCAGTACCGAAGACGTAGAGGATGATACCTGTTATAAGAGATGTAAGGTTAGAGTCGAAGATGGCCGAGAAGGCGTTCGAGTAACCTGCGTTCACAGCATCGCGTATGTGCAGACCCTTGCGCATCTCTTCCTTGATACGCTCGTAGATCAGCACGTTAGCATCCACAGCCGTACCCAGCGTGAGCACGATACCTGCGATACCAGGCATGGTCAAGGCAGCCTGGAACGAAGCCAGAATGCCGAGCGTGAAGAACAGGTTGAGCAACAGGGCCATGTTGGCCAGCATGCCGGGGATGAAGTTGTAGAGCAGCACCATGACGCACATCAGCAGCACGAAAGCTACGATGAACGAGATGATACCCTGCTGGATAGACTTCTGACCGAGCGACGGACCAACCATCGTGCTGGAAAGAATACGCATCGGGGCGGGCATCTTACCAGAGTTCAGCGTGTTGGCCAAGTCCTTGGTGTCTTCAATGGTAAAGTGACCTGTAATCTGCGAGCTACCACCATTAATCTCGTCGTTCACGTTAGGAGCGCTATATACCACATCGTCAAGCACGATGGCAATGGCATGGTCGATATTCTTGCGGGTCAGGTCGGCCCAAATGCGGGTTCCCTCAGCATTCATCTGCATGTTTACATCGGGCTTGCCCAGGTTGTCGTAGCCGTCGCTGGCACTGGTGATAACGTCACCCTCTAACGGAGCCTTGCCCGAGGGGTCGGTAACCTTGATGGCATAGAGTTGGAACTGCTCGCCCTTCTCGCCCTGATAGATGGGACCTTGAGCCTTGGCAGCCCAGAGAAGTTTCAGGTCCTTGCGGAGCATACGGGCAGCGAGGTCAGAATGCAGCATCTTATTAACGGCAGCGGTATCATGCACACTGGCATGACCGATGACGGCGTTGCCACGTGGATAAAGGTTCAAACGGGGCATCTTCACACCGCCCACCTCGGGCTGTGCGGCCTGCTCCTTCTGTGCAGCCACCTGTGCGGCCAACGTTCCCTCTTCGGCGGTGGTATCCTTGGCAGCCTCAGCTACTTCCTCAGTTCCAACGTTGGTAGAATCGGTTTCAACCTGGGCCACTTCCTCAGGCTGAGTGTCGCCGCCCTGCTGGACGTAAGCGCTCATCAGAGCCTGAATAGAGGGCACAATCTCCTCGGCACTAAATGTCTCCCAGAATTCCAGGTTGGCGCTACTCTCGAGGAGCTTCAGAATACGGTTCTTATCCTTCACACCAGGCAGCTCAACCATGATGCGCGACTGGCCTTCCAGACGCTGGATGTTTGGCTGTACCACGCCGAACTTGTCAACACGGTTGCGCACCACGTTCTCAGCATTCTCAATAGCCGAAGCCACCTCTTCCTTCAGTGCTTTACGCACATCAGAGTTGCTCGTCTGGTTGTTCACCTTCTCACGGAGTTGCTGTGTTGCGAAGATCTCGCGGAGCTGACGGTTGGGTACATTCTTTTCCCACGTGTCACAGAAGATATCAACGAAGTCACCCTGTGTCTCCTGCTCTTCTTTCTTGGCCATCTCAAGAATCTTGAGATAGTCAGCATTCTGCTTGTGGGCTGCCAACATGTCCACGATGTCGGGTACCGACACTTCCATGATGACGTTCAAGCCGCCTTTCAGGTCAAGGCCGAGGCCCATCTCCATTTCGCGGCACTCTTTCAAGTTCCAGGCCCAAAGCCACACTTTGTTGGTTTCTACTGAGTCCTGGAAAGCCTGCGCTGCTTCCTCGCCCTCCGTAGCGGCTATCTTAGCTATCTTACTCTCATAGTGACTAGTCACGAACGAGAAGGAAAGATAGAAGCAACATACGAGCACGAGCGCGATTGCAATAAACTTTACAATTCCTTTGTTTTGCATTTTGTTTGTTATGTTATTTGTTGTTTAATTTGCGCAATTTGACCTGCAAATATAGTGATTTTTTTACACTGCGAAAAATTTTCGGCTATTTTTCACTCTTTTTTTAAGGAATATAATGAAAAAATGGCAGTTTTGGACGTTTCTTGTAGCGATATTGAGTCTTCAGAGCATTAAAAAGGCTCTTTGGCTTGAAATAGAAATTGATGTCGCGTAAAGAAGGGAAATGGCAATGGTGTCTATTCCGTTTTCTTTACATTGTGGTTTAATTCTTCTTTAACCAGCAGACGATAGGATAGTGGTCACTAGCTTTCATATAGTCATCTACATAGCAGTTGTATGGCTCAAAATGTCTGGAGCACATGATTTGGTCTATGCGGAAATAGAAACCTTTCTGGTTATAAGAAACTCCCACCCCATTGCCAGTCTCTACGTAGCAGTCGGTGAGTCCCTTGGCTATTGTGCGGCGTACATAGGAGATGGGGGTGTCGTTGAAGTCGCCGCAGATAATAGCAGGATAGTGGTTGTGGAGTTCAGTATACTGATGTATAGCTTCTGCTTGACTGGCACGCTGAATCATTGCCGTACTGAGTTTGTCCACCAGCTTGCGGGTTTCTACCTGTGCATCCTCGCTACTCATGCCGCCCCTGATGATGGAGTTGTATCGCTCGCGGTCTGATTCTGACAGGTGTGTGCTTTCCAAGTGGTTATTGATGACTATCACTGTATCGTTTCCAATCTTCAAAAAGAAGGCCACAGAGCCGTTGGCCTCTGACTTGAAGCTGATACGCTCTTTGGACAAGATAGGGTATCGGGTGTGGATGCCGATGGCGTTGATAATTAGCGAGGTAGGTTTGTTCAGGTGTACGGTATCATTATAAGGATAGATGGCCGAGTAATCAATAGGATGACTGCTAGTTTGGATAATATCTTCTTGCAGGCATACAATGTCTGCGTTCTGATGACGAAGGTACTCGAATATGGAATCTTCTGGGTGAGGAAACTCCTTGTCCATCAGATAGGCATTTACATTGTAGGATAATACTTTGATACACCCCTGAGGGGGCTCTGAGTGGAAGTGGAAGGGCAGATAGATACGTATGGCAGGGAAGGCTAACACAAATCCAACGATTGGAATCCATATTCGGCGCCATTTTACGATGAGCCATATCATGAGTATGATGAGGTTGGTCACTAGGAAGAAAGGAAACACCATTCCAGCACATGCTAAAATAGGATAATCAGCAGGATGAAATCTGTCACTATATGCTATCAGTACCATCGCTGCCGCAGCAGTGGCGCTGGCACCAGTGAAAACGTTCAGCAATATGCTTTTGATGACTTTCAAGGGACTGGAAGATATGAACTATATATGATTATCGTTCGTGACTGGCCTCGAAGAGCCGTTGTTTTTCTTCTTTCGTCAGGCTGTCATAGCCGCTTTTGCGTATCTTGTCAAGAATGACATCGACTTCTGCTTGACGTTCTTGCTTGCGGCGGTTATATTCCATATCGTCTTCTCGTGTGGGCCCAAAGCCAGGCTGTCGGGTGTCTGTCTGGCGGCTTTGCTTGGGTGCCTGTGGCCCGCGGCGGGCTTCAAAACTACGTTTCATGTTCTCAAAAAACTGTTTCCCGTTGCCGATATTGAAATTGGTAGGGTGTCGTCGCCAGTAGAGAATGAGCAGCAGACCGAAGAGCATACCACCTAGATGGGCCATGTGGGCAACATTGCTGCCATTGGCATTCATTGCTGAAACGAACTCGATAACTGCATAGATAAGAATGAACCATTTCGCCTTGATAGGTATAGGTATGGGGAAGATAAAAATACGCTCGTTGGGGAAGGTCATGCCAAAAGCCAACAGGATACCATAGACAGCTCCAGAGGCACCAATTGTTCCCCAAATGTTGAGATAGTTGCCCACGCTCATCATGATGGCACCACTATTTGTTTCTACGGGAATGACACTGTTGAGGGACAGTTGTGCCAGTCCGCTGGATGAATATTCCACATATTGTACAATTTCCTGACATAAACCGGCACCGATGCCACATACCAAATAGTAGATTAGAAACTTCTGTGGTCCCCATACGCGTTCGATAACACAGCCGAACATCCACAGAGCAAACATGTTAAAGAAGATGTGGGTGAAGTCAGCATGCAAGAACTGATAGGTAATGAGCTGATAAATGTAGAAGTCGGGTGCCATAAAGAAATGCAGCTTACCCCACTCTTGAAGATTAAACTGGTTGCTCAATACGTAGGTTGCCAAGAAGGCTATCACGTTGATGAGCAGCAGATTTTTGGTAATTGTAGGTATATTACGGAACATTTTTCTTTTTTCTGTTTATCGATTATCTATTTCTTTTAAAAGATACACTATTTTGGCGCAAAATTACGAAAAATATCTCGTTTCCAGCACAAAAACAGGACAAAAGCAAGAATTTTTCATGAAAAAAGTGATTTTTTCCGTTTTTTTGTTTGTTTTATGAAAACTTTCACTTATATTTGCATCGAATTATAAGCATTAGAACGAAAAAACCTTTTTATAAACATTAATTTTTAAACTTTTACATTATGAACAAGACAGAATTAGTTGAGAAAATTGCAGCTGGTGCAGGTATCACCAAGGTTGACGCTAAGAAAGCTCTTGATGCAGCTGTTGGCGCAGTGAAGGAAGCCCTTGCTAAGGGTGATAAGGTCGCTCTGATTGGTTTTGGCACTTTCAGTGTTTCTACTCGTCCTGCTCGTGAGGGTATCAACCCCGCTACGAAGGCTAAGATTAAGATTGCTGCCAAGAAGGCTGCAAAGTTCAAGGCTGGTGCCGAGCTTACTGATGCTCTGAACTAATAAAAAACTGTAATAAGAATAAAATTGCTACCGCTTTTCCAAATTGTTTCGAAGAGCGGTAGCAATTTTTATGTTTAGCATTTTTCTTCCCACTGGCAGTAAGGATGGTTGCGTAAGTGAGCATTGTAGTAGCGTCGTTCGCCCGTCACTTCTTGCCCTAGGAAAGCAGGCTTCTCATAGGGATCATCAGGGCTCGCTAGTTCCACTTCAGCCATGACAAGCCCATCGTTATCGCCGTGAAACTCATCCACCTCAAAGGTGTGCCGTCCGCAATCTATCAGATAGCGTGTCTTATCGATGATGCCTGGTTCGCAAAGCTGAAATAGCTGTTCTGCTTCATCAATAGAGATGGCTTTCTCAAATTCGTAGCGGCTCAGTCCACCGTCCTTCGATGGCCCTTTAATGGTGAGGAAAGCTTGGTCATCGCGCAAACGCACTCTGACAGTATGGCCATGGCCGCTGCAGATGTACCCCTGACGGATGTGACTGCTGGAACAGGCCTGCTGCTTGTATGAATTATCTTTGACCAGAAACTTCCGCTCAATCTCCATTCCGCTCATGCTGTTCCTGCTTTAGAAGTTGCCAGCCACGAAGATGAGGTAGAAGAGGGCCATCGCGATGAAACATCCGATAATCCAAGCTACTACCTTCTTTCCTTTTTCTTCTTGTTTCTTCTCGTAAGCCCGCTGCTTTGAGTTGAGCTTCTTCTCTTTTTCTTTCTTAGCCATTGTCGTAATATTTAAGTTTAACTTTCGTCCGTAACAGGGAATTCCATCAGATAGGCCTTAATAAACCCATCCAGGTTGCCGTTCATCACACTATCTACATCGCGCGTTTCAAAGTTGGTGCGGTGGTCTTTCACACGCTTATCGTCGAAGACGTAACTGCGAATCTGTGAGCCCCATTCTATCTTCTTCTTTCCCGCCTCAATCTTGGCCTGCGCTTCTAAGCGCTTTTTCATTGCACGATCATAAAGTTGGCTTTTCAGTAACTTCAGAGCGCGCTCCTTGTTCTTCGGCTGGTCGCGGGTTTCTGTATTTTCAATGAGAATTTCCTCTTGTTCGCCTGTGTCAGGGTCGGTGTACCAGTAGCGCAGTCGTACGCCAGATTCCACTTTGTTCACGTTCTGGCCGCCGGCACCGCTACTGCGGAAGGTGTCCCACGATAGTTTGGCAGGATCAACATACACCTCGATGGTGTCGTCGATGAGTGGTGAGACGAAGACCGATGCAAACGATGTCATGCGTTTGCCCTGAGCATTGAAAGGGCTGACACGCACCAGACGGTGTACGCCGTTCTCGCTTTTCAGATAACCATAGGCATATTCGCCGCCTTCTATTTGCATGGTAACGCTTTTTATGCCAGCATCGTCACCGTCAAGAATACTGGCGATGGTTACCTTGTAGCCATGAGCTTCAGCCCAGCGCATGTACATACGCATCAGCATCTGCGCCCAGTCTTGTGCCTCGGTACCGCCAGCGCCGCTGTTGATCTTCAGTACACAGTCCATGGGATCTTCTTTCTGGCGAAGCATGTTCATCAGCTCTAATTGCTCTATGGCACTGATGGCCTGCGCATAGTTAGCATCTACTTCCTGCTCCGTTACCATCTCGTCCTTATAGAAGTCAAAGGCTAATTGCAACTCGTCAGCCTTCGTGCGTACATCATGATAACCGTCTATCCAACGCTTGATGCCGCGCACCTTTTTCATCTGTTCCTCGGCGCGCTTCGGGTCGTCCCAGAAGTCGGGAGCTTGCGTGCGTAGCTGCTCCTCTTCCAGTTCCACCTGTCGCTTGTCAATCTTCAGATAACGGTGCAGTTTGTCGGCACGGTCGAGCACGTCTTTCAGTTGGTCTTGCGTAATCATGGTGCAAAGGTACGAAAAAATTCACAATCCACAATTCTTTTTTGAAAAAAAAGCGGCAAATCCGAGCGCACAATTCACAATTTTTTTAGTACCTTTGCATACAAAAAAGACCACAAGCATGGAGAATATGGCAGTAGGACGTTTCGCACCGTCGCCTACAGGGCGCATGCATCTGGGTAATGTGTTCAGTGCTTTATTGTCGTGGCTGTCGGTGAAAAGCAGGTACGGAAAGTGGCTGTTGCGTATTGAGGACATTGACCCCGTGCGCTCACGTCCAGAATATGTGCGTTTGCTGATGGACGATCTCTGTTGGTTAGGATTGGAATGGGATGGAGAGCCAGTCTTTCAGAGCCAACGCTCTGAACTCTATTTACATTATTATAATATATTATGTGAACGGGGGCTTACCTATCCCTGCTATTGTACGCGTGCCGATCTCTTAGCCACGCAGGCACCCCACGAGAGCGACGGCCGCGTGGTCTATTCAGGTACCTGCCGCCACCGTCTCCCCCTGCCTGGACGAGCTGCTGCTACGCGCCTCATTGTTCCCGATGAGGAAGTGACCTTTACTGATGGTCATTATGGGGAGCAGCATATTAACCTTGCTAAGCAGGTAGGCGATTTCATCATCCGTCGTAAGGACGGGGCGTGGGCTTATCAGTTGGTGGTGGTCATTGACGATGCGCTGATGGGTGTGACAGAAGTGGTGCGAGGCCGAGACTTGCTCCTATCAACGCCACAGCAGTTATATGTGGCGCAGTTATTGGGATTTTCCAAGCCCCGTTTTTTCCATTTGCCATTATTGTTAGGGGAGAGTGGAGAACGTCTTTCCAAACGTGACCGTAGTTTGGATATGGAAGCATTGCGCCAGCGGCACACGGCTCCAGAGATTATTGGCTTGCTGGCTTATTTAGCAGGATTGCAGCCCGAGCCCCAACCAATCAAACCTGCCGACCTGCTGTCTTGTTTCTCATGGAATGCTGTGCCGTGTCACGACATTCCATTCTACTCCTCGTACATCCGGTCAATCTCCTTACGGTAGTTCTCGTTCAGCACGCGACGCTTGATCTTCAACGTGTTCGTCAGCTCACCACGCTCCAGCGAGAAGGGCTGGGGCAGGAGGGTGAAGCGCTTCACCTGCTCATATTGTGCCAATTGCTGCTGCAAGGTGTCGATGCGCTCAGCCAACATGTCATGAATCTGTTTGTTCTGACACAGGTCGCGCCGGTCATGATATATAATATGATGTTCGCGCGCGTAATCCTCTAATAAACGATACTCGGGAATGATAAGTGCCGAGACGAATTTCCGTTGGTCGGCGATGATGGCCAGCTGGTCGATATATTTGTCCACCAGTAGTTTCGATTCTATCATCTGTGGAGCAATATATTTTCCGTTGCTGGTCTTGAAGAGATCCTTGATGCGATCCTTCAGGAACAGCTCGCCGTCCTTCATATAGCCCGAGTCACCCGTACGGAAATAGCCGTCTTCAGTGAACGACTGTCGTGTCAGGTCATCACGATTGTAGTAGCCACGGGTGATGGTGGGGCCTTTCAGTAGTACTTCGCCATCGTCACCGATGCGGATGCTGATACTGCAGATGGGCTGTCCTACGCTTCCTACGGTGTAAGGCTCACCCAGATGGTCACAGGTGACGGTGGCCAGCGACTCGGTCAGACCGTAGCCCACAATCATATTGATACCAATGGAATGCACAAACTCCTCTACGTGCTGACTCACGGTAGCACCTGCTGTGGGGAAGAAGTGGGCATTCTCAAGCCCCAGCTCACGACGTACTAGGCTGAACACCGTCTTGTTCAGCGCTTCGTATTCTAAATGCAGGCTCATAGGAGGACGCTTGCCTCGTGCCAGATATTCTATGTTGTGCTTGCGGCCTACGGCTAAGGCGTGTTTGAACAGCTTGCGCTTCATAGCGCTGCTACCTTCTATCTTTTCCTGCACGCCCATATACACTTTCTCCCAGAAGCGGGGGACGGCACTCATGCATGTAGGATGCGTCTCGCGCATGCTCTGCTGCACCTCCATGGGATTGGTGTTCACGATGAGACGTGCGCCCATGGTGATACACAGTATTTTCCAACCTTTCTCGAAGATATGGGTGAAGGGCAGGAAGTTCAGCACTCGGTCGGCATCAGTCACGGGTACGCACTGGTGGTTGGCTTCCATGGCTGCATGATACTGTCCGCAGGTCAGGATGACGCCTTTCGAGTCGCCCGTCGTTCCACTGGTATAGAGTATGTTGGCAATGTCGTCCATCGAGGCCTCTTTCGTCAGGTTCTCCACCTCGCTCTGTCGTGGAAGCCCTTTACCCAGCTGCAGGAAGTCGTCGAAGTGCATGACCGTCTTGTCGCCTTCATCCAAGTGTACGGCAGGGTCGAAGACGATGATGCGCTCCAGCGTGCGGCAGGTGGCAAACACCCGTTTTGCCTTGTCATATTGTGCCTGCTCACCCACGAAGATGAAGCGTATTCGGGCATCGTTCACCATGAACTGTATCTGCTGTTCCGAAGAGGTGGCATAGAAGGGGATGGTGACGGCACGGATGCCCCATGCGCCGAAGTCGGTGAAGAGATACTGCACCGTGTTCTGCGAGAACACGCCGATGTTCTCCTGCTTCTGCACTCCTAGGTTGAGCAGGGCGTTCGACACCAGCCTCACCTTCTGTGAGAATTCATTCCACGAATACGACTTCCACTGGGCACCGCCGAAGTCCTTGTAGATCAGTGCCTCACGGTTGCCCAGCTGGGCGGCTACGTCATGCACCAGCCGCGACAGATGACTGTTCACTTGCTTCATAGCTTCCTCTTTTACGCCGCAAAGATAGGCATTTTTTTCTTTATAAGCAAATATTTGCAGGAAAAAAGAGAGGAAGACTTAAGGAAAGTTCAACGTGGCCGATTGTAGATAAGGTGATGTTGCCTGTATGATAACTTGCTGTTCTTCTGTTGGCTGTACGTATGCCACTAATCGGCCACCGTGCACACGGAGGCGGTTGCGCTGTTGGCGCCCGCTGACCGATGTGTCGCTGATGTTGCCGTTCTCCATGCCCAGCAGACGGGCACCACGTACTGTAAGCGTCACCTCGTGGTCGGCATTCTTCACCAGGTTGCCGTCGTTGTCGATGACCTCTACGAAGATATGCATCTTGCCGTCGGTCGATAGGCGCAGGGCATGAGGAGTCCCGTAGGTCTTGATTTCATATACAGCTCCGTTGTCGGCCTCGCATCGCAATGTGCCAGGCTGGTAGTCGATGTCGCAATAGAGAATATCGCTCTGCTTATCGCGCTGGAACTGGGCATCGAGCGGCTGGCCATTCAGCAGCAGACGGGCATTCTGCGCATTGGTATAGCAGACGATGCGCACACGTTGTCCCTCAGCATAGTTCCACGTGTCAGGGGCGTATGGCGACACACCATTCCCCCTCCTTCTGGAAAATTGGGGGAGGCTGCCGATGTAGCAGGTAGGTTGTTCGCTCCACAGGGCAGCACGATACCATCCGTTGGGCTTACGCTGTCCGGCTAGATCTAATAGTCCGGCTGTGCTGCCACGTGCAGGCCATGTGCCACTCTCGCCCAAGTAGTCGATACCCGTCCAAAGAAACTGCCCAAAGATGTGCTCCTTGTCGCGTACGGCCTTCCAAGCATCAAGGTCGTGGCGATTCTCCGAGCCATAGATGACGCGTTTCGGATATTTGGCATGGTCGCTGTCATAGCGGCTCTCTGTATAGTTGTATCCCACCACATCTACAGCCTCGGGATAGGCAGTCTCGTTCGACATGACCACACCTGCCAGCGCACCCGTCGTGGGGCGTGAGGGATCGATGTCTTTCACAATCCTGGCCAGTCGCTGGGCAATGAGTCCTATACGCTCGGCATTGGGTTGATCGGGCTTGTAGCCTCCGTACATGGGTTGTGTGAAGCCCGTTCCGTCACCGTCGAGCACAGGGTGTGAGTAGGGATCGTTGGGATAATCCACCTCGTTGCCGATGCTCCACAGGAAGATGCTTGGGTGGCAACGGTCGCGACGTACCATATCGGCCACATCACGGTCTATCCATTCCTCGAAATAGGTATAGGTGCCCTCGAACCCGGGGCGCCCCTGGTTCCAGCCTTTCAGCCACTTGCGCTTTGGGAACTCCCACTCGTCTGAGGCCTCGTCCATCACCAGCATGCCTTCTTCGTCGCAGATGTCGTAGAGTTCAGGAGCATGGGGATTATGAGCCATGCGCAAGGCGTTCACGCCAATGGCTTTCAACTCACGGACTCGGTGACGCCAAACCTCGGCTGGTACGGCAGTACCCAGCACACCGGCATCATCGTGCACGCAGACGCCTTTCACCTTGATCCACTCGCCATTGAGGGCAAAGCCACGATCGGGCGAGAACTCCAGCGTGCGCAGGCCTGCCTTCACCACCGACTGGTCGCCATTGCTGAGCTTGGTGGTCAACGTATATAGATAAGGACGGTCGAGTGTCCAGCGTTGTGGGTTCTTCACGTTGATTATTACCGTTTTCTTTTCCTGGGCACCAATGTTGGTCGAGGCCGTTGCCACAATATTGCCATCGGCATCAGCCAGTTCGACAACAGCTTGCAGTTTGTCGTCTATAGTTTGTCGTCTTTCATCTGTCGTCTCCACATCTACCTCTACTACAGCCTTCTTGCTGTTGATGCTCTTCAGTCGGTAGGCCGTGCCCCATTGTGCCAGATGCACCTTGGGAGCCGTGACGAGCCACACGTTGCGATAGATGCCCGATCCCGTGTACCAGCGGCTGTCAGCCTCCTGCGAGTGATTGACACGCACGGCCAGCACATTCTTTCCGTTTTCGTTCAAGTAAGGAGTCAGGTCGTAGAGGAACGAAGCAAAGCCGCTGGGGCGCTTCCCTAACAGATGTCCGTTCAGATACACCTCCGAGTAGTTATAGACACCCTCGAAATAGATGTAGAAGCCTCTCTCCCCGCCCTCTCCAAAGGGAGAGGTAGCCTTCGAATCCCCCCTCTTTTTGGAGGGGGTTAGGGGGAGGCTTCTTCTATACCACCCTATTCCTCCTGGCAGATACCCTTGGCACGAGCCTTTGTCGGGCGACATGGGTAGCTCCACGCCCCAGTCATGGGGCAGAGTGGTACGTCGCCAGCGCGAGTCGTCAAAGTCGGGCATCTTCATGTCTGCCGTTTCAAAGTTGTTCCACGCCGAATCAACACGCATAAAGCGCCAGTCGTCGTTCAACAGCTCGGCCTTGCCGAAGGAAACCTGTGCCTGTGCTTGGGTCGTGAACAGGAATAGACAGGAAAGGATAGGTAATAGAATTCTCTTCATTTTCATTAAGTTTTTGTGCAATGGGTAATGCAGCTACAAAGTTACAACTTTTTTCCTCAATATGAGCAGGTGAGGTCCTAAGTTCAAGATAGAAGTGCAATTTTCAGGTAGAGGCGAAGCCAAGACTAATACCTGAAAAACACCGAGGGGTTTGGGGGCGAGCAGCCCCCAAG
>CAJOFE010000016.1 GCA_905233825.1 uncultured Prevotella sp. | reverse complement strand
AGACGCAAGAATTGCCAATTACTCATGAATTATGTTTTTTTATATATGTTCCTGACCTTTGGTTCACAATTATTTGCTATCTTTGCACGCAAAAGCATGTGAGCTTGCTCGCGGTCGGTCATTCAAGCGTGCTTGATGGCCCTCGCTGAGTCGCAGCCGTACAAAAAATTACCTGACAATCTATGATACGAACCGTTCTTTTTCTCTTTTTTGTTGTATTCACATTGAGCACGTGGGCTGATGACAACCAGGGCGTGAAGGAGGTGCGGCGGCTGAACAAGCAGGCTGTCGAAGTGGTCTATAACGACGGGAAAGTGATGACCATCGACTTCTACGGGCCGAATATCTTCCGTCTGTTCCGCGATGACAATGGCGGCATCGTGCGCAATCCGGAGGCTATGCCACCAGCCGACATCTTGGTGGACAATGCCCGTGAGGATATTGAAATAGAGGTGGTGGATACCGATAGCGAAATCATCGTGACTAACGATACGCTGGACGTGAGATCTCAGGAAAGCTGTATGGAAAGCTGTATGGTGAAAATCAATAAGGCTACGGGCCTGCTGACCTTTTGGCAATGTGTTGACGTCGTGTCGCTTGCTGCTCCCATAGAATTCAAGAAAGGTGGCTACGACCTGCGGCTATCAGAGCCGAGGCCTGGCTTTTACTATGGCGGTGGTGTGCAGAACGGGCGCTTCTCGCATCGTGGTGAGCGTATAGATATTGTGAATACCAATTCGTGGGTCGATGGCGGTGTCTGTTCGCCTGTACCGTTCTTCTGGTCCACGGCTGGCTACGGCGTGCTCTGCCATACCTTCAAGCCTGGCTACTATGATTTTACCAACGACAAGGAGGTACTGGTGCATCATGATGACGACTACCTCGACGTGTTCTTCATGATGGGCAAGACGCCTGTAAAATTGCTCAACAGCTATTACCAGCTGACGGGTCACCCCGTGCTGCTGCCCAAGTTTGCCTTTTATGAGGGTCACTTGAATGCCTATAACCGCGACTATTGGAAAGAGACTACCGAACCTGGGCGCGGCATCCTCTTTGAGGACGGCAAGCGCTATGTGGAGAGCCAGAAGCCTGTGGAGGGCGGCATCCGCGAGAGCCTCAATGGTATTGTCGCAACAGAGGAGAGAACAGACTATCAGTTCTCGGCACGGGCTGTCATCGATCGCTATGCCCACAACGACATGCCGCTGGGCTGGATTCTGCCTAACGACGGCTATGGTGCCGGCTACGGTCAGACGGAGACCCTCGACGGCAATATCGCCAACCTGAAAGCCTTTGGCGACTATGCCCGTTCGAAGGGCGTGGAGATTGGCTTGTGGACGCAGTCGAACCTGCACCCCATCGACAGCATCCCTGCCCTGTTGCAGCGCGATATTATCAAGGAGGTGCGCGACGCGGGTGTACGGGTGTTGAAGACCGATGTAGCTTGGGTGGGTGCCGGCTACAGCTTCGGCCTGAACGGCATCAGCGACGTTGCGCAGATCATGCCCTACTACGGACAGCAGGCGCGGCCCTTCATCATTACGCTCGACGGATGGGCTGGAACGCATCGCTATGCCGGTGTTTGGACCGGCGACCAAACGGGCGGCGAGTGGGAATATATCCGCTTCCACATCCCCACCTACATCGGTGCCGGTCTGTCAGGGCAGCCCAATATCACCAGCGATATGGACGGCATTTTCGGTGGCAAGAACATGGAGGTGAACATCCGCGACTTCCAGTGGAAGACCTTTACGCCCATGCAGCTGAATATGGACGGCTGGGGAGCCAACGAGAAATATCCGCACGCGCTGGGCGAGCCTGCCACCAGCATCAACCGCTCATACTTGAAGCTGAAGTCCATGCTCCTTCCCTATACCTATACTTTCGCCCACGAGGCTATCGACGGCTTGCCACTCATCCGTGCCATGTTCCTGTATAATCGTGATTCCAACATGGATAAATACACGAAATACCAATATCTCTATGGGTCGAAAATCCTTGTGGCACCCATCTATGAGGAGGGTATGGAGCGACACGGCATCTATCTGCCTGAGGGTATATGGTATGACTACTTCACAGGGCAGCCCTATGACGGAGAATGTGTGATGAATGGGTTCGATGCACCCCTATGGAAGCTGCCTGTATTTGTGAGGGAAGGGGCTATCATTCCCATGAACAACCCCAACAACAACCCGTCGCAGATTGACACGTCGCTGCGCATGCTGGAAGTTTGGCCCTCACAACAACATACCAGTATTGAGGTCTATGATGATGATGGTACCACCAATGCCTACCTTAAATGGAGAAAACAGACGTACAAGGTAGAGCAACAACTGGAGAAAGGACGCACCACCATTACCATTTACCCCGCCTATTATGGTTTTGAAGGAATGGTCAAGGAAAAGAGGACCCGCTTCGTGGTGAATATGGCCACCCAGCCTAAGAAGGTCAGTGTGAAGGTAAACGGTAAGGCCGTGAAAGCCGATTGGCATTTCGGCAAGGAGCCGTTGATGGAGCAGATAGGCATCCAGCGGCCTGACCAGCTTATCGTTGATGTGCCCGAGACATCTATATATAATAAGGTGGAGCTGACGGTGGAGGGCGTCAGCCTTCCTACCTCCTGGCAGACCAGTGCCGACGAGACCCGCTATGAGCTGATGTTCGAGAATATGCTCTATAAGAATATCAGCGACACGGCACAGGCACTTAATATGCTACGAGAGCCCTTAAAGCCTGAGACAACATACCTCTACAAACTGCGTACGGTAGGTAGAGGCGGCGTCAGCCCTTGGAAGGAATACTCCTTTCGCACTGCCGACGATCCGCTGAAGCTGGCTATGCACGGACTGACCGCTACCTGTACCGTGGCCGCTGAGCCAGGTGCAGACATCAGCCATCTCTTTGACCTCGACGAGCGCGGCGAGCTGTGGCATACTGACTGGCAGAACAATGAGGCAGTACCTTTCACCATCGATATCGACATGCATGCTACCACCGAGTTGGATCATATCACCTATGTGCCTCGCGACAATGCTGGTAACGGTACCATTCTGGCTGGTACGCTACAGACGAGTGCCGATGGCCAGACATGGAGTGAGCCACAACCCTTCCAATGGGCACGCAACAACAAGAAGAAAACCATTGACCTCGCTTCTGTTGCGCCCCTCTCTTCTGAGGGTAGGGACAAGGGTAGGGAAGAAACCATCCGCTACCTCCGTCTGACCGTCACTCAGGCCGTAGGCGGCTTTGGCTCTGGTGCTGAGCTCTATGCCTTCCGCAAGCCTGGAGCAAAGGTGCTCATTCCGGGCGATATCAACCAAGACGGTCGTATAGACGAGAACGACCTCATTTCTTACTTGAACTACACGGGTTTGCGACAGGGTGACAGCGACTTCGATGGCTATGTTTCCCTGGGCGACGTGAACCACAACGGCCTCATAGATGCGCAAGATATTAGCTACGTAGCTACACAGATAGAGGGAGGAGTCGGCCTCTCTGACAGGCTACTGGCTGGAAATGTGACGATGAAGCCTGACCGCCAACAGTACAACGCAGGCGACAATATTGTCATCACCGTTACTGGCCAGGACTTGTCGGGTGTCAATGCCCTCAGCTTTGCCTTGCCTTACAATCAGCAGCAGATGCAGTTCGTACGCGTAGAACTTGTTGCCGTTGCTGCCATGCACAACATGACCAACGATCGCCTGCACTCGAATGGCGATTGTGTGCTCTATCCTACCTTCGTGAATATCGGTCAGCAGCCGCTTATTGAAGGCTCATCCGAGCTCTTCCGTCTCCACTTCAAGGCACTTGCCAAACTGTCACTTCGTCAGCTGCCCTTCACCGGCATGCTTGTCAATCGACAATTAGAAGTAATCCCTCTCCCTTAAATTTTCAATTTAAATAATGGGACTATTAACAAAAATATTCGCCAACGCCGTTGATGAGGAATATCGGCTGGCACAAGACCTGGTAGCTATCGCCATTGCTGATGGTAGTATCTCGGATGAGGAATACAATATGATGGTGAAGATATGTCGCTCAATGGGCATATCTACTGAAGTGATTGATGCCTATATTCGTGGCGAGGAACAAGCGGTGGCGTCAGACTTACCCATGGACGAAATAGATAAGGCTGACTATCTCTCAAAGCTCATCCAAGTGATGGCTATCGATGGTAAAAGTACGCAGATGGAAATCTTCCTGTTGGAGGTCATAGCCGGCAAGATGGGAGTGGGGCGCATGGAGCTGCTGTCATTGGTGCTGACGGCCACGGCACGCCGTAATATCCCAAACGACAGGGGCAGTAAGGCTCTGAGAAGTTTTATGAAGAACATCATCGACCCCAAGTCAAAGACACTGGCAGAGAACTTGGAGAACCTGAGAACGGTCGTTTTCATGATGGCAGAACACATACATCGTAGTCTGCCGCTGGCCGACGCAGATGAGTTTTCGCACGAGATGGAAGCCGCCACTGCCCTGCTCACCGAGAACGATGTGCTGAACAGGGAGTTCAGCTCTATGGGGCTGAATTTCAAGCAGACGGTATCGATAGAATGCAATCAGGCAGTAAGTAAAACTCTTGTAAAAAAATGAATATGGAACAGCAATACAAGTACTACGCGTTTATCAGCTATAACTCCCGTGACACGGAGTGGGGAAAGAAAGTGCAACGGAAGCTGGAGCACTACCGCATGCCAGCTACGCTGTGTAGTGAGCATGGATGGGAGCGAACCCCCATCAAGCCGGTCTTCTTTGCACCTACCGACATACAGCCAGGTGGACTGACGGAGGAGCTGCAAGAGCGCCTGAAGGCCTCGCGCAACCTCATCGTTATTTGTTCGCCCAATTCGGCACAGTCACAATGGGTAGGCAAGGAGATAGAGTTTTTCCATCAGTTGGGACGCACTAAGCAGATACATTTCTTCATCGTAGATGGAATACCCCATAGCGGCGACCCCGATACGGAGTGTTTTAACCCCATCGTCAATACGCTCGGCCTGCCCGAGATTCTTGGGGCGAACATCCACGAGAAGATTTACCGTTGGCCCTGGCTGAACAAGGAGCGGGCCTATGTGCAACTTATCTCCAAACTGCTTGGTGTGGAGTTTGATGCCATCTGGCAGCGCCATAAGCGGCGTCTTATCCGCAAGACGATAGCCTGGGCTTTGGGTCTGATGGTTGTCGTAGCTGCGCTGGTAGGCGTATGGCTGACCAACCAGCCTGTCGATGTTGAGGTGCGGCTGAACGAAGCCTCTGTCCATAACCCCAACCTGCCTCCCTTGCAGGATGCCGTCGTCACCATGACGCTCGACAACGAGACAAAGACCGACACCATCCGCTCGCTCGATGCTGGCTTAGTGTTTACCAACATTCCTCATCGCTATATAAATAAAGAGGTACGTGTAAAGGTGGAGTGTCGCGATTTCCTCGATGTTGATACCACGCTCCTACTGTCAAAAGCCGTGAGTATCGACATTTGCCGTAATCCAGAGGTGTATGGAAGCCTGCGTGTCAAACTGTGGAACCCATATACGGAGCAGACCGCTGCAAATACAGCTGTGGTCATCGATGGTCATGAAGTCACTTCTGATGCAGATGGCTATGTAACGCTCACCATTCCTTTGGCCGAACAGAAAACTGCCTATCCCGTCACTTCCCCGTCCCTTTCATTAGAAGATACCGCCATCCTTCCACCTTGTGGCCCTGATGACATCATCTTATTCCGTTAAATTTTATGAGAAAAGCACCTTGGTTATTATTCTTCCTGTTCGTTGTTGTTATAGCCTCGGCCCAGACGCAGCAGGGCATTGTGAAGACACGTGGGCGCATGGTGAATGGCGTGTTGAAGCCAGGTGTGGGGCTTCAAGGAGCCACTGTGCAAGTGAAGAACCGTTCGGCAGTGGTGAGTGGAGCAAATGGCAAGTTTTCATTCCCCTTACGTACAAATAATTATCAGTTGGAGAGCGTAAAGAAAAACGGTTATCTGCTTGTGGATCAGGAGGCCTGCCGCAGCTATCAATACTCTGCTAATCCGCTCTATCTCATCATGGAAGAACCTGATCAGCAACTGGCCGATCAACTGGATAAGGAGAAGAAACTGCGGAGGGAACTTCAGAAAAAAATACTGCAGCGGGAAGACGAGATTGATGCATTGAATGTTTCAGTAGAAGAGAAAAACCGCCTTCTCCAAGACCTCAATCAACAGCGTGAGGACAACGAAAAGATTATTAAAGACTTATCCAGGTATTACTCTACCCTTGACTACGACCAGTTAGACGCTTTCCAGCAGCAAGTCAGCGACTGCCTTGAGAACGGTGAGTTAGAGAAGGCTGATTCTCTGCTCCGCTCACGGGGTGACATGAGTAATCGAATTGCATTGTTGAAGGCTGAGCAGGAGGCTGAGGCTAAGGAAGCAGAAGAGTTGGCCCAACGACAGAAAGCCTTAGATGCGAGCATGGCAGGCACCCGTAAGAGCATGGAAGCCATTGCCGCCGACTGCTATAATTTCCATCTCCGTTTCCTTCAGGCTCATCAGAACGATTCTGCCGCTCATTATTTAGAGCAAAGGGCAAGGTTGGACTCTACGAATGTAGAGTGGGTGAATGATGCCGGATGTTTCATAGACAGGTATCTGGCCAGATATGATGATGCCATTTCACTCTTCCAACTTGCCTTGAGATATTCAGACAAGGATCAAGAGATCGCCACGTGCTATAACAATCTCGGCTATGCCTATATTATGAAAGGGGATTTTGTCCGTGGACTGGAATGCTACCAGAAAGCCTGTGACATCTTCGTAGCCGTTTATGATTCCATTCATCCTGATGTGGCCCTCGCCTATATGCAGATAGGAAGTGGCTATTATCGACAGGCAGACTATCCCCATGCGGAAGAATATCTTCTGAAAGCATGGAGCATAGCGGAGCAGGCAGGCAATACAAACGAAGAAAAAGCCCTGCTGTGCAATAACCTTGCTTTGCTCTATCAGGATCTTGACGATGCAGAGAAAGCACTCGACTATTACCAGAAAGCTCTGGACTTATTCGACGAAGAGGACGAAGAAAACCTTACCCTTGCCAAAACCTACAACAACATAGGCACCTTCTGGTCAGAATACGGGAAAAGCGCCTTGGCTCTGGAGTATTACGAAGAAACGCTATCCATAGAAAAGAATGTATTGGGCACTAATCATCCTTCCGTTGCCAGATCCTACATAAACATAGGCGATACCTATGAGCAACAGCAAGACTACGCTAATGCCATGCAGCAATATCAGGAGGCACTACGCATCATTCTGAAAGTGATGGGTGAGGACAATTCCTTGGCGGCTTTCTGTTATGGGCACATAGGTTCCCTTTACGACTATCAGGACAGTCTGGAACTGGCCCTGAAATATTCCATGAAGGCTAAGGATATACGTGAAAGGCTATACACACAGGACCATCCCGATATTGCCAATTCCTACAACAACCTCGCCTCCATTTATGACTCTATGGGCAACGACAGCTTGGCACTCGGTTATTACAAGAAAGCCTTGGACATGAGAAAAAGACTCTTTGGCGAAGAGCACAGCAGCGTGGCAGGTATCTACAATAATATGGGTGTCATGTATGTTGAACGCAAGAAATACACCGAGGCATTGGACTGTTTGAGAAAGGCTTTGTCTATCTACGGGAAACTATTGGATGCAGACCATCCCAGCGTAATAAACGTCTTAACAGCCATAGAAAGTGTAGAGTATTATCAGGCTATAGACGAGAACCATTTGGACGAGTTTCTGGCTGACAAGACCTTCACCGCCACCGTTGTGAGCGATGACACGCCAGCCGCAGCTCAGGGCATGAGCGGTGAGTACATCCTTCTCGAGTTTGCTGACTGGACACAGAATAGCCCCGTCTCCCTGTTCAAGAAGAATGATGAATATCGCGGACGGCCGAAGGACATCCTTGTGATGAAGGACGGCGTCATCAGCCGTCATCACTTTGAAACCGTCATCGGGGTCATGTTCCACATCAAACAGGTGGGGCGTGAGGAAAAACTGCGCATTAACGAAGCATACAGGAAATGGAAGAAGCAGAACGGGGAGTGATTGTTTTTGTCGATTTTTCTGTTTTTTGCTAATTTTTTGCATTTTTCTGCCAAATTCCTGCTCTGAAACGTCGGAATTGGGGTGGAAATGGGGCTTTTTTGCAGATTTTCGCCCCAATAATACCTCAATTTTACACGTTTTTTTTCATTTTTGATGTTTTTTCTTCAAAAAATTGCGGTTTTTTATGCTGAATTCCCCATTATCTGTCACTATTGTCACCATATCTGCACCTATCTATCTCATTGCTATACAGTAGTTTGCAGAGAATCGGAGCAGAAGTGCAGATTTTTTCTTGAAAAATTTTAAGTGTGCGCGTGCGCGCATACGCGCGAGAAACGATAAATGATTTGGGAAAACAACTATATGAAACAGATGCCTTCTCCAAGGTATAAAGAAGGCACCTTTTGGCCATGAAGAAGGCATCTTCAGGACTCAAAGAAGGCACCTATTTTCTTTTTTACGCGGATTACTGGATTTTTAGGATTATCTTTTTATCCGTTCATCCATGTTCTTGAAAATTAAGAATGCAGCAAAACAGCAACTTGAACGCTTCAAAAACGATTTTGGACGTAGCAAAAATGATTTAGCACGGCCACATCAGGTCGGAGGCTGCGCGTGCCCCGTTCGGGAGGGTTTTAAATTCGCCCGAATAGGTCCTGCGCACACATATTTAATAAATACAGACTGCGAAACTGATTTTTGGATGTGATTTGATTATTAAAAGTTAAAAATCGAACAAAAACAGAGCGTTTTCCAAAGAAAATACGTATACTTGTACCGCTGTTCCGAACAGATCAGCAGACATATTGAAGAAAGCGCATTTTCGCTTTGCCTATCAGTGTGAACTTCGACAACTCACAGTAGTACTATGGCAAAGTTGGAAAATGGTTAGCTCCGCTTTTCTTCATATGCCTAAGAACTAAAACTATTTAACCGCACCATTGAGCCATAGGTGTTATTGAATAAGTGCAATGGCAGACATTATTAAATGTTTAAAATGTAATCATGTATACTTCTTAGTAGAAGCAGGATGCCCGAAATGCGGGGAAAAGAATGAGCAATAGGGCAGAAGGCACAGGAAGACATTTTGGAAAAGATACGTAAAGCTTAGGCTTTACAGAGAAAATGGATGCGATTAGGGAAGAACAAACTTCAGAGAATCTTTATACAGAAGAGAATCCCTATTCATAATCTCCCAATCATAAGAATTTCAAAACTATAAATTAATTATACGACTATGGCACTGATAAAATGTACAGAATGTGGGCACGATGTTTCTGATAAGGCAAAAATGTGTCCTAATTGTGGTTGCCTAATTAACAAAGGCATTTCAACAATCACAAAAAAAGTATTATGGTGTATTCTTGCATTTGTATTATACCTAATACTTGAGTATATATTCGAATATCTTTTTCTAGTAAATTCTAACTATTCGAAAGTCTTAGAAGTAATACAAGTGCGTTTCTTATTATATCTATCTCTATCTTATGTCTTATCGATATGGGCTGCAAAAAACTCTAAACGAATAGTATTATTATCATCCTTAGTTTTTTTCAGCATTTGTGTTTTAGCTTGTTGGATAGATGAAGCAAGGATTCATGAATGGACTAGTACGTTAAACGTTGTTCGTTGGTTTTTATTTTGTTTTAGTATAATATGTTGTTTTATTTTGATATGGGAAAGTGGAACATTGTTTTATACCAAATATTTAGGTTTAAATTTTGCCAAAAGTATTATAACGATAGTATGTTTCATGTTATTATCTATAATTTGTTCCCATATACAAGATAGATTATTAGAAAGCGATGGTACTCATGATCGTTCCTACGTTTTATATTCTGATGAATTAGAAAACCGAGCGGCTAATAGAGATGCTATTGCACAATATGAATTGTATATGTATTATAAAGGGGGGCATAAGTACAAAGATATGCCGTCTAAGGCTCTTCAATGGCTTATTGAATCTGCAAATAATGGTTTGACAAGGGCTATGCGTGAATTGGGTTATTATTATTATGGTTATGACAGAAGCGAAGCCCTATCTTGGTGGAAAAATGCTGCCGAGCAGGGTGATGAAACTGCCGAAGAATACGTTCAAAGAATGATAAAAGGTCAGTCTCCGTGGTAGACAGGAGATCATTGAGCATCGGGAGGATTTAAATCCGCTCGACGGGTGGGTTTCCTGACCCAGATCTTTTTGATCTGGCCGTTGGCATGAACAATGTAACTGCTGGTATCGGCGAAGACCTTGTTGCTATAGCTGACGATTTGTCCTTGCAAGTCGTTGGTGTTTACGCATATCGCAAGATTACGCATTTTTTCCCTGTTTTCTTTCTTTATTTACAAAATATTGTGTATTTTTGCACCTGAATTCATCATGAATGACCTGAAACGATGAAGAAACTACTGGCAATAGGCAAGCATATGCTGATGGATAGCCTTATACGACAGTATGAGGCGAAGGGCTTCGTCGTGGATGGCAGAGAGGAATTATTGGCAGAGGGTATCAGCATCAATGACTATGATGAGCTGTGGGTGCTGGCTGGTGATGGTGAGGACGACAGGGCCGTCGCCGTGGTGGGACAGCTGGCATTGGAATATGATGTGGAGCAGCACACTGGGAGGAGGCTTACTTGTCATTTGATGGTGCAACAGGCTGAGACGTTACGGATGTTGCAGACCTGTGACTTCTGCAAGGAGGTCAGGCAAAGGGCAGATATATATCCGTTCACGACAGACGAGTTGTGGAGCCGCAGCATCGTATTGGACTATGTGCCCATTACCATACAGTCGGAGAGGCATGTGCACCTGGTGATTTGTGGCATGGGCAGGGTGGCAGAGACGGTGGCTATACAGGCTGCGCTGGTAGCTCATTATCCTAATTATACGCTTGATCATTCGTTGCGGACGCGTATCACGATGATTGATGCCGAGGCTGAGAAACTGAGTGAGGATCTGACCAAGAGATACCGGCATCTGTTTGACAATAGCTATTATCGCGTGGTGAAGCCAGGTGAGGAAAAGGTCGTGGTGAAGTTCCATCACCCCATGTATGAGGGAAAGCGCGAGGATTTCGTGGATGTGGAGTGGGAGTTCGTAGTGGCTGAGCCCTGGGATGCTGATGTGCGTGAGAAACTGCGGCTGTGGGCTGGCGACGAACGGCAGTTGATGACGGTGGTGATGGCTCATGACAGCGTAGATAAGAACCAGAGCTTGGCGCTGCTCTTGCCCGATGAACTGTATGCGCACCCAATTCCCATTCATATTACCCCTTCCTTTAAAGGGGATGGTCAGGGGGTGGGCTGTTACCACTTCGCTCTCTCCTCTCACCTCTCACTTATTCAGATGGCCAAGAACGTGAACTATGTCTATGACTGCTGCTATCGTGAGAACATTCAGAAGTGGAGTGGCGAGCTGCGCTATGCCGTTGAGATAGATGCCGAGGAACGGGAACGCTCGTGGGGCAGGCTTTCGAATGCGAAGCGAATGTCGTGTATTTGTAATGCGTTGGCCATTGCCACCAAGATGCGGTCGGTAGGGCTGGACGCAGATGACTGGGAGCATTTCTACGACATTCTGCAGAAAGACATTGAGTTGTTGGCCCAGACAGAGCATCACCGCTGGATTGTGGAAGAGCTGATTCTTGGCTTCCGTCCATGCACCGAGGAGGAGCAGCAGGCGGTAGAGGCCGATATTAGCCAGAAGAGCGTGCTGAAGAAAAGAAAGATACACTATGACCTGCGAGCCTACAACGACCTGCGAGCCGACGAGACGGGCAAGTCGGTAAAGATATACAACCTGTGCCTCTGTTCCTGTCTGCCACTGATAGCCAGGGCTTTTGTCGAAGAGAAAGGAGGTGAGGCATGAAGGAACGGAAACATTATATTTCACTGACGTTTAAGGGAAGCAATGCCTGGCATCATCATGGGAAGCGGCAGAAGCTGACGGAGCGCATTGTTAATATCGGCGAGACTGCCGACTGTGATGTGCGTTATGAGGCAGGCGACTGGCAACCGGAATACTATGCCACCATCATTCAGAACGAGGATGGCAAGAGTTGGCGCATCGTCAGACGTTCGCAGCATGTCAGCATCAGCATCGACGGCAAGGGAACCATCGGCTATGCCCATCTGCTGAGCGATGGCGACCTCATACGCTTCGACAACCAGCCCATGGCCCTGTACTTCCACAGCCATGACGATGACAGGTATGATGATGAGAGCAAGACCAATCCTTGGCAATGGGTAGTAGCAGGACTACTCGCTGTGGTGGCATTGATGGCCGTCGTTCTGAACTTCATGGGCAGAGAGGCAAGGATAGGCGCCGAGGATGTGGAGCCCATAGAAGAGTCGGTTTATTTAGTGAAAGTAGATTCCGTCTGCCGGTTGCTATTGATTGATGGAGAGCAGCAACAGCGATGGTGGCTTAAGGGTGACGGGCTCCCTATGGGTACTGCATTCCTTACCACCGATGGGAAAATGGTCACCGCCCGTCATTGTGTGGAATACTGGTTAGGCGCCGACCTCGACCTGACGACGAAGGTAGCTGACCTGGCCGACGATGATATTGTCAGGTGGGCCATTGAGACGGAAACCTTCAATCAGACCCATCCCTCCGATACTGTGATGCGCCTGCAAGTGTGGTTCAGCCTCTACGATTTTATGGGAAATAAGAAGTACTCGTTCTCTTCCACTGACAAGCGGGTACATATCAACACAGAGAAAGACGGCATCTTCATGCTGGCAGACTTCAGCCAATCCTACTACTGGCGTTCTATCCGTCCATATTTTACCAACAGGGAGATGGAGTTGGGCGACATCCTGTGGATTGACAGCATCCCCGAGCAGGGCAAGGTACGTCTGGCGAGCATAGAGCAACTGAACGAGGTGAAGAGTGGCACACCCCTGATGATCTGTGGCTATCCCATGACGGGCATCGGCGACAAGCGTATGACATTTACTGAAGGAACCATCCGTCGCAGAGCATCGGCAAAGAAGGAGAATCTTTTCTTTGAGAGCAATATCAATCATGGATTCTCGGGAGGGCCTGTACTGATGAAGGCTGGGAGCGATGTAATAGCCATAGGCGTGGTATCACGTGTCGATAGTGTCAGTAGCGGACTTTATAAATGGGCTGTGCCAGTAAGTGAGATTCATAGCGGAGCGAAGCGGCATAGCCAAGTGGAAAATTGAAAATGGTGAATGGAGAATGGAGAATTGACATTACGGGATATAGCGGGGTTCTGCCCTGAAGAGGCTGTATGGAAAATGCTGGCCGATGTCAGCCGTTTCGTACAGAAGGAGGGAACGTCCTGTACCTTAACCCCCGATACAATAGTGATAGACGGTGATTCGTTTATGGTGATTCCCTCTGCCAACGCGGAGTCCACATGTGAAACCACCAGTCAGAAGGCTTTGGTATGGTCGTTAGGCGCTGTTGCCTATTTCACCGCTACGGGGCATGTCGTCTTTGGAGGGCACGGGGAAAGTTATCAGCAAGAGCATCCTTCTGTACCTCTGCCAGTATTGCCAAAGGACTTTCAGGCACTGACGCCTGTCCTCCAGAAATGCCTATGTTATCTCCCTGATGACCGCATGAGTATGGAGGAACTGATGAATCTTTCGCAGAAGGGATTAGAGGCTTGCGCCAAGCGGCAACGCACCCCTTTTACTTCCTCTTTCTTGCGTCCCATTGGTAGCAAGCGTCCAAAGACCGAGCGGGGGGGGGAAGTCTCCCCTATAGGGGAAGGTATGGAGGGGGCATGGCCAGAAGAAATGATAGAACTATGAAGAAGATACTTTTATTTATTGCAATGGGCCTGTTTTCTGGCATCACTTGTCATGCACAGGCCGACAGCTATCTGAAGAAGCTAACGGAGGGAATCATACAACTTCGTTCGGCAAAAGCATCAAACGAAGCGCTTAATAATGCCGTCCTTGACTGGTCGGCAACGGGGCAACCCAAGATCACGCTGATGGATGATGTCAGGCAAGATGCTGAGAACGAGTTCAGAGGCAATGGTGCCAACAAGTTCAAGATGAATCAGGTAGTGACCTTTGTCTATAGTCGCCAGAACACGGGCATGGCGTCGAAGGGCGATTTCTTCAACAGTACAGAGAAAGACGTGTTCTATTCGGCCATTGAAAAGACTGTCAAGCGGGGCTGCACCGCGACCTATACACTCACTGGTCATATCGGGGATCAGGAATTTATATTCATGTCCTTTAATCCTAAGACCAAATTCACGGCGAAAGTGAACGGAAAGGCAGCAACGTCGATAGGGGAGGGTGTGCAGCACTTCGCCCTTGACAAGGTGAAGCAGGATGATGTCATCACCTTCTCTATTAAGAACGAATCTGCCGCCAACGAGTCGTTTGTCATCTTAAACCATAATCCGCAGAAGTGATGAAGAGCTTTCGGATAATCATGATCATGGTCGGCCTGATGGTATCGTCGGCCGTCATTGCTAATGATGACTCCCGTCAGCGGCTTACCGGTCTTTTCCTGCAGGCGGAGCAATGCTATCTGACGGACGACTTTGAGCAGCTGAGGACGTGTAGGGAGAACTATGGTGAGCTCTATCGCCAGTCAAAGGCTTTGTTGGGCGATTCCGCCGATGTATATCAGGCCTACTATGACAAGATGTCAGGGGACTATTATTATGGCATGACCGGAGAGGAGGGTTACTACTCGGTGCTGGCAGAGTCCTACTACCAGGATGGCTTGACGGTTTTCTCCAAGCGCAATAGTATGGATAATGTCATCACCCTTCGTGAAGAACTAGCACAGCTGTATTATAAGGTCAAGGACTATGAGCATGCTTTATGGCAGTTAGACACCATCTTCGCTTTTTACGACAACCGGCTGAATAACCTGCAAATCACCTCGTATGAGCCGCGGTATTACAGGACACTCTCCCAACTGGCCATCTGTCATGCCCGCTTAGGTCATTTTGAGCAGGCCTTGCAGCAGATAGCTGAGGCCCAGAAATATTTCAAGCGGCAGAAGAGCGAGTTTTACTATGAGACGCTTCGCCGACGGGGAAAGATTCTGATGATGCAAGCCGACAGTCTGGGGGCGACGCGTTATCAGGAGGCACGGCGCTGTTATGAGCAGTATGTCAATGAAGAATGCACCTCCATTGCCCAGCGTCTCGACACCATGTCCTCTGCTCATCGTGCTCAGCACTGGCTGGCCACCCACCGTTTCCTGTATGACTGCTATAGGTTAGGCAACCACGCTCCTGAGTTGCTCTACAACCTGGCGCTTTTCAGCAAAGGCTATCTGCTGGCCTATGAGAGCAACCACCAGACGCCGCAGGTGCACTGGGAGCAGGTACGCAGGAAACTGACGTCACGGGACTGCGCCCTCGAATTTGTGCAGTACTTCGGCAAGAACGACGAGAAACGTATGGGGTGCCTCGTCCTGCAAAGCAAAGGCAAGCCCCGCTTCATCGACCTCTTTGCAACGGATAGTCTTTTGTCGCTGAAACTGACTTCACCCTATACCGTGGCCAGTGCCTTTGATGCTTCAAGTCCCGTCATCAAAGATACGCTTTATCGCGACTCCCGCTTGCAGCAGCTCGTCTGGTCTCCCCGTCTGATGGAAGCCATCGGAAATGCTGACAGGGTGTTCTTCGCTCCCGATGGTCTCATTCATCAATGGGCCATAGAATACATCATCCCCGACAGTCAGAAAGTATGCTATCGTCTTTCTTCCACACGGAATCTTGTGCAGCGGCATACTGCCCTTAGCCTGCAGAGTGGCATCTTTTGTGGTGGCATTGCCTATCGGGCGAAATATCGTCCTACAGGAACCGACAACGATTACATGGCCTATCGCTATCTAAAGTCAAGAATCAGCGACATCAATAACTTGCCCTACTCCAAAATTGAGGTGGATTCTATTTATGATTTCCGTCAAAATCCGAACGACACTTTGCTCATAGGTGCTTCTGCTACTGACGAGCAGCTGTTGCAATTGCTCAAGGAGAAGAAATACGATATAGTACATATCACTACGCATGGGCACTTCATCGGGAGCATAGACGTGCGCAACGACCTGCGTCCGCTCTCCGATGACCTGTCGTTGTCACGTTGCGGTCTCATCTTTGCAGGAGCAGCTAATATCCTGTCCGACAAGGATTTCGACGATCATCTCTTTGATGCCGTACTTTCAGGGACAGAGATAGCACAGCAGGATTTCAGCCAGACAGAGCTGGTGGTGTGCAATGCCTGCCAGACAGGTCAGGGACGGCTTACCGAAGATGGGGTCTATGGTCTGCAGCGGGCCTTGAAGCAAGCTGGCGCCAACGCCATGATTGTTTCGCTCTGGAACCTGTACGACTATTCCAGCTGCATCTTCTTGCGCTATTTCTATGAAGAGCTGCAGCAGCAGACTACTGGCAAGACCGACCTGCATGCTGCTTTCCTGAGTGCGCGTCAGTGGCTCATGGAGCATGAGCGAATAGACTATGCACTGGACGAGGCAACGCTAGGCATGAAATATGTCAAGCAGCGCTATGATGCTCCCCGGCATGTCAATCCATTCATTATTATTGACGCATATTGATTGAAGATAGAAAATAAAAAATTAAGAAATAAAAAGTGAAATGAGAAAGGTACTATCAATGCTCGTTCTGCTAGTCTTGGCAGGAACCATGACGGCCCAAGGGCCGAACCCCTCGGGGAAAAGAAATAACGGTGGCGGACAGCCGCGAATGGCTCAGCGCAAGTTCCAGATTCTTGTAGAAAACGAGAAGAAGCCAGCCACCATTCAGGAAACCAACGACCGCTTGTTGGCGCTGCAAGAGTCAGCACGCAGCGAGGCGCAGCGCGGCTTGCTCGGCGATCTGCTGTGGCAGGGCTTCACCAGCTCCTTTAAGCAGAAGACAGTGAATGCCACCTCAAACTTGGTCAGCTTAGGATTGAACTATGTTTCTGAGGCCATGAAAAGCAAGCGGGAGAAATGGTATCGTCAGGCACAGCAGCAGTGCTATTACACCCAGAAACTGTCGGCAGAAAGCAAAATCGACGATTTCTATGCCGCACCATCCACCAAAGGCGCTATGGATCCTGAGAACCTGAAGTTCGAGGGCTTTGGCTGTAAGAACTACATCGAGGTGGCCGACGGTTCTAAAGAAGGAGTCGGGGTGTTCTACATCTTCTGCAAGATGCGGCGCGACAGCATCGGTCTGCGGCATATCGTCAATCACTCCAAGTTCTTTGTGGAGATCGACTCTCTAGTCATCAATCCCACGTACTGCAATCTGCCCAACGACTCTACGGGCAATACCGACAACCGCTTCAGTTTCGAGAAGCGCGACAACCTGAATCTGGAGCTGAAGGTGCGCTTCTATTCTTCGTGGATGAATCAGGCCACGATGATTACCAACGACCAGCAGCTGGGCGAGTTTACCATCAATGTGAAAGTCGATAAGAACAAGCTCAATGCCGACGGACTGTTCGTCTATGAGAAGAACAATCCTGATTACGAACGGCTGGTGAGCCTGGATGGTGACTGCTATATCGTGCCACGTTCCTATACTGGCACTACCGACGGCGTCAGCTATCAGCCGTCATGGGGAACAGGACAGTATCGTGTGGAGATGACAGTATCAGAACGCTGCAGCATTGTCGACAGCTACTATCAGATTCGTGAGTCGGGCAATGGCGAGGCCGTAGCCTTTGCCGATGCCACGCCTGGCAAGAAGAAGTGGGACAAGGCGAAGTGGAAGGTGGAGTGGCAGGCCATGAATACCCGTCGCAAGGGCACGCCGCTCCTTCAGAATGCATGGAACTGCATTGTCACAGCCTATAAGGGTTCAGGTTGGATGGCCACCCTTACTGATCCTGCTACCACGGCACTCTACAGCTGGGAGACGCAGAAGCTAGGCGATTGGATTGACGATCTGCATGAGAAGCTCTTCGACGGCGAAAGTGGAGCTGCTCCCGCTGCCGGCGCTTCCGTCCAGCCGACGGGCACTCCCACCGCAGGAGGACAGGGAGGCAATGGCTCAGGCGGTCAGAATCCTAATGGCCAGAATCCAGGCGGTCAGCCGAAAGGAGGGGGCAGGCCACAATAAGAGGAATCATTTTTGAAGGCGCAGGAAGGCTTTCGGCAGATAACTGATGATGTCGGAAGCCATGAGGCTCTCTTCGCCCAGATCGCGGGCAGCAAGGTCACCAGCCAGTCCGTGCAGATAGACTCCGAGGAGGCAGGCCTCGCGCTGTTGGTAGCCTCGAGCCAGAAGGCCGAGGAGGATACCCGTAAGCACGTCGCCGCTGCCAGCGGTGGCCATGCCGGCGTTGCCTGTGGTGTTGAAGGCAATATGACCGTCGGGCATGCAGATGGCAGTATGATGGCCTTTCAGGATGACATAGCCTTGCAGTCGTTCGGCCAGCAGGCGGGCTTTGGTCAGCCGCTCGTAGCTGTCGGTGCATTGTCCCTCCATGCGTTCCAGCTCCTTGGGGTGGGGAGTGAGGATGATGCCCTTGGGCAGCTGTTGCAGCCAGGCATGCTTGGCGGCGAGGATGTTCAGCGCGTCGGCATCGGCTACGACGGGACACTGTGCACGCCGTAGCTGGGCAATCATGGCGATGCCGGTCTGCTCGGTAGTGCCCAGCCCCGGACCGATGGCCATAGCCTGGAAACCATCTGTGGCAACAGCCTCGCTGAAGGTGGTCTCTTCACGGTCGGTATGCAGCACGGCCTCGGGAATGGCGGTCTGCAGGATATAGGCATTGCGTCGTGGCGTGTGTACCGTCAGCTTACCGGAACCTGAACGCATGCAGGCTCGGGCAGCCAGTACGGCGGCTCCCGCCATGCCATAACTTCCAGCCACCAGCAGGGCGTGGCCCATCGTGCCTTTATGGGCAAAGGGGTCGCGTGGACGCAGCATCGCCTGCACCTGACGGGCATCGACGAGGGTGTAGTGGGAATCAGTCTTCTCTAGTCCTTCTTGGCTCAGTCCGATGTCGAGCACCTGCAATTCACCGATGACTTGCTGATATTCAGCGAAGAAGAAGCTGAGCTTGGGGTACTGCAAGGTCAGCGTCACGTCGGCACGGACGATGTTGGCACGCACATTGTAGGAGTTGTCCTCGGTCATCAGTCCTGACGGCACGTCGATGCTCACCACCTGTGCCTTCGAGCAGTTGATGTATTTCACCAGCGAGGCGAAGCCACCCGCCAACGGTTTGTTCAGTCCTGAGCCGAAGAGACCGTCGATGACGAGCATGCCTCGTTCCAGCTGTGGCGGGTCGAACTCCTGGGTGACCTCCGTCAGCAGCGGTCGCCCTCTTTTCGAGATGAGGCGCTGCTTCTGCTCGGCACAGTCGGCTGAGAGTTTTCCGCTGATGTTGAACAGGAAAGTCTGCACCTGATAGTCGCGGTCGCTGAGCATGCGGGCTACTGCCAGCGCATCGCCGCCATTGTTGCCAGGACCGGCAAAGACAACGACGGGCACGCTCGGGTTCCATCTTGCGGTGATAGCCGAGGTCAGGGCACGTGCTGCCCGTTCCATCAAATCGACGGACTTGATGGGCTCGTGCTCAATGGTATATTTGTCGAGCTCACGTATCTGGGCTGCGGTTAGAATCTTCATAGCGATGCAAAAGTAGTAAAAAGTTGGGAGTTGGGAGCAAGGAGCAAGGAGGTAAAGAGCGTTTATTAACGTTTTTTATGTGTTTGTTTTGAAAAAAACTCCTTGCTCCCTACTCCTTACTCCTAATTATTTTGTAATTTTGCGCTCAATATTTATAATAACGTCATCTGATGGAAAAAGTAAAAGTGAACGACAAGACCTTCGGGCTGTCTATTCCCGAGGCTGAAATCAGGAAAAAGGTGAAGGCTGTGGCCCAGCAGATTAGCCGTGACATGGAGGGCAAAAACCCGCTGCTGTTAGGGGTGCTGAACGGGGCATTCATTTTTGCCGCCGACCTGATGCGTGAGATGACCATTCCCTGCGAAGTGTCGTTTGTGAAGCTGGCCTCGTACCAGGGCACCACTTCTACGGGCAAGGTATCGGAAGTGCTGGGCATCAACGAAGACCTGACGGGTCGTCATATCATCATCGTGGAGGACATCGTAGATACGGGTCTGACCATGAAGCGCATGATTGAGACGCTGGGCACCCGCAACCCTGCCAGCGTCAGCGTATGCGCCCTGTTGGTGAAACCTGAGAAGCTGCAGGTGGAGCTCAACCTGAAGTATGTGGCATTGGAGATTCCCAACGAGTTCATCGTGGGCTACGGACTGGACTACGACCAGGCAGGCCGAGGACTGCGTGACATTTATACGTTATTGGAGGAGTAAGTAATAAGGAGAAAGGAGTAAGTAATAAGGAGAAAGGAGTAAGTAATAAGGAGTAAAAAGAAAGGAGTAAGGAGATGCGAATAGTAAAATTGCCCTATATGCCTAGCGAGCAGAATTCGGCTCAGCCCGGCGACCTGATTCCCGATGTGTGGTACAAAGGGAAGGAACAGCGTGTTAAACAAGACCAAGTAGAACAATTTATCAAGATGAAGAACATTGTAATATTCGGCGCTCCCGGCTCAGGCAAGGGAACGCAGAGCGACAAGCTCATTGAGCACTACGGCCTGGAGCATATCTCTACCGGCGACGTGCTACGTGCAGAAATCAAGAAAGGCTCGGAACTGGGCAAGACGGCTCAGGGCTACATCGACCAGGGCCAGCTCATCCCCGACGAGCTCATGGTGAGCATCCTCGCCTCCGTCTATGACGGTTTCGGCCGTGGCCACAAGGGAGTGATCTTCGACGGCTTCCCCCGTACCATCCCTCAGGCTGAGGCCCTGAAGCAGATGCTGGCCGAGCGTGGCGACAAGGTGGCCGCTATGATTGAGCTCGACGTGCCCGAGGACGAGCTGATGAAGCGCCTCCTGCTGCGTGGCCAGCAGAGTGGACGTGCCGACGACAACGAGGAGACCATCAAAAAGCGCCTCGTGGTCTATCACTCCCAGACGCAGCCCCTTATCGAGTGGTACAAGCAGGAAGGCCTGCATCACCACATTAACGGTCTGGGCAATCTCGACCGCATTTTCGAGGATATTAAAGCCGTGGTGGATGGAATCTAACTTCGTAGATTACGTCAAGATACTGTGCCGCTCGGGCAAGGGCGGACGCGGCTCCATGCACCTGCGCCACGTGAAGTACAACCCCAATGGCGGTCCCGATGGCGGCGATGGCGGCAAGGGCGGCAGCATCATCCTGCGTGGCAACCACAACTACTGGACACTGCTCCACCTGAAGTACGAGCGCCACATCTTCGCCGAGCATGGCGGCAACGGCGGCAAGGACAAGTGTCACGGCACCGACGGCAAGGATGTATATATCGACGTGCCGCCGGGCACCGTCGTCTATAATGCCGAGACGGGCAAGTTCGTGTGCGACGTAGCTTACGACGGACAGGAGATCGTGCTGTTGAAGGGAGGTCGCGGAGGACTGGGTAACTTCCAGTTCCGCAGCGCCACCAACCAAGCACCGCGCTATGCCCAGCCCGGTGAGCCCATGCAGGAGATGACCGTCATTATGGAGCTTAAGCTGCTGGCCGACGTCGGTCTGGTCGGCTTCCCCAATGCCGGCAAGAGCACCCTCGTCTCAGCCCTCAGCAATGCCCGTCCTAAGATTGCCAACTACCCCTTCACCACCATGGAGCCCTCGCTGGGCATCGTGGGCTATCGCGACAACAAGTCATTCGTCATGGCCGACATCCCGGGCATCATCGAGGGAGCTGCCGAAGGTCGCGGGCTGGGCCTGCGCTTCCTGCGCCACATCGAGCGCAACTCGCTGCTCCTCTTCATGGTTCCCGGCGACACCGACGACATTCGCCGCGAATACCACATCCTGCTCGACGAGCTGCGCAAGTTCAACCCCGAGCTGCTGCAGAAGCAGCGCGTGCTCGCCGTCACCAAGTGCGACCTCCTCGACGACGAGCTCATGGAAATGTTGCGCGAGGAGCTTTCCTCTCTCTCCTGTACAGAGGAAACCGGAGGGGAACTTCCTATCGTCTTCATCTCTGCCGTTACCGGCTACCATCTCGATGAGCTGAAAGATGTGCTGTGGCGTGAGCTGAATAGTGAGAGCAACAAGCTGCAGACCATTCAGGCCGATGACCGTCTGGTGCATCGCGACAAGGACATGCTCCGTTTTGCCGAGGAGCTCACCGCCGAGGATGCTGACGACGACATCACCTTCATCGACGACGAGGATGAGATAGAAGACCTCGACGACTTTGAATATGATGAAGAGGGATAATTATTTTTGCCCTCTTTTTTTCCATTTTATTTTGTGTATTTTCATTTTTTTAAGTAATTTTGCAGGCGAAAAAATAACCAATCATCAATAATATGCAGAAAAGACTGTTTTTAATCCTTGCCATGCTGCTCACGACAACGCTGGGCGCATGGTCGCAGGTCACCACGTCGAGTATGGCCGGAAGGGTGGAGCTGGAGGGCTCGAACGAGGAAATCATCGGAGCCACCGTGGTGGCTGTGCACGAGCCGTCGGGCACACGCTACACCGCAGTGACCAACGTGAACGGAATGTTCACCATTCAGGGCATGCGAACGGGTGGACCCTACAACGTGACGGTGAGCTACATCGGCCACCAGACAAGGACTTTCCGAGGCCTTACCCTGCAGCTGGGCGAAACGTTCAACCTGCCCGTGTGGCTGGCTGAGAACACGACCGACCTTGCCGAGGTCATCGTGACGGGTACGCTCTCGAAATTCTCACAGGAGAAGACGGGTGCCTCGACGAACATCAACAACCAGCAGATTGTGAACCTGCCGACGGTGAACCGCAACCTGACGGAAGTGACGCGACTCTCGCCCTATGGCGGCAACGGCATGAGCTTCTCGGGTACTGACGGCCGACTGGGTAACTTCACGGTGGATGGTGCCAACTTCAACAACAACTTCGGTCTGAGTGCCGGACTGCCCGGTGGCGGCAACCCCATCTCTATCGATGCCATCGAGGAGATGCAGGTGGTGATTTCGCCCTACGACGTGCGCCAGACTAACTTCATCGGCGGTGGCGTGAACGCCATCACGAAGAGTGGTACGAACACGTTCAAGGGGAGTGCCTACGTCTATCACAAGAACGAGAATATGCAGGGCGACGCCGTGGATCGCGTGCAGATTCAGGGTGCCCGAGAGAAGGACCAGAACACCATCTACGGTTTTACGCTGGGTGGACCGATCATCAAGAACAAGCTGTTCTTCTTTGTGAACGGCGAAATGGAGAAGACGCCGAAAGTGGTAAGCCGCTGGCGTGCATCTGACGCTGAGAATCCTGCCGATCCCGACAACTTTATTGCGCGTACCACTGCTGACGACATGCAGCGCGTGAAGGACTTCGTGCGCCAGAAGTATGGCTACGACACGGGCTCCTACACCAGCTTCCCTGCAGAGGACAGCAACAAGAAGCTGCTGCTGAGACTGGACTGGAACATCACCGACAAGCACCACTTGGCCCTGCGCTACAACTATACTAAGAATATGGACTGGCGCACGCCTAATGCCTCGTCGATGGACGGCGGCTCGCGTAAGGCCAACTCGCGTATGTCGAAGGCTTCGATGGCTTTCGCCAATTCTCTCTATTCTCAGGACAACGATGTGAAGTCATGGTCTATCGACTTGAATAGCCGGCTGACGGAGAAACTGTCGAACCAGTTCCTTGCTACCTATTCGAAGCTGGACGATATCCGTGGCACCAACTCAACGGAGTTCCCCTTCATCGATATCCTGAAGGACGACGACAACTACATGTCGCTGGGCTATGAGCTGTTTACCTGGAACAACGGTGTGCACAACACGGTGTGGAATGCTAAGGACGACGTGACCTACTACATGGGTAAGCACAAGATCATGGCGGGTCTGAGTTTCGAGCATCAGATGGCCGACAATGCCTACCAGCGCAGCGGTACGGGCTACTATCGCTACACCAGCTTGGACGACTTCCTCAATGGGGCTGCGCCTGAGGTGGTGTGCCTGACCTACGGCTATGACGGTGAGGACAACCCTGCAGCCCGCGTCACCTACAACAAGTATAGCGCATATGCTCAGGACGAGTGGAACGCTACGAATAAGCTGAAGCTCACCTACGGTCTGCGTGTCGATGGTCTGTTTTTCGACAACGGCGACCTGATGACAAACAAGGCCGTCTATGACCTTGATTATGACGGTCGTCATATTGATACCGGCAAGTGGCCTGACTCCAACTTCACCTTCTCGCCCCGTATAGGTTTCACCTACGATGTCTTCGGCAACAAGAAGCTGAAGGTGCGTGGCGGTACCGGCCTGTTCTCAGGACGTCTGCCCCTGGTGTTCTTGACCAACATGCCTACAAAGGGAGGTATGGTGCAGTATGGTGCACAGCTGAACGCCAAGAACGCTGCTGCTAAGGGATTCTCGATGAACGAGTTTGCTGGCGGACTAGTGACTGATGCCAACGGCCATGCCACCATTAATGCCCTCTACAACAAGCTCGTCTCGCTAGGCTATCCTGCCACCATATCGCCAGAAGACGGCACCGTGCCCGACATGATAGCCGGCGTGGCTACCGACTTCAAGATGCCGCAGGTGTGGAAGAGCTCGCTGGCCATCGACTATCAGATACCAGTTTCTTTCCCCCTCTCCATCACCGGTGAGTTCATCTTCAACAAGACCGTCAATGCAGTCTATATCTCAGACTGGGCCACACCCAGTGTGGGAGGCTTTGCCCGTTTCAACGGCATCGATAACCGTCCCATCTATCCTGAGGGCTATCGTAAGAACACCAAGGCCTTTGTGCTGGAGAACACCGCCAAGGGCTACGGCTGGACTGCCAACGTGACGCTGAACGCTCAGCCCACAGAGCAGATAAGCCTGATGGCTGCTTACACCCACACCATGAACAAGGAGCTGACGAGCATGCCGGGTAATGACGCAGAGTCGGCATTCTACTACGTGCCTACCGTCGAGGGCCCCAACAGCATCAAGCTGCACAACTCGCAGTGGGTCACCCCCGACCGCTTCGTGGCCAGTGCCACCATCCACGACAAGTGCCGCAACCACTACTCATTGGTTTATGAGACCTGGCGCGGAGGCTACAAGACCTCTTACATCATGGCCAACGACATCAACGGCGACTCCTACAACTATGACCTCATCTATATTCCTACCGACCAGCAGGTGGCAAGCAACGAGTTCCGCTTCGTAAGCACCGACGATGCCGTGCGCTTCATGGACTTCGTCCATCATAACAGCTACCTGAAGAAGCATCAGGGAGAATATGCCGAGGCATGTAGCGACTATACACCGTGGGTACACCGCATCGACTTCGGCTACAAGCACGACTTCTGCGTGAACATTGGCAATACCTCGCATGACTTGCAGCTCAGCTTCGACATGAAGAACGTGCTCAACTTCTTCAAGAGCAGTTGGGGCGTCAGCAAGATTGCCAACCTCGACTTCAGCACCACGCCGATCAATGATGCTCAGTACGCCAGCATCCTGAAGTACGAGGGCGTAGATGCCGACGGCTATGCCACCTTCTCTACACCGGCAGCCGTCAATGGCGACGCAGAGATGTGGCAGTCCTACCACACGCTGGGTCAGTGCTGGTATGCCAGCGTAGGCCTCAAGTACATGTTCGAAGGCAAGAAGCGCGACGATTGCGGATGCGACAACGACACGAAGGAGCGTACGGTCTATGTAAGGGACAATGCCGAGCTGGATCGCCTGAACGACGAGATCAACCGGCTGCGCAGTCAGGTCAACGACCTGCAGAACCGCAAGCCCGAGAAGGAGATCGTGACCGTGGACAACAGCCGTGTCGTCACCTTCCCCTATCTGGTGAACTTCACCGTCAATACCACCGAAGTGGTGAACCGCGAGAAGGTGAACCTGGAAACCGTGGCCGCCATGATCAAGGCTACGCCCGAGAAGAGGTACAGCGTCATCGGCTATGCCGACAAGCAGACGGGCACTCCCGAGGGTAATGCCAAGCTGGCCGAAAGCCGCTCGCAGAACGTCTATGACATCCTCATCAACCAGTATGGTGTCAATCCTTCGCAACTCGTGAAAGACTCGAAGGGTGGCGTCGATTACATGTATATGAACGACGAGCAGCTCAGCCGTTCGGTCATCATCTCGGAAGTGAAGTAAATTGAAGATTGAACATTGAATATTGAAAATTGAACATTATGAATAAGATATTTAAACTATTCTGTGGCTTCCTGATTAGTTGCGGCATGGCAGCAGCCTTCACCAGTTGCTCCGACGATAACGACCCCACCTATCTCGACGAAGTGCGCGTGTCGTCATCCTATGTGGCCATCCCTGTCGATGGCGGCTCTACCACCATCACCGTCAGTGCTTCCTCCGACTGGAGCCTCGCCTCGCAGCGCTGGATTCAGGGCAAGGACACCGTCTTTGCCGCCACGCCCCAGTGGCTCACCGTCAGTGCCACCTCCGGTGCTGCCGGTCAGACTGAAATCACGTTCTCTGCCGAGGGCTCGCTCGACGGCCGTGCCTGCGAGGTGCTGCTCAACTGTGCCGGCAAGACGCAGCACATCAACGTCATCCAGGGTCTGAGCACCGTGGCCAGTGCCACCGTAGCCGAAATTATGGCTGGCCCCGAAAAGACCTATCGTGTCACAGGCACCGTCACCCGCATTGCCAACACCGTTTATGGCAACTGGTACATGAATGACGGCACCAGCGCTGAAGACCTCTATATCTATGGCACCCTTGACAAGGCGGGCAAGGCCGGACAGAACAACTCTATCGATGCCTGGGGCATTGAGGTGGGCGACGAGATCACCATCGAAGGACCCAAGCAGCTCTACAACGGTACCGTCGAACTGGTCAATGTCACCGTTATCGCGATCAACAAGTCGCTCATCAAGGTCGATTCCCTCAGCACCACCGAGGCGCTGCCTGCCGAAGGTGGCGAAGTAACGGCCCATCTGACCTGCAAGGGCGATGGCATCACCGTCGTCATTCCCGACGATGCTAAGTCGTGGCTGAACATCTCTGCCCTCAACGGAGGCAGCATCTCCTTCCGTGCATTACCCAACGAGGGTGACTATCGCAAGGCCACCATCACCTTCCGCACCACCAGCGACGGCAAGGAGTACACCGCTCAGGCAACTATCGCACAGGAGGCCAAGCCCAACGCTCCCGGTAGCGAGGCACTGCCCTTCACCGTAGCCGAGGCCATTGCCAAGTGCAAAGAGATAGGTAATACTGCCGGTGACCAGATCTACTACGCAAAGGGAAAGATATCAAGCATCAAGGAGGTGAGCATCAGCTATGGCAACGCCACGTTCAACATCTCCGACGATGGTCAGGACGTAAATGCCCTCACCTGCTTCCGTTCAAAGTTCCTCAATAATGAAGCTTTCACTGACGAGAACGCCATTCAGGTGGGCGATGAGGTTGTTGTCTGCGGCAAACTCGTGAACTATAAGGACAAGGATGGCAACGAGACGCCAGAGTTCTCGGGCAATGTCTATATCTACTCGCTGAAGAAAGGTAATGCTCCCGCTGAGCCAGGCTCGCTTGAGAAGCCCTTCACCCCTGCTGAGGCCAATGCCTTCTGCATGTCGCTGGGCGAGGGCAACACCACCGAGGACGACTACTACGTCAAGGGCAAGATCATCTCCATCGCCGACAACAACCAGTTCGGCACCCAGTATGGCAACTGCACCTTCTACATCTCAGCCGACGGCACCGAGGCCAGCGAGCAGTTCTACATCTTCCGCACCCTCTACCTGGGCAATGTGAAGTACAGCGACGACAGCTGGCTCAAGCCCAAGGCTGGCGACGAGGTCATCATCTGTGGCAAGCTCACGCTCTACAAGGACAAGAACGGCAACCTCATCCCCGAGACCTCTGCCAACAAGACCTACATCTATTCCCTCAACGGGAAGACGGAGTGAGCAGCAGGTTTTCTTGTGACTGAAACAAACGGCATTTCCAGACCTTGGGAATGCCGTTTCTGTACCCTGCAGATGCCACTTTTACCAACCTAAAGCGACTAAAAGAACCTTTGCCTTTGTCGTTTGCCACCGAAGGGACGCAAGAAAAATTCAAATAAAAATTTGGTTTTTCGCTCGGTTTGCACTACCTTTGTGCGCTGTAATTGAGAAAAGTAGTGATGGAACAGACCAACAACATTCCGCAGGAGTTTAACTCCTTCTACCTGAAAGACGTGTCGTTCGCCCACCTGATGACGAAGCGCATCTTCAACGTGCTCATCGTGGCCAACCCTTATGATGCCTTTATGCTGGAGGACGACGGGCGCGTGGACGAGAAGATATTCGACGAATATACGGAGCTGGGCATGCGCTACCCGCCGTCGTTTACACAGGTGAGCACGACGGAGGAGGCGGAGCACGTGCTGGAAGCGACGGACATTGACCTGGTGATCTGCATGCCTGGCAATGCGGACAACGATGCCTTTGCCGTGGCACGCGAGGTGAAAGCACTGAAGCACGACGTGCCCTGCGTGGTGCTGACGCCGTTCAGTCATGGCATCACCCGACGGATGCAGGACGAGGACATGAGCATCTTCGACTATGTGTTCTGCTGGCTGGGCAATACGAACCTCATCCTCTCGATCATCAAGCTCATCGAGGACCGCATGAACATTGACCACGACATTGAGGAGGCGGGCGTGCAGATGATCCTGCTGGTGGAGGACAACATACGCTTCTACTCGTCGGTGCTGCCCAACCTGTACAACTATATCCTGCAGCAGTCGAAGAACTTCTCCACGGAGGCGCTGAACCCGCATGCCGCTGCCCAGAGAAAGAGGGGGCGCCCGAAGGTGATGCTGGCCACGAACTATGAGGAGGCGATGGCCCTCTACGAGAAATATCACGACAACACGCTGGGCATCATCAGCGACACGCGCTTCCCCATGAAGACGCCCGTAGGACGACTGAGCCATGTGGAGGAGGGCGACCCCGAGGCTGGCCTGAAGCTGCTGAAGGAAATCAGGAGGCGCGACGAGTATGTGCCCCTGATACTGGAGAGCTCGGAGGTGGTGAACCGGCAGAAGGCTGAGGCCGAGGGCTTCCATTTCGTGGATAAGAACTCGAAGAAGATGAACGTGGATCTGCGCCAGCTCTTGGAGGAGCACATGGGCTTTGGCGACTTTATCTTCCGTGACCCTGTGACGAAGGAGGAGGTGATGCGCGTCCACAGCCTGAAGGAGCTGCAGGACAACATCTTCAAGATTCCCCACGACTCGCTGATGCGCCATATTCGCCGTAACCACATGAGCCGCTGGCTGACGGCACGTGCCATCTTCCCCGTGTCGCAGTTTCTGAAGCACGTCACCTGGCACAAGCTGCAGGATGTGGATGCCCACCGTCAGATTATCTTCGACGCCATCGTGCAATATCGCCAAATGAAGAACATCGGCGTGGTGGCCGTCTTCGACCGTCTGAAGTTCGACCGCTATGCCCACTTCGCCCGTATCGGTGAGGGCTCGTTGGGAGGCAAGGGTCGCGGCCTGGCTTTTCTCGACACCATCCTGAAGCGTCATCCCGAGCTGAACCAGTTTCCCAATGCTACGGTGCAGATTCCGAAGACGGTGGTGCTGTGTACCGACTTCTTCGACCGTTTCATGGACGATAACAACCTGTGGAGCATTGCGCTGAGCGATGCCCCTGACGAGGAGATACTGCGCCATTTCCTGCGTGCCCAGCTGCCTGATGACCTCATTGCCGACTTCTTCACTTTCTTCGAGGCCATCAAGAGTCCTATTGCCGTGCGCAGCTCCTCGCTGCTCGAGGATAGCCACTACCAGCCTTTCGCCGGCATCTATGCCACCTATATGATTCCCTGGCTCGACGATAAGTACGAGATGCTGCGCATGCTGGCCTGTGCCATCAAGAGTGTCTATGCCAGCGTCTATTATCGTGATTCCAAGGCCTATATGACTGCCACGCAGAACGTCATCGACCAGGAAAAGATGGCCGTCATCCTGCAGGAGGTAGTAGGACAGCGCTATGGCGACCTCTATTATCCTACGTTCTCAGGCGTGCTGCGCTCGTTGAACTATTATCCCATTGGCGACGAGACTACCGAGGAGGGTATCGCCTCGCTGGCACTGGGACTGGGCAAATATATCGTTGATGGCGGACAGACGCTGCGTGTCTCGCCCTATCACCCCAACCAGGTGCTGCAGACCAGCGAGATGGAAACGGCACTTACCGAGACGCAGACGCGCTTTTATGCCCTGGACATGAGCCACGTAGGTGTTGATTTCCAAGTCGATGACGGCTTCAACATCAGCAATTTGCGTGTCAAGCAAGCCGACAAGGACGGCTCGTTACAATACATCGCCTCTACCTACGACCCCGTGGATCAGGTCATCCGCGACGGCATCTACGAAGGAGGGCGCAAGATTATCTCCTTTGCCGGAGTGTTGCAGCATGGCGTCTTTCCCCTGCCACAGCTGTTGCAGATGTGCCAGAAACTGGGAGCCGACGAGATGAGGCGCCCTGTGGAGATAGAGTTTGCATGCAACCTCAACAGCTCCCCTTCCTCTCAGGGAGGGTCGGGGGCCTTCTACCTTCTCCAGATTCGCCCCATCGTAGATTCCAAGCAAGTGCTGGAGGCTGACCTGCAGAAGATTCCCGATGAGCAATGCCTGCTGAGGAGTCACAACTCGCTGGGGCACGGCATCAGCGAGGATGTGGTCGATGTGGTCTATGTGAAGACCGACGAGAGTTTTACTGCCTCTGCCAACCCTCAGATAGCAGTGGAGATAGAACAGATCAACCGTAAGTTCCTGAAAGAGGGCGGAGGCTACATCCTCATTGGTCCAGGTCGCTGGGGCTCGTCAGACTATTGGCTGGGTATCCCGGTGAAGTGGCCCCACATATCGGCAGCACGCGTCATCGTAGAGGCTGGCCTGAAGAACTATCACGTCGATCCCTCGCAGGGCACTCACTTCTTCCAGAACCTCACCTCTTTCGGCGTGGGCTATTTCACGATCAATACTTATACGGGCGACGGCATCTTCAAGAAGGAACTGCTTGACAGCATGCCAGCCATTGAGGAGACGGAGCATGTGCGCCATGTGCGCTTCGACCGTCCGCTCAAGGTGATGATGGATGGAAAGAAGCAGGAGGGAGTCGTCTTGTTACCTCTTAGCCCCCTAAGTTAGGGGGATGGGGGTCTGAACAGACGTAAAATTAGTTTCCTTCCAACTGGCTGATGCGCTCGTGCATCATACGCTTCACGTCAGCCCAAGGATAAAGGAGTGAGAGCGAAGTTTGAAGATGGCAGGGATGCTCGTTGAGGAGGAAAGCCACCAGCACGGAGTCGTTTCCCTCTCCTCTTCCCTCTTTCCCTTCACCTCTTAGAAATACCATCTGCAGGTTGGCGGCCATCGGGATGATATCCTCCATGTCCTTGCCAGGCAGTTGGATGCCAAGCAAGGTGAGCAGGCGATAGAGGGCAGTGTCGTGGCCAAAGCGCAGATGGGCACCATGTCCTCCGTTGGCAATCATGCTGTCGGCATCCGCTTCAATGTGCTGCCACAGGGGGATGCTGCTGCGTGCCGGTATGCCGCCATTCACCGTCGTGTCGCCATTGCAGATGGTCATTCGCTCGTTGTTGGCATCGTGCACCGCCATCATCTCTTCAGGCGTAAAAATGTCCCATAGGCTGATGTCCAGCGGAATGTCCTGCATGTCACTGGCTATGGTGTGCAGTTCCGAGAGCAACTTCATGGGCTCGTTCACCTTCGAGGAGTCCTTGAAAAGACTGCTGATGAAACGGTCGGTAGTGATATCCGGTTGCCGGCTTGTGGCGTCAGTGAGCGCCTTCTGCTCAGGAGATTCATAGTTCAGCCACGCCATATCTTCAGGATTAGTCTCGATGGAAAGGAGGAAGGATGAAGGAGGAAGGAGAGCGGAGAGTGCATCGCAGAAGGCCAACATCGAGGCCCTGCATCGTGGCGAGGTGCTCGAACGAGCCAGTATTCTTGTGTCTTCGCCCTGAAAGACGCTGGGATAGTTCTGCACCATCCTTCTTGCGATGCCCCTGTGTTGCTCAGCGCCCAGCGGAGTCAGCTGTCCTGCGTTGCCCCGCGCGTTGCGGTAGATTTTCTTCAGCCGTCGTTTTACGCTCTTCCCCAGCCGAGTCAGGTTCTTTGCAGAGCAAAGCGGCATAGCCGAGCGCTTGCCGACGGCCAGCTGTGCCGCCACCCACTCATAGCGCTCCTCCGAGGGCAGCCATCGCGACCCGTGCCGCCCATAGTGTGAGATATAGAACGGCACATAGCCTTCAGGCATGTCAATCCCCTCCTTCTCTCCGTCGGGATAGGCATAATACACGCCTCCCGTCCGCTCTGGCGAGAAATGCTGAGCACAAGCCATCAGCGGCCAGATGGCGGTCAGCAGCAGGAACAGGATCTTTCTTCTCATCATCATACCTATGCGCCGATTTTCGGCGCAAAGTTACAAATAAGTGAGAAAAATACAAAACAAAAAATGTTTTCCAAAAGTTAAAAAAAGTCATTTTTTCTTTGGTTGTTTCCTTTCTTCTTTGTACTTTTGTAGCATGAAAAGAATACTATGGATTATCTTATGCCTGTTTATGCCTCTTTTGGTATCTGCCCAGACGCAACAAGGAGTGGTGAAGACCCGTGGAAGAATGGAGAACGGGGTGTTGCAACCTGGCGTGGGACTGCAGGGAGCTACCGTTCAGGTGGAGGATCGTCAGGCTGTGGTAAGCGGCGCCAATGGTAAGTTCTCATTTCCCTTGCATGCGAATACCTATCTGCTGAAAAGTGTGAAAAAACAGGGCTATGAGTTGATGGATATGGAGGTGTGTCGTCGTTATAACTATTCACCAAATCCCCTCTACCTCATCATGGATACTCCAGCTCAACTGCGTAACGACCGTTTGGCTGCGGAACGGAAGATTCGTCGTGACCTGCAACGGCGACTGCAGGAACGGGAGGATGAGATAGAAGCGCTGCAAGCCTCGCAAGAGGAGAAGGACAGCTTACTGCAAGCGCTTTACCTGCAGCAGACGGACAACGAGAAACTGATTGCCGACATGGCTCAGCGATACTCGATGTTGGACTACGACCAGCTGGATGAGTTCTACCGCCAGGTGGCGTATTTCATTGAGAACGGCGAGCTGACACGTGCCGATTCCTTACTGCGACTGCGTGGTGATGTAAACAGTCAAGTGACGGAGCAGTTGCATAAGCAGGAAGTGGTGCAACAGAAAAAGCGTGAACTGGCTCAGGCAGAAGCTACGCTCCATGCTGAGAATGAGGAACTGGCCCGTCGTTGTATGAGCTATTATGACTCATTCTGCATGCAGCACCAGAATGACTCTGCTGCTCATTACATCGACCTGCGTGCTGCGCTTGACACTACCCGTGTGGAATGGCAGTTTGAGGCTGCCAACTATCATACCCGTCAGCATACTACCTCGAAAGCTGAGCGTTATTACAAGCGGATCCTAGCAATGATAGCTGATATGCCTGAGGACGGCAAACGGAGTGTCTTGCCTGCCAAGGCTGCGACACTGAACAATATGGGGTTGCTCTACGAACAGACGCAGCAGATAGAACAGGCCCTGGCGTGCTACCTGGAGTCGCATTCCATCCGTGAACAACTGTCAAAAGAGAATCCCGAGGTGTTCCTTCCGTTAGTGGCTCAGACCAAGACAAACTTGGGAGCGTTATATACTGCCACAGGGCGTATGAATGCTGGTGAAGAGATATTGAGCGAGGCATTAAACATCTTGGAGGAACTGACGGCCAGGGAGCCGCAGAAATACCTGTCGGCCATGGCTGCCACACAAAGCAGTTTGGGTACCATCTATATGCGCTTTGATGGTGAAGAGACGCAGGCACTGGCTCAGCAGCTGCTGAGAAATGCCCTCACGGCCTACAGGCAGTTGGCACAGGACGAGCCTCTGCGATACGAGCCTGACGTGGCTGCCACGCTGAGCAACCTGGCGCTGCTTTATTTCCGTTCAGACCAGTTGGCGGAAAACCGTTCCTGCTACGACGAGGCGCTTACCCTCTATGCCCGTTTGGCACAGGACAATCCCCAAGCCTATCTTCCCCACCTGAATGGGTTGGTTGAGAATATGCGTCGTATGGCATTGGAGTTGAACAACAAGGGCTTTGCTGCTGACAATGACTTGAAGCCTCAGCAAGGGAAAGGCTACTATGAAGCGTCGTTGGACATCTACCGAAGGCTGGCCACCTTGCAGACTAACGACTATTCGTCGTATGTGGCTCGGGAACTAGGTAACCTGTCATTTAATGCCATCCTGATGAAAGCCTTTGCACAAGCCGAAGACTATGCCCGTCAGGGGCTAGCTGCCGACCCTGCCAAGCTCTTCATCTATGCCAATCTGGCTGAGGCCCTGTTGCTGCAAGGGAAGCAGCAGGAGGCCGAGGCTATTGTCAGCCAGCGTGCCGACCAGCTAAGGGCATCGCTGCTCGACGATCTGGAGAAGCTGGAGCAGCGGGGCGTCATCGGCAGCGACCGTCAGGATGCTGTCAGGCGCATTAGAGAAATGCTGAAAGTGAATCATTAATCCATATCATCAAAATGAAGAAAACGCTCACTCTAATCATGTTCTGCTTGGCCACCGCTGCCAGCGTTCAGGCTCAGGACGAAATTGAATGGCTGACAGCCGATTCTACCGAGATTCCCTCCTTGGAGGAGATCATCAGGATAGAGTCCGACCTGTCATCGACCAAAGAAAATGAGAGTCACTACAGGAAAATCTGGGGGAAGACCACCTTCCTGAACCTGAACTACACTACTACTACGTTTAGCTCTGATGCCTTCCCCACTGCCGGGGGCACCTATCAGCGTGAGTTCAAGAACAATCTTGGCTTAGGCCTCTTGTCGGGTAAGACCTACAATTTCCACAAGAAGCCCATCGGCACCGTGCTTTTCATTGGCTTAGACTATGTCCCCATGGATCTGAACTTCAATTCCTTCGACGAGGAAGCCCCGTCGCAGCAGTTTGAACAAGCTACCGACGAGCCCTACTGTTTGCCTTGGCATCAGAAGAAGATGACCGTTGATTACGGCATGTCCTTAGGTCCCTCGCTCACTTTCTACCCCTTCACCGCCCTTCATCGCAGTGGCACCGACAACATCCGTCTGCAGTTCTATTTCCGTGTGGGCTATCACTTCGCCGTCGCCATGATTGACGAGGTATCGCCTAGAAAAGGCAAGGACAAGAAGACCGAGTACCTGTGGGGCAACGGATTGTCGAAGAGCTATGGCCTTAACCTGACATGGGGATTTGTGGGCTTCGGCTACGAGCACCGCCAGTTCTCCACCTTCACCTACCGCCCGTTCAGCAGCACCTTCAAGACCGGTGACCTGGAAACTGAACAGGCCAATAACCGCCTCTACCTGCAATTCCGATTCTAAATATATACTACAATGAAAAAATACCTCTTGACAATTATTGCCATGGTTGTATGTGCCAACATCGCCAGCGCACAGAATACGGGTTCCATCGACGGACGAGTGAGCAACGACATCGCCTGGACGTTCGATGGTCACACGCTCACCCTCTCCAAGACCGATATCATGAAACGGCTTGTCCGTATGCCCGACTATAACATCAAGGATAACCTCGCCCCCTGGTCGCGGCGCCATCTGCCCATCAAGAAAATCCTTGTGGGCGAGGGTATCGCCAACATTGGCGCCTGTGCCTTTGCCGAGTGCGACCAGCTGGAGACCGTCGAGTTCAAAAGCGAGTCCTCTGTCGATGAGATAGGCTGGGGATCCTTCCTCAGGTGCCGTAGTCTGTTCAACTTTTCCATTCCCCCCAACGTTAGGAAGATAGGCAAGATTGCCTTTGCCGAATGCCAGGCACTGCGATCGGTTACCATCCCCAAGCGCACTCGTGTCGAAGACTACGCCTTCCTCTCCTGCCCCAACCTCACTGTCGTGGCTATCGCCATCAACGCCCAGCTGGGAAAGGGTGTCTTCGCAACCGAGGTGAAGAGCGGCAAGAAGACTGGTCACACCTTCTACCACGGCGAGATTCGTGGTCTGCCTGCCAACGTCAACGAGGAGAACTGTCACGTCTATGGACTGTCGAAGGCAGCCGTCGCTGACTATCTGCTGCAGTTGCGTGCTGACTATCAGGATGCTGACGATGCCGTCATCTCCGAGGTCGATGACATGATTCCCTCTACCTTTCTTACCCGCAACGATACCTACGCCCTCGTCATCGGCAACCAGCACTATCGCTTTGCCCCCGACGTGCCCTTCGCCCGCCATGATGCCCGCATCTTCGCCGAATACTGCAAGAAGACCCTCGGCATACCCGCTGAGCACATCCACCTCTGCGAAGATGCCACCAAGACCATGATCCTCGAGCACGAATTGGAAGACTGGCTCGCGAAGGACATCACCGATAAAGGCTCCAAGAGCCTCATCATCTACTATGCCGGTCATGGTGTCCCTGACACCGATGAGCAGAACAAGAGCTACCTCCTGCCCACCGATGTCTATGGAACTACGCCCCGTCGCGGCATCGCCCTCGACGCTTTCTACGCCGCCATCGGCAACATGGGCTTCGGCCGCGTCACCGTCTTTATGGATGCTTGCTTCAGTGGCGTCAACCGCCTCGGTGAGTCTGTCAACCACGGCGAGCGAGGCACTGAGGTAGAGGCTGCCGATACCCAGCCCACCACAGGTAACATGGTTGTGTTCTGTGCTGCTCAGGGCAACGAGACGGCACAGGGCTATCAGGAAGAAGGGCATGGGCTCTTTACCTACTATCTATTGAAGGAGTTGCAGCAGAGCGAGGGACAGCTCACCTACGGCAAGCTGGCACGCCACCTCGAGGATGCCGTCAGCAGGACGGCGCCCACCCTGCAGTTACGTAAGCGACAGACCCCATCGGCAAAGGCTACGGAGTCACTGGCAGGCAGCTGGGCAGACACTAGCCTCTGAGGCCAAGCTGGGAAGGATAAGAAAAGCGCTTGCAACTAGTTGCAAGCGCTTCTTGTCTTAATCGGTAATCAGGCACTCACCTGTCATATCCTTTGGTTGCTCCAGCCCCATGATGTGGAGGATGGAGGGTGCCACGTCGGCCAGTCGGCCGTCCTTCACGGTGGCACTGTTGTTGTCAGTGACGTAGATGAAGGGAACGGGGTTCAGCGAGTGAGCGGTGTTGGGCGTGCCGTCAGGATTGATGGCATTATCGGCATTGCCGTGGTCGGCAATGATAATGGCCTCGTAGCCGTTCTTCTTGGCGGCTTCGATGACGTCGCGCACGCAGCGATCGACGGCCCACACAGCTTTGGCAATGGCGTTATAGACTCCAGTGTGGCCCACCATGTCGCCATTGGCGAAGTTGACAACGATGAAGTCGTACTGCTGGGTCTTGATGGAAGCCACCAGCTTATCCTTCACCTCGTAGGCGCTCATCTCGGGCTTGAGGTCGTAGGTAGCGACCTTGGGCGAAGCAACGAGGATGCGGTCTTCGCCAGCGAAGGGAGCCTCGCGACCACCGTTGAAGAAGAAGGTGACGTGAGCATATTTCTCCGTCTCGGCAGTATGAAGCTGTTTCTTGCCCTGTGCCGAGAGGTACTCGCCCAGTGTGTTCTCCACATTCTCCTTGGGGAAGAGGATGTGCACTCCTGTGAAGTTGGCATCGTAGGGTGTCATGCAGTAGTACTGCAGGCCGGGGATGGTCTTCATGCCCTGCTCAGGCATGTCCTGCTGGGTGAGGACGATGGTGAGCTCTTTGGCACGGTCGTTGCGGAAGTTGATGAAGATGACGACGTCGCCCTCGTCGATGCAGCCATTGACGCTGGCGTTGTGGATGGGCTTGATGAACTCGTCGGTAACTCCCTCGTCGTAGCTCTCCTGCATGGCGGCAACCATGTCGGTGGCCTGCTTGCCTGTACCCTTCACGAGAAGGTCGTAGCCCTCTTTCACACGCTCCCAGCGCTTGTCGCGGTCCATGGCGTAGAAGCGTCCCACGATGCTGGCTATAGCGGCATCATTGGCAGCGCAGACATCGGTAACCTGCTGGATAAAGCCCTTGCCGCTCTTGGGGTCGGTATCGCGACCATCCATGAAGCAGTGGACGAAGGTTTGGTTCTTCAGGCCGTAGTGCTTGCCTACCTCGATGAGCTTGAAGAGGTGATCGAGGCTGGAGTGAACGCCACCGTCGCTGCAGAGGCCCATGAGGTGGAGCTTCTTGCCCTGCTCTTTGGCATAGGTATAGGCGGCCTTCACCTGTGGGTTCTCAACGATGCTGCCGTCCTTGCATGCACGGTTGATCTTCACCAAGTCCTGATAGACGATGCGACCGGCACCGATGTTGAGGTGGCCTACCTCGGAGTTACCCATCTGCCCGTCGGGCAGACCTACGTCCTCGCCGCTGGCCTGTAGTTGTGAATGAGCCGAAACGGCCGTGAGATAATCCAAATAGGGTGTGGGGGTGTTGAAAATCACGTCGCCCCGTCCGTGTTGTCCGATTCCCCATCCGTCGAGAATCATCAGAAGCGCTTTCTTTGCCATTTTTCTTTCTTTTTTTATTAATGTGTAGCTTTTGGGCTGCAAAGGTAGAAAATAATTATGAACCAAAGGTCACGAACACATATAAAAAAATATAAATCGTGAGTAATTATGCGCTCGGCTTTGCCGCTTTTTTTCAAAAAAGAATTATGAATTATGAATTTTTTCGTATCTTTGCAGAAAATTTCGTATGATGTCAAAGGAATATGTGATTATCGTGGCAGGCGGCAAGGGGTTGCGTATGGGCGGCGAGATGCCCAAGCAGTTTCTGCCTGTGGGTGGCGTGCCTGTGCTGATACGTACGCTAATGCGCTTCCGTGAGTATTCACCTGACCTGAGTATCATCCTTGTGCTACCCCGTGACCAGCAGGACTACTGGCAGGAGATAGCCCGTCCTTATCTTCCCTCGATGGGAGCAATCAGGATTGCCGATGGTGGAGCCACGCGTTTCCACTCTGTGCAGAACGGACTGGCACTGATTCCTGATGATGCTGAGGGAGTGGTAGGCGTGCACGACGGCGTGCGACCTTTCGTCACGGTAGAAGTCATCCGTCGCTGCTACGAGGCTGCCCGTCAGCAGAAAGCCGTCATCCCCGTGGTGCCCGTAGTAGAGACGCTGCGCCATATCCCTACACAAAAGAACGTGATGCGCAGCGACTATTGTCTGGTGCAGACGCCTCAGGTTTTCGATATCCAGTTATTGCAAGCTGCCAACCGTCAGCCCTACAGTGATGCCTTTACTGATGATGCCAGCGTGGTCGAGGCCTATGGTCATTCCGTCACGATGGTCGAGGGCAACCGTGAGAACATCAAGATCACCACTCCCTTCGATATCAAGGTGGCAGAAGCCATGATTAATGATTGATTCTCCATTGAACATCTTAGATCAGGACATCAAGTACTTGCCAGGCGTAGGGCCTAATCGCAAGAAGATGCTGAGCAAGGAGCTCGGCATCGAGACCTACGGGCAGCTGCTGGAGTATTATCCCTATAAATATGTAGATCGCTCGAAAGTCTATCAGGTCTGCGAGCTGACGGGCGACATGCCCTTCGTGCAAGTGGTGGGACATATCCTGAGCTACGAGACCTTCCCAATGGGGCCGAGGAAAGAGCGTGTCGTGGCCCATTTCAGCGACGGCACGGCCATCATGGACTTGGTGTGGTTCAATGGCGGCAAGTATGCCAAGCAGCATTATACCATTGGCAAGGACTACCTTGTGTTCGGACGGCCTTCAGTCTATAACAATCGCATACAGGTACAGCATCCCGACATCGACGATGCCTCGAAGGTCGATACCTCGGCCATGGGCATGCAGCCCTACTACAACACCACGGAGAAGATGAAGGGCAGCGGCCTGAACAGCCGTGCTGTGGAGCGACTCACCAGGACACTCATCGAGAAGCTGCCCACACTGCCCGAGACCTTGCCTGACGTCATCCTCAACGGTCGCCGTCTCATGGGGCGCGACGAGGCGCTACGCACTGTCCACTATCCACAGAATGCCAAAGACCTGGATCGAGCCCGAGTACGGCTGAAGTTCGAGGAGCTGTTCTTCGTTCAGCTGAACATCCTCCGATATGCCAGCGACCAGCGCCGTAAGTATCGTGGCTATGTCTTCAATCGCATAGGCCCCGTCTTCAACGATTTCTACCAGAAGAACCTGCCCTTCGAGCTGACGGGAGCCCAGAAGCGTGTCATGCACGAGATACGGGCCGACGTTTGCTCTGGTCGCCAGATGAACCGTCTGCTGCAAGGCGACGTGGGCAGTGGCAAGACGCTGGTGGCGCTGATGGCTATGCTCATCGCCCTCGACAACGGCTATCAGGCCTGCATCATGGCACCTACGGAAATCTTGGCTGAGCAGCACATGCAGACTATCAAGGATTTTTTGCGCAACATGCCAGTGCGAGTGGAACTGCTGACGGGCATCGTCAAGGGCAAGAAACGGGCAGAGGTGCTGGAGGGCCTGCTCGACGGCACGGTGCAGATTCTCGTAGGTACACATGCCGTCATCGAAGATACCGTGCAGTTCCAGCGATTAGGACTGGTCGTCGTCGATGAGCAGCACCGTTTCGGCGTAGCACAAAGGGCGAAGCTATGGAGCAAAGGAATGGACGGAGCCATCCCCCATGTCCTCGTAATGACTGCCACACCCATCCCTCGAACACTGGCCATGACGCTCTACGGCGACCTCGACGTCAGTGTCATCGACGAGTTGCCACCAGGCCGTAAGCCCATACAGACCACCCATGTCTTCGACAGTCGCATGACCTGGCTCTACGACGGCATGCGCAAGCAGATTCGGCAAGGCCGTCAGATATACGTCGTCTTCCCCCTCATCGAGGAGAGCGAGAAAAGCGACATGAAGAATCTTGAGCAGGGCTTCGAGGTCTTGTGCCAGGCTTTCCCCGACTTCCGCCTGAGCAAGGTGCACGGCAAGATGAAACCCCGTGACAAGGAAGAGGAGATGCAGCGCTTCGTCAGTGGCGAGACACAGATACTCGTAGCCACAACGGTGATAGAGGTGGGAGTGAACGTGCCTAACGCCTCAGTGATGGTCATCCTCGATGCCCAGCGTTTCGGACTCTCCCAGCTGCACCAGCTGAGGGGCAGGGTAGGGCGAGGAGCCGACCAGTCATACTGCATTCTCGTCACCCCCTATAAGCTCTCGGAAGAGACTCGTAAGCGCATCGACATCATGTGCGAGACCAACGACGGCTTCCGTATTGCCGAAGCCGACCTGAAGCTGCGAGGTCCTGGCGATCTGGAAGGCACACAGCAGAGCGGCATGGCCTTCGACCTGAAGATTGCCGACATTGCCCGTGACGGTCAGCTGGTGCAGATGGCCCGTGACGAAGCCCAGCACATCATAGACCAAGACCCCACGCTTTCCGAACCTCATCACCAGGTACTGCTCAGCCGTCTGCGCCAGCTCCGTAAGGATATGATGGACTGGAGCAACATCTCGTAAGTGGTGAGCGTTAAGAATGATTAAGGTAGAAGAAAAACTCTTAACTCCTACCTCATAACTCCTAACTATTTTGTACCTTTGCAGACGTTTTTAATCCAGTGTGGCGAAAAACCGCCCCTACAACATACCTAATGTGAGTTATGAGAAAGATATTTTTTTGCGCCTTTACCGTGATGTTTCTTGCCGTAGGCAGTGCCTATGGCCAGAGTAATCAGTCGAACGATGAGATTGTCAATGAGCTGTTGTCCTATGGCGACCCTGACGAGGAGGAGATTGGTAATTTCGACTTCCTCTATCGCAATGGCGGCGAGTCATTGGAGTACGACGAACTGATGACTGAGAACATCGTCAAAGAGGCCATTTCCCATATAGGAACCCGTTATGTCTATGGCTCGAAAGGTCCCAATTCTTTCGACTGCTCGGGCTTTACCAGCTATGTCTATAAACACCAGAACAACGTGTGGATAGGCGCTTCTTCGCGCGAACAGTATGCCATCAACCAGCCCATCAAGCGCAGCGAGATGCAGGCTGGCGACCTGGTGTTCTTCACCTCGCCCCGTTCAGGCCGCAATGTAGGCCACGTGGGCATCGTGCTCGACTTCGACCCCATCACCGATACCTTCACCTTCATCCATGCCTCGACCAAGCAGGGCGTGAAGATCAGCAAATCCACTGAAGGCTATTACCAGAAGCGCTACGTTGGCGTAAGGAGGGTGAAATGAAGAAGTTGCTGGCTTTATCATTCCTCATCTCCCATTTCTCATTTAGCAGCGTAGCTGCGCAGTCCGACACCCTCACCATCGCTATGGTGGGCGACGTGATGATGGGCACCACCTATCCCAGCATGATGCTGCCTGAGAACGAAGGCAAGGACTTGTTCAAGGATGCCGCTGCCATCCTGAAACGTGCCGACCTCACCCTGGGCAATCTCGAAGGCACACTCTGCGACGGTGGTCAGAGCACCAAGGGCTCAGGCCCCAACAGCTATAGCTTCCGTACACCCACCAGCTTCGCTCCACGTTTGAAGGAGGTGGGCTTCGACTATATGAGCATGGCCAACAACCACGCCAACGACTTCGGACAGACGGGCATCGAGAGCACGGAGAAATGTCTGCAGGAGCAGGGCATCCTGTACAGTGGCATCGAAGGCCGTGTGGAGAGTGCCGTCATCGAGCGTGGTGGCAAGAAGATAGGCCTTTGCGCCTTCGGACACAACAGCTACACGCTGAAGCATACCGACCTCAATGTCGTGGGCCGCATCGTCGATGACCTCGTAGGCCGTTGCGACCTCGTCATCGTTTCCTTCCACGGAGGAGCTGAAGGGCGCACGCAGAGCCATCTGCCACAGGGCAGCGAGACTTTTCTCGGCGAGAATCGTGGCTCCTTGCGCCAGTTGGCCCATTTCTGCATCGACCACGGTGCTGACGTCGTCTATGGCCACGGCCCCCACGTGTTGCGCTGTGCTGAGGTCTATAAAGGCCGTTTCATTGCCTACAGCTTGGGCAACTTCTGCACGCCCTACAATGTCAGCCTGACAGGTATCTCCGGCTATGCACCCCTTGTCGAGATAAAGATTGACCCCAAGACAGGCCAGTTCCTCAAAGGGCAGGTCTATCCCTTCATCCAGACGCGTGGCATAGGCCCTCGTACCGATAAGACAGGAGCCGTCATTCGCGAGATGAAGCAGCTCACCGAGTCCGACGTGCCCCAGAGTCAGGCCAAGATCGATGACCAGGGCCGCATCCTGTTGAAATAGGACAACTTACTTTTTCACCACTCACCTCTTATCTCTTGAAGGATTTCCGCCATCTGCTCCGTTGTTATCCGCTGTCACTCCTGTGTCTGGCGCTCATCTGGTATCTCTGTCTCTTTGTCAACATGCCCGAGACGCCCATGGACAACGTGCCCTTCATCGACAAGTGGACACACCTCGCCATGTATGGTGGCACCACGTCAGTCATCTGGTGGGAGTACCTGCGCCACCACAGCCGCCTGGTATTCTGGAAGCTCTTCCTCTTTGCCTTCCTCGGCCTTATCCTGATGAGTGGCGTGATAGAGCTGCTTCAGGCCTACGCCACCACCACCCGTACTGGCGAGTGGCTCGATTTTGTCGCCAACACAACCGGTGTCTGCTTGGGCACCCTCATCGGGTGGTGCATGTATCGGTGGCGTAGGAAGAAGTAATGGTACTATGGTACTTTACAGCATCGCAATGCCCGTTTTGCTATAAATAGTCATCTGGTTTCCCGTTTGCCTACTGTCACTTATCTTCGTTATCAGATGGTCTTTCAGCAGACGTTTGATTTTCATGCGTGCAGCCCCTTCGCTGCCCAGGTTGAAGCAGCGCATCACGTCCTCGTTGGTAAACTCTTGTGGCAGGCGTGAGAAGGCCTCGATGGTCTTCTGGCGACGCTGCACGTTGACTGAGGCTTCCTTCAGCTTGTTGTCGAAGTAGTTCTCGGCCAGGGCTCCGAAGTAGTGGCGCTGGCAGGCGTACTGTATGTTGACTATCAGCTCGGCGAGCTTCCAGTCCACGTCGTCCGTCTCGAAGGTGCCGCACCAGTAGTCGCCGTCCTGATGGATGTCTGCCCAGTGGCGCATGACGATGAAGGGAGCGGCGAAGTTCAGCCCGTGGTAGGCGCAGCGCTTGAGCAGCATCTCGTCGGCCCTGGAGTCGTTCTCCTTGGCATCAGCCATGCGCCGTGCCGTCCAGTCGTAGAGCTCGTCCACGATCTTCTGCACGCTCAGCTCGCCCTTCATCCTGTCGAGCTTGAAGGCCCACTCCTTCAGGCGGCTGTCGCTGTCGTAGTCGATGTAGTGCTCGCGTTCCATCATCTCGAAGTTGGTGGCAGGCAGGGGTATGCAGGTCAGGCGCGTGGCCAGTCCGCTGCCGAAGTTCTGCTCGTTCACCTTCTTCTTCAGGGCGATGGGCGTGCCTGTATAGATGAAGTTCCAGGTCACGTAGAAGTCCTGCAGTATCGAGTCGTTGTTCGAGTATGCCTGTCCGTCCTCCTCGTTGTGGAAGGCCTTCAGTTCCAGGCTCTGCTTGTCTATCCACGAGCCTCCCTTCTGCACGGTCACGGTGTTGTCCAGCTCCGTGTCGAAGGTGAGCATGTGCAGCTGCATCTCCTCGCCGTCCACGCTCTCCACCGAGTTCACCATGTCCTGTATGAACTGTGCGTTGGAGGTGCGTGCAGGGTGTATGCGCACGATGACCTTCGGCTTCCTGGGCTTCTCCTTGTTGGCGCCCTTTGTGCGCATCTGCTCGCGATAGGCGTTGATGGCATCCTTGCCCACCTTGTCGGCAGCGACGATGGGTGCTGACAGCAGCTTGAAGAGCCTGGTGGCAAACGACTTTCCACTGGCAGGGTCGCCGATGATCAGGGTCGAGTTGTTCAGCCGTCGAAGCTCCTCAGGGCGATGGTAGAAGCGATAGGTGCAGCGGGTCATCAGGGTCATCAGCAGGCCTCCACCCACGAACAACGCGGCAGGGTACTGGCTCTTCTTCAGGCCCTTCGTGATGTCCTTCAGCAGGGGGAAATGCTCTGAGAGGGCCTCAATCTGTGCGCCCCAGTCCTCCAAAGGTACGGACTCCGCCTCTGGAGACCCCAACCTTGGTGAGCCCACACTTGGTAACCCCACCCCTGCCCCTCCCCTCGAGGGGAGGGGAGTTCTATTCCCCTCCTCTGGGGAGGCGATTGCGTCTTCATGGGGCAATCTTCTGTTAGGGGTGGTAGCGAAAGAACCCATAATCTCCCGAATCATCTTCGAGATGCCCTTGGGCGGTTCCTTGCAGGCACTCTCCACGATGCTGCGCATCTCCTGCTCGTCCAGTCCCAGGCGAGGCATCACCTCCATCAGCAGCGCCCTGTCGTTGTCGCAGATGGCACGCAGGTTCACGGCCAGCTGATACAGCTTCACGTTTCTTTCACCCTCCTGCGGCTCGCCCCCGTTGCGCTTCCACCACTCGCTGATGATCTCAGAATAGGGCACGCCTTTAAAAAGCCTCCCCCTATCCCCCTCCCTGTGAGGGAGGGGTGTAGATACTTGAGGACCTTGAGAGTAACCCTTCCCCTCCCTCTTATAGTCCCCCTCTCCCTCTGGAGAGGGGTAAGGGGAGAGGCTTCCCTTGCTTTTCCCATCACGATACTCCCCGTCATATTTCTCGCCAAACTCCCTGTCCTCATACGTAAAGAGCTCCTTGTCCAGATACAGGATGTCGCTCTCCTTGCAGATGAAGCTCATGCGCGAGGCATCCTTGCAGCTCTCGTCCACCTCCACGCCCAGCACCTTCGCCATCGCGTGCTGGTTGTCGATGAGGTTGCCCCATTCCGTCCGAGCCTTGAAGACCACCTTCAGCCCCTTGCCGCTTGGGGTAATGTAAACCAGCAGCAACCTCCCCCCATCCCCCTCCCAAGAGAGGGGGTGCTTAGTGTCGGCGAACAGTTCAGGGTGCTCCTCGCGCCATTTCTGGAATAGCTCACGAGGCTCCAGCATCATATTGCTCTCCCCTCCTGCACGGGAGGGGTCGGGGGTGGGTCCCAGATGGTCGATATCCATCACCACCAGTCCCGTCAGCCTGGTGGCAGCCTGCTTGCGCCAGCGCCCCACCTTGCCGCTTTTCGACGTGGTCTCGTCGAACGTGGCCTGGAAGATGAAGGCAGGCAGCTTGCGCTTCAGCGAGGCATCGCCCGTAGCACGATACTTGTCAATGTTCTCGTTCCACTGCGTCGCCCTGACGAGCGCAAAGAACTGCGCTTCGTCAACGGGCAACGTAGGATTCGAAAAGTTCTTCTGATAACAAAACATCTTTGTGATTTTAGATTTTTGAATTTAGAGGTATTGCCCTGTGGGCAAGTAAGAATTTAGATTTTAGAATTTAGAGGTGTTGCCTGTGGCAAGTAAGAATTTAGATTTTAGAATTTAGAGGTATTGCCCTGTGGGCAAGGAAGATGGTAGATGTAAGAAGTACTTCCTACTTCATAATTCTTACTCGGCGAAGCCGACACCTCTAAATTCTAAATTCTTAATTCTTAACTCTTAACTCTTTTAGCAGAACTCAATCAAGTCCAGTTCATGGTCGATGAGGGCATTCTTCGCATCCCGTGTATGCTCCTCCAGCAGCCCCATGACGGTGGCCGTTCCATAGTCCTTCGGGAAGCTGGCGTGCACCTTCACGCGCTCCATCGACTCCTTCACCCATCCCCAAGGCAGCTTCTTGATGAGCCTGTCCCTCTGGCCCTTCGGCCTCATACGGTTGTAGGCCTTGAAAGTAAGACGACCCGTGTCCTCATCCATATACAGGACACCTTCCACTCGCTTGCTGCTCAGCAGCTTGTCCATCACGTTGATGGCGTTCAAAACAAAAATGTACTTTTTCATAATCTTGTCGAATTTGTGAGTGAAGGTCATGTCGGAATTTGGCCATTTTCACACGCGTGACTTCCTCCACTCGCTTCGACTCGGTTATTATGTTGTTTAGTGTATCACCACCTCTCTTAGCAGTTTCACCACTCCTCCGCTACGCCCTGCATGCTGCAACCCTTCGCTCATCTGCCAGAGCTTGCACTTGTCCCTCTGCTCCACAGCGAGCTGTGTCTTCGTACAGATACGGGTGCCGTCGTTCAGTATTTCTTTGAACTGGCATGATGGGCACCATTTCTTCACCTTGATGTGATAGTCGTTCTCGACGCTCACAATCCTTGTCCTTTTCACTTTCTGAGTCATATTCGTTCTGCTTTAGAATGTTACTATTCTCACCCGTTCCCGATTTTCAGGGGGCTTCTATAATAACACTGTTTTCAGAGTCAGCGAAAATTGAATTAACGCTGACTTTGACCCCTTGCGCCAGGGTATGAAAAAAACGCAAACAGCCTGTTTAAAGCCGTTTGCGGATAGTGAAATATTTCAGAAATAAATTATTGCTTTTTCCTGCAACGCTGACTGCGCTGAATTAACGCTGACTCTGCATCATCTCTCTTAGCGATTCCAGTGGCAGGTCAGGATTCATGATTTTCACCAGCAGGTCTATCGTTTCCTTACTTCCTGTGGGTGTGCTGGTAGAGCGCAGACGGTCGTTGCCGAACTCATGGTTCCCCTCCTTGTCCCAGAAGCGGGCATTCACCATCACCCAGATGCTCTCACCCTCTGGCAGCTTCACATACTGCTTCCTGCTGACCAGTTCCTTGAACAGTTCTGCCAGCGTGTTGATCTCGCCCGTCCACACCACCCGGCATGTGGTCTCCTCGCCAGAGAAGATGCTGAGAAAACTCTTCTGCTTCGTATCTTCGGCAATCCATTTCAGTTGCAGCAGCCCAAAGAAGAGGCTCTGCAGGCGCATGTTCGTCTCTTCCTCAGTCCATGCCTGGTAGATGAACGACTTCATGATCTTCTTCCCTGCTTTCCTGGGTCGGCCGGCTTTGCTGGCAGTCTTGCTGGCAGTGGGCACCTCCTCCACCACCTCTGCCTCCTCAGCATCCTGTTTGAAGAAGGCACCCAATAGCTTTCCCACGTCGCCACCATTCACCTGGTCAATGTGCAGCACCTGTTTGTGGTCGTGGTGAATGGCTCCTTCTGCATAATGATAGTGTTCACTCATGGTTGGGCAGTGTTAGTTGTGTGTTCGACAGATCCGTGGGTTCAATCATCACCTGGCGGCGCTTGTCGTCGTGCGTAGCGCCAGTCTCATAGTATTCGCCGTATGTCGGCCTCTCTGCCACCCGTTCCATGGCATCTGCCAGTCGCCCGTTGGCGTTGGCCTCCAGCTGTGTCATCTTGTTTACCTGGTCGAAGATGCGCTTGGGGGTGCTGTCGGGCATGGTATGTAGTAGCAGATGGCCAGCAAACATGCGATGGTCGTTGTCCAGCGTGCACACGTAGCTCTCCGTCTTGGGCCTGTCTAACAGGTAGTACTGGTTGACCACCACCACAGGCTCTGCCCCAGCGCCAATCGTCGAGCCCTCACCCTGTGCCGGCTGACTGTTCACCATGGTCTCCAGTTCCTTGATGCGCTCCGTCTGCACAGCGATGATGCGATCTTTCTCCGTCAGCTGTCTCTCCTTCGTGTTCAGCTGCTTCCTCAGTCGTGCAATCTCTTCCTCCTGTTGCTTGTTCAGTTCCTTCAGCATCGTGTTTTCTGCCTCCATCCTGCCTTCGTTTTTGGCCATGCCGAGAATCATTTTGAATTCGTCGATGTCGTTTGTCATCAGTTGTTCCTCCTATATTTTGTGTTGATTCCGTATGAGAAAAGGACAAGGTCCATTAGCAGGCAAAGTTACGAAAAGTCGAGAGCAAAACAAAGAAACTCGTTTCTTTTTTTGCCGAGACAGAGTAACCTCGCCAGTCAACTGGCAAAGGTACAAAAAAGAAGTGAGCCGACAAAATGCTCAGCCCACCTTCTTTCGTTAATAATATTAAAATGCCGATAACTAAAGGGCATTCAGCAATGACATGATTTACGTCCCCAATGAGTTATCAAAGTCCACCATGTGGTCATGCCATTACCTCCCCTTTTTCATTATAGTCATTTACTGCAAGCCTGACAATAGTTGCCAAGGCTATTAAAACGAATGCATAAGCACAAAAAGTGCAAACTGCAAGGATCATGTACCATACGAGGGCTGCAAGACCATCTTTCATATTCAATCATTACTTCAAGATTCTTGGCGCAAAGATATCCGCCCCTGTCCCAAAAGACAGGACATCCTCTATTATTTAATACCTTTTTAAGAGACAAATCCAGATCACTTATGAAGGAATTAACAGCATCCCAATTTAAATGAATGCTTGAAAATCCTATGCCAGATTTAGAATGCTTCTTTTTCATTACCACCATCCTTTCATCATTATTCTCCACATGGACTTTAAACAGAGATGTCGTATTATTGATATTACCCTGCCATCACGAATCTGAAGACTTCAGTTTCTTGCAGGTCTGGACGTTTTGTTACCTCTCTTACATAGTCACGCACCAGGTGGTGCCATTCATTAGGCTTCATGCTGAAATACTTTTCTTGGAACTCCTTCTGACACTCCACTACAATTCTCAGAATGGTTGTACCTTCCACCAATTCCATCATTGTGTGAATGAGTTTGAGCACCTCATGATCATCAGGCACATTCGTAAGCATGGAGCCGGAAGGGATAAATCGCACCTCTTCGGCTTTCTTGCCTCGCTTGGCTGGCGTGACAACTTTCATGGTGGACGGTGTTTCTTGACTCATGCTGATACTCTCTCCATTAGCCACTCTCACGATGTTGTGTATCTCGTTCACATAGTTACGCACTGCTATGAAGTTCTTGCCGAATGTATCAATCCATTCATACTGTGCAAACGGTTCCTCTTCCAGCAGGGTGTTGGGCGTAATATCACCGTTGTCACAAACGTATGTGATGATGCTCTTGATGTATTCCTCCTGCATGGAGTTAAGCGTAGTGCCTGACAGGAACTGCGCGAACCGCTCCATGGCCACATGACGGTCAACACCTATCTGAGAGCGGATGAACGCACCCACGCTGTCACCACAAATCATGTTGCTCTTGGCAATGAATTTCTCGTATTCCTCTTTCGTGCCAAGCTCCTTCCAGCAGATTTTCTCCAGTTCGCAGATGTCTTCAAAAGTCAGTTTCTCCATCCTGACTATTTTCTGAATCACTGGCAACTCCTTGTTCTCTGTCAGGAAGTCCATCACGCGCTGTTTGTAGGATGTCTGCAATGATACGTTCTTGGGGGTTCCCTTGGCTTCAACCGTATCCTTGATGTTGATGGTAAACTTCTGGTTGGTAATGCCTGTCAGGAATTGCACCAAATCCCTGATCTCCTTACGCACATACTCCAGCTTATCTAGAGAGGCCGTTTCCCAGAAGTCATGCTTGGATAGCGCCTTTATCAGCGGCATCTTGTCATTCACCTGTTTGATGCTGGCTTTCTCCTGCAACTGAGTGGCAATCCTCTCCACGACCAGCTTCGACTTGTCGCCACTGACAGCCTCGTCAATCTGCGACAACTCAATGTTCAGCATCAGGATGTCGAACTTGGTGGCTCCCATATTCGTTGTCCCATTCACCAGCAACGGGGCTATCACGTCTTTCAGTTCTATGCCATCCGTATTCGACAGATACACCCATGTCTCCTTCTTGCGATACTTATCTACTACGTCCCAATGCTCACGCACGGAAATATGCTTATCGTTCAGCTCCTTTACCTGCCCCATCAGAATCGCTTTCACCTCATCGTGCAGAGCCTTCGCCACTTCATCACTCTGGAACTGCTCATGCTGCAGGGCAATGGCCAAGTCAACACGCAAGTCGAACAATCTCTGTGTGAGTGATATGGACTTCATAGGTTCATAACCCTTGGGATTCTCCCCAAAGAACTCGAAGTTACCACACCAGTCGAAGATATAGAAGAACTTCTTGGCTCTGTCCTCTGGCGTTTCCCCTTCATCGAATATCTCTTCCGACAGTCGCGTGCCTCGTCCTATCATCTGCAGGAACTTAATCTTCGAGCGCACTTGTTTGAAGAATACCAAGTTCAAGATGTCAGGCACATCGATACCCGTATCAAGCATATCCACAGAGACGGCAATCTGAGGCATCTTACCCCTCACCTCGAAGGTGTCGATGAGGCTCTGGGCATAGTTCACCGTATTGTCTATCAGTTGGCAGAAGTCATCGCCAAGGGCAGGATACAGCATTTTGAACCTGTCAACTATCAGCACGGCATGATTGTGGTTGTATGCAAAGATGATGGTCTTGCCGATGGTGTCACCACCGTTAATCTTCAGGCCGTTGTCCATCAAGTCGATGATCACCTTGTCGATGGTATCCATATTGCGCCTGTACAGTTCATCATCTGGAATGTTCAGTTTAGCCTTTTCATATTTCCAGATGCTTTCCATCTGCTGCTTCTCTTCCGCTGACAGCTTATCATACTTGATACCGTTCTTCAAGATATCTGTGGTACGCGACAACACCACCTTATCCACCAGATAACCATCGCTGACAGCCTCATCCAGCAGATACTCGAAATTAGGTTCTCCACTCTCTCGCTCAAACAGCTCATACGTGCTACGGTCATCATCCTCTCTGGGTGTGGCAGTCAGTCCCACCATCAGCGCATCGAAGTAACTCAGGATAGAGGTGTATTTGCCAAAGATGCTACGATGCACCTCGTCAATCACGATCAAGTCAAACCTGCCAATCGAGAACTCCTTCTGTTCTGTATCAATATAGTTGATCATGGTCTGATAGGTACTGAACAGGATACGGGCCTTCATCACGCTCTCCTTGTCTGTAGGCTTGAAATCATCCAGACGGGCTGTCGTGGCACTGGGCAACAGCTTGGTGAAGTTCTTATGCGCTTGCTTCACCAGTGCCGTACGGTCAGCCAAAAACAGGATGTTTTTTGCCCATCCGTTGCGCATCAGCACATCGCAAAGGGATATGGCTACACGTGTCTTACCTGTACCAGTTGCCATCACCAACAAGCCCCTGCGATGCATCGTGTTGAAGTTCTCACAGATGGCTCTGATGGCTCGTTTCTGATATTCGCGATTAGTAATTTCGTCGCTGATTTTGAGGTCAGTGATGCCGTTTCTTCCACGTCGCTGTATCAGCACCATCAAGTCATCCTCCGTATGGAATCCGTGTACGCGACGGGCAGGATAGCCCAAGCCGTCAATGATAAAGGTCTTGAAACCGTTGGTATAGTAGATGACAGGTCTCACGCCATATTGTCGCTCCAGGCAATCTGCATACAAGATGGCTTGCTGTCTGCCTACTTCTGGCGACTTGGTGGTTCGCTTGGCTTCCACTATTGCCAGGGGCTTGCCATTGGCACCAAACAGCACGTAGTCCACATATCCCACACCAGATTCATTGGGCATCCCATTGACTTCAATCTCAATGCACGCCTTACTGGGCACGATGGCCCCTTCTTGATCCAGCACTTCCCACTTGGCTTCTTCTAACAGCAAGTCAATGAACAGCTTGCGTGTTTCTGCCTCGCTATAGTCCACCTTGCCCTCGATGCTCTGTGGAGCTTCCAATGCCTCTTTGGGCACGCTCTCCACGAACTGCGCTGGAGCAGTAGGCACATTGATGGTGGGCACAACCGTCAGTATCGGTTTGCTGGGAATCAGGTCTTTGCGGAAAGGAGCCAGGCTTTTGAGCACGCCTAATTTGAGTAAGATGCCACCTACCACATTATATATATTCAGTAGCGTGAAGAAAGCCTCTCCTGCCTTTACCCTTCCATCATGTGCTGCCTTGTTTCCTATCTTACGCACATAGTGAGCCGCCATCATCAGCTTGTCATCGTCGCCAATGAACTGCGTAAACGGCTCACTCGACATCATTTCAAGCAGACTCGTACGAGGCTCTATCTTAATGCCTTTCAGCGTATAGATAGCTTTGACTATCCACTCTAAGGCCCTGCGCCCATTCAGCGCACACACATCATAGTTGGTCTGCTGCGTATCCTCTGCTGCACTGCAAAAGCCGTATAGGTCTTTCAGTGCCTCAATGTCCTGTAGATAGTCAAAGTTCTTCATCTGCTCGACTGTTTGGTTTTAATTGAAATAGTAATCCATACGATTGTTAAACAGCGTCTCAACCTCCTTGATGGACTGCTTGATGAGTTCCTTCTGGTGCTCGATGGCTTCTATCTTGGAGGCGAATTGATTCTGCAAGTCCAAGGGAGGAATAATTATAGGGAACTTCCTAAGTGAAGACAGGCCAACAGTTTTCTGCGCTATCCCTGTAGCGACATCGTCTGCCATATATTTTATACTCTTACACAATGCCCAATAACATAGAAAGCAAGAGCTAACTAAAAGTTTATTGGGTCTCAATAATGCAATGTGTCTTTGAAAGCAAAACTTTCTGCGTTCATTTACGATGATAGGAATACCATACGAACCTGTAACAGTATAAAGGACATCACCTATCTGAGCTTTTCGTTCATCTTTTAGACTATCATAATAATTTTGAGGAACAAAGAACGTTTCTCTGAAATCAATTTCTCTGTATTGTTTATCAATGTTGGATATTGTAATAAATGGTATTCCTTTGTCTGCTTTGGGAGGAGGCATATGGTCACCATCTGTAATACAAGTACATGCATCTTTCAGTTTCTTCATCTCCCATCCCTTTTCATTGATGATAGGGTCGCCAAACATTTCATAGAAGAGAGACTGCGCCAGATGATCCAACTCGTTTAATTGGGCTTTCTTCTTTTCAATGATGGAACTCAACAGGTCCAACTCTTCAACAATATGCTGCTGCTCAGAGAGAGGGGGGAGGGTAATCGTTATTTTCTTTAAATGGCTAGGTCCAAAATTCAATTGAGCACTACCAGTAATTTGTTTGTATAATTGCTTTTTAAATGCAAAAGATTTTAGAAAATACATGAAGAAGTATATGTACAATCTATCACTATCTATTGTTTTAAATCTTATTGTGCTAGTATTCATACATAGAGGAAGATGTTCTTTCTTAATAAATCCCATTTTCTTCTCTATATAATCAACTTTAATACCAGAACTCGCTAATATTAAATCACCTTCATCTACAAGAAAGTGCTTATATTTACCATAGGCTTCTTCTATTGATATATATCTATCTGAAGTAGTCAAATCAATATGACCATCGACGAGATTGGCTACATTTAGTAGTTTAATCCCTGTTTCTGTGTATTGTGTGTTCCTAACTCCAGGACCTTCTTGAAACCAAACAACTTCTGTTATTGGTTTTTTATATTCCCACCCTTCTTTCATACCTTGTCCTCCTTCTCATTAAGTAGTGCCAGTCCCTTCACCGTCAATAGATATTTCTGGCGTGGATGGCGAGGCTTTTCAGGATACAACATGCGTACATAGCCCTCAGCAATAGAAGGGGTCAAGTGATATTCAATGAAGTTAGGTCTGTGTTTTAATCCTGTTCTTTCCATTAACTGAGAGACAGACAACTCTTCATTCCCGATAACCTTTATGAGTTTAATGATTAGCGGATTGTTTGTATGCAATAAATCATGAACTTGTTCGGGTACTTGTTCGGGTACTTGTTCGGGTACTTGTTCGGGTGCTTCTTGCATAGGCAAGCGTCTCCTTTCGTCGCCGAGCGGTTCGGGAGCTGCCAGATTCGGCTGGACGCTCCACTCCTTGGTAGGATGGATATGCAGATAGCGGTTACGCAAATCCCATTGTTCGCCAAGTAGCAGATTACGGAAGAAACGCTCTAAATAGATGGGCGAATACTCAACTGCCTTCACAACGCTCTTATAGTTGGCACGTACTAACGCATTGCGGAAATACCAAGAATGACGTGCAAAGAGGTCGTTCTCAACATTGAACCCCAGAGAGCGAAGATAAAGGATAGTAAAAACGGCTGTTGTACGTGTATTCCCCTCTCCAAAAGCATGAACCTGCCAAATTCCAGACACAAATTGCGTCAGATGACTAATCATTTCATCCTGACTCTTTCCTTTGTAAATGAAAGCACGCTCTTGTTGTATGTCATAGTCGAGGGCTCTGCGCAGATCCTCCCAGTTCAGATAACGCACAGTGTCTCCCTCCAGTACCCATTCCTTCTTGGTAATGTCGTATTTGCGCAGTTCCCCAGCATGCTTGAGCACGCCCTCGAATATCCTGCGATGAAGACTGATAAGCCCGTTAGTCGTGAAATCGAGAGTTACAGTTGAGAGAATCCGCTTAATGTTTTTCGATGCCCTGTCAGCCTCTTCTTTGTTATCATCATCAGCCTCGCGCGTTGTCTTGCTCTTATAATAACTATCGAGTAAGCTGTCCACTTCGTCAATAGTGATTTCACCTTCAATATTCCGACGGGCTAAGTCGTTCAGATAATCCGATGTCCTAAGCCTATCTACAGCTTGAAGACCTATAGCGGTACTCCAAGCGTATGCCGCTTCACGTTGACCTGGCTCGCCTTGGCGGATGTACTCGTCGAAATTGATATATAGTTCTTTCTCGTCCATAGTCACTTCAAGAATTTCTCCTTAAACTCCCTCACGGCTGCCGAAATCTCATCCTCCAATTTCATTACGCGGTCCATGATGACCTCTGTTGGTTCGTACTCAATCGCCTCGCGTTCCACCTCCTTGTATTTATTAATGGAGAGCACATAGTCATTCTGGCGTATCTCGTCAACAGGCACCAAGAAAGACTTGTCTTTACGTGAGCGCTGGGCTTCGGCTTCGAGGTTGTGGAAACGGGCCACCACGTCTGGAATATCGTTCTCTGCTACTTCTGTGCGCTTCTGGTCGAGCGAATAACCATCGGCCTGCATGTCGTAGAACCACACCTTATCCGTGCCGCCTGCCCCAGTTTTGGTGAAGATGAGTATGGCAGTACTGACACCTGAATAGGGTTGGAACACGCCGCTTGGCATAGAAATGACAGCTCTTAGTGTATGATTCTCTACCAACTCTTTACGCAAGGCTACATGCGCATTGGAGTTGCCAAACAGCACGCCATCAGGCACAATGCTGGCACAACGCCCACCCGTCTGCAACATACGGATAAACAGCGAGACAAACAGCAATTCCGTCTTCTTGGTGTTGGTGATGGCAAGGAGCGACTTGCTGGTGTCCTCGCTGTCGATGCTGCCTGCAAAGGGAGGATTGGCCAAACAGAGCGTGTACTTTTCTGTATCGTTATTGCTTGAAGAAAGACTGTCACGATAGGCCACGTCAGGCTCTTCCACACCATGCAGCATCAGGTTCATGGCACCAATGCGCAACATGGTGCTGTCAGTATCGAAGCCATGAAACATATTGCCACGGAAATGCTCAGCATTCTCCTTCTTCAAGAGTTCCTGCTTGTAGTGGGCTGCTATGTACTTGGCACTCTCAACGATGAAGCCTGCACTACCCATGGCAGGGTCGCAGATCTCGTCTTTCAGCGTGGGCTGCATCAGCTCCACCATCATGCGGATGATATGTCGGGGCGTACGGAACTGACCATTGTTGCCACTAGCTGCCATTTTACCAAGGATGTACTCATAGACATCGCCCATGGCATCGCGGTTGGTCATATCCAGTGCATCCACACCATCTACAATCTTCGTCAACGTACGTGGATTCTGAATGAGGAATACGGCATCGCGCATAAAACGGCTGTAGGCAGAAGACTTGCCTTCATTCAGGTTCTTGATGAAGGAAAAGGCATCGTTGCGGATGGTGTTGAACATCTGCGTGGCCTCCATGTTTTTAAACACGTGCCAACGCAATGAGTTATAAGGTACGTCGTTATCCGTTTCTGGATTATGCCACAGGCCATCCTTGAAAGTGGGGTTGGCAATCGTCACACCTAAGATGTTGGCTTCAGCTTCCTTCTTCAGCTGTGCATCGTCTATCATCTTCATAAAGAAGAGATAGGTCATCTGTTCCAATACTGACATGGGGTTGGTAATGCCGCCTACCCAGTAGGTATCCCATATCGCATCGATCCTGTTTTTTATTTCTCCTGTAATCATCTAGATAGTTTTAGGGGCTTACGTTCTGAGAACGATCAGCCGATACTTGGTGCAAAGATACATTATTTTTCCTGATACACCAAATTTTTAGGGCATTTTTCTATATAGTACCATAGTACCATAGTACCATTTCGAAAATCGAAAACACAATACGGAAAGAGTCAACCGTATTCTGAAGAAGGCAAGTGTATAGTAACTTGAATAGTATAATTATTATTATATTATATATATTATTATAATAATATATATAATATAAATATATATCTTAGTTTTTTTGCCATGCGAAACTGAAAATGCAAATGGTACTATGGTACTATGGTACTATACCGTTTGCAGGGCTGGCGGACGGTGGGGGGAAATCGCGTGTCTGTGCCCCCAAATAATTTGAAAATAAATTTGCAAAACCCTTGCATACCTCGCATTTTTTTTGTACCTTTGTAATGCAATCAGGATACAATGGCGACCATCGGCGGCGGCTCAGCGAAGGCCAAGCAACCCCGCACTCCGTACTCGCCTTGCACGATGGTTGTCCACGTAAAAACTGATGCCGTTTCAAAGCCTGACAGACGCCGCCTCCAGGGCCCGGAGATGCCGTTTGTAAAGCCCCCTCTACCTCCCCCTGTATGGGGAGGACTAGACTACTAACTACTTGCTTGGCTTGCCAAGAACTACTTACTACTAAAACACAAAAACTATGGCTGAACTGAATTTACAGATGCAGATTGACGCTCGCCGTAACAACAACGAGTCGAGCACGAAGTACGGGCGTATCTACCCCGTATTGTA